>NZ_JARMMC010000055.1:0-884 GCF_036216745.1 Fictibacillus sp. B-59209 | reverse complement strand
TTACAGATATGGATATTGATGTGATCCACCATTTTCAAAGAGTACTGAGCGGCGTTTCATTGATGGGATGTGAGGCGGTCATTACGGGTCTGCGTGCGGAACTCGTCAGGAAAATGATTCATTTGGATGTTTCGTTTGATGAGCACGCGGCAACTAAAGGTACGCTTCAGCAAACGTTAGCCGAATATTTTAAAGACGGTCTGCATTCATAAATTATTTCTAGTAGGGGGTATCACATTGAAAAAAACAATATCCAGGCTGCCGATGCCTGCTGGTCTAAGAATAGAACTTTCCAGAGCAGCCGGGCTGGATAACGAAACACTGTTTCGCGCACTGAAAGAAAAAGATGTGAAAGCCTTACGGCCAGCGGGAGAAAACTTGGATTGGGAGTACATGTTTTCGTATGCTGAACAGCATGAAGAAGAAGTAAAAGAAGCGATCTATCATGGCTACGAATTTAAATTCCTGACGATCAATGGATTGAGGAACTATTTGAAGATACGCTTTGGTTTCAAGGATGGCCATGGATTGGAAGTCAGTGAAGAGGGCATTGTTTCACTGAAAATGAGTGCTGAAGATGTAAAAGAGCTGGAGGGGGCACTGCCAGGTCACTGGAATCTTTCAACGCTGGATGTGCCAGAAGAAAAAGATGGCCAAAGAAAGATCCAGATCAAGCCAGCCGCTCTTGAGCAAAACAAAGCAGCAGGAAGCTAAAGAACAGTTGTAACTTAATGAAAAAATAGGGTAGCGGCAGAATATCATGTTCTGCCGCTTTTTGTTGTTTTTGGTGCCAGGCACTGCGATTACACAAGAGTCAAAAGCCGGTGCCTGGCACCAATAAAATAAATTTACATATACTGTATTTACAAACGTAACAGTGTTAT
>NZ_JARMMC010000054.1:0-2929 GCF_036216745.1 Fictibacillus sp. B-59209 | reverse complement strand
AATCTTTTAGAAAAGAGCTTTATCTTTTTAAAGGTAGGCATTCACCCTTATTCATGGTGAACATATGTTAGCAGAAAAGGGAAAGGGTGATTGTATGGGTGGAAAAGTGCTTCATTATTATGCAGGTGGAAATACAGCTAAAGGATATATTAGTCTTTATGACTCCGCATTAAGGGGTTTGAATCGTGTGTTTTTGCTTCAAGGGGGATTACGATCAGATAAATCTGCATTCATAAATACAATAGGTGAAACATTAAGAGCAGAAGGACATACTATTGAATATTTGCATTGTGCATCTAATAATGAATGGACAGAAGGGTTAATTGTTCCTGATGCCGGTGTTGGAATTATTGACGATGCAGTGCCTGAGATTCTCAAACAGGCAGCAAGCGAAAATTTGCAAATAACCATTCTTGAAAGTGAAAGGACCACTAAATATCTTTCTGAACATAATGATGAAATCCATCAGCTTAATATGGATATTTCCGCAAAATTTCAAAAAGCATATACAACATTTGCAGAATCACTTAAAGCACATGATGACATTGAAGATATCTATATCGCTAACATGAGTTTTGCTAAAGCCAATCAATTGACGAATGAGCTTATTGACCTTTTCTATGGAGAGGAGACTGCTGAAAAAACTTCAAATGTAAAACATCGTTTCCTAGGTGCTGCAACTCCAAATGGCGCAGTTGACTATATTCAAAGTCTAACAGAAGATATTTGTAAACGTTATTTTATTAAAGGCAGAGCGGGATCAGGGAAATCAACAATGCTGAAGAAGATTGCAGCTGCTGGTGAAGAAAAAGGATATGACGTTGAGATTTACCACTGCGGATTTGATCCAAACAGTTTAGACATGGTCATCCTTCGTGAAAAAGGCATTGCAATATTTGATAGTACAGCACCTCATGAATATGACCCTGAACGAGAAACAGATGAAATCATTGATATGTACGAAACTTGTATTACACCTGGTACGGATGAAAAGTTCGCTGCAGAAATCGAAAGAACAACCAAACCTTATAAAGAGAAAATGAGGGAAGCAATCTCTTATTTGGCGGAAGCAAGGAACATGATGGTTCAGCTTGAAGATCTTAAATGTATAAGAAACTCTGCTATATCTGTTAGTCTTTATGACTTAGTGGAAGAGGAAATAAAACTGAGCCTGAAACAAAATAAGTAAAACAATTCAAGTAGAGCTAACGAACATTTAGCTCTATTTTTCATGCGTTACAAATAACAGCGCAGCAAAAGAAAGATCGGGAAAAGCCAGGAAGGGTATCTCCTTAACCTTGTCGAAGCAATACGCATGGAAGAAAGCATTGTTAAGAAGGGGGTAGCTATTATGGTTTCAGTTCTGCAAATGCCAAGAACTATACTCTACGGACAACATTCTTTTAAGAAAGTGGGGGAAGAAACGTCTAAACTCGGAAACAAAGCACTCATCATCAGCGACCGAATGATGGAAAAGCTGATGTATGTTGAAGAATGCCAGCATTATTTAACAGAATCAGGAATATCCTCAGTCATGTATTTAGACATCAATTCTGAGCCGACAGATACGTTTGTTTATGAAGCTCTGGAAAAGCTTAAAGCGGAATGCTGCAACGTTATTATTGGCTTAGGTGGAGGAAGTTGTATTGATACAGCAAAAGCGGTTGCCGTTCTTGGTACAAATGGAGGATCCATCAGCGATTATATGAATAGCCGAAAGATTGCACAGAAGTCAGCCGTTCCATTAATTGCTATTCCTACCACAGCTGGGACCGGATCTGAAGCAACTGATGTAACAATCATAACCGATACCGTACATGATATTAAAATGATGATTAAGCAGCCCGCATTTATGCCGGCAGCAGCGATTGTAGATCCGGTCCTAACCATTTCTTCACCTAAAAGTATAACTGCAGCAACCGGAATTGATGCCCTTACTCACGCGATTGAAGCATATCTTTCAAGACGTGCCCATCCTTTTACCGATTCATTAGCGTTATCCGCCATTGGGCACATTATGGAAAGTATACGAGATGCCTATCATGATCCTCAAAATATAGAAGCAAAGAAAAAAATGTCATTTGCTGCCCTCCAGGCAGGAATGGCATTTTCCAATGCATCGGTCTGCTTAGTTCATGGAATGTCCCGACCGATCGGTGCACTGTTCCATGTGCCACATGGCATTTCAAATGCGATGCTTCTTCCTGCTGTTTTGGAGTATAGTCTAGATGCTTGCTATGAGAGGCTCGCAGACATCGGGGATTTAATTTTTAAAGAAACGAAAGGGCTTACAAAACGGGAAACTGCGGAAAAACTGGTGGAAGAAATGAAAGCCCTTTGCCTCGAGCTTGATATTCCTAGTTTGAAAGGATGGGGAATTCAGGAGGAGCAATTTTTGAAAAGTCTAGAAAAGATGGCCAGAGACGCCTTGGCTAGCGGAAGTCCCGGCAATAATCCGAGGGTGCCGGATGAGATCGAATTAATAGAACTGTACAAATTATGTTATGATTACCAGTTTACCAATTCTCAGACGATTAAATTGTAGAAAACGGGGAAACCACATAGAGTATGATTGGACTGTTTCAGGCACTTTCTTAAATTATCTATATAAAAGAAACGTCATAAGTCCAAAACTGGACTCATGACGCTTTTCCTTAATACCAGATCGTTTTTGCCACCTTATAAGCATCACTGTTCGGTCTGAATAATATGTTAAGTGCAATTTATCCCAAAAGATTCTAATTTTTTCAAACGGAAAATCAGCAGTTAGCAGGAAATATCTTTAGAATTAATCAGGCAGAAAGTAACTGATGGAAAAGGATCAAATCATAATTTGATATTTGATTAGTGTACATTTCTAAGATAAAAAACAAACAGGAGGGACATGTTGTTAATGGGGTTGAGAACCTTTAATAAACAAAATCCCTGA
>NZ_JARMMC010000053.1:0-835 GCF_036216745.1 Fictibacillus sp. B-59209 | reverse complement strand
CCAATCAATTTGTCAATGAAGACTTTTTATAAAAAATCTTCTCAATGCAACAATTTGTTAGAATAGAGCTTTATAAAAATTTAACTGTTCAGCCCTCCATGATGATGGTATTCTAATTAATGGTATTTATTGAATATAAAGGGGAAGTGGTGAGGGTATGGCTCAAGATAAAAGAATGGGGTTCGTCGTGCTGGCAATGGCATTGGGGCTTTTCATGTCTTCATTGGATAACACAATTGTTTCAGCCAGTATCAGTCAAGTGATCAAAGACATCGGCGGTTTTGACAAAATGAGCTGGATTTTCACAGCCTATATGCTGTCAGCGACCAGTACAATGCTCGTTTTTGGGAAGATGAGCGATTTATTTGGACGAAAGCTGTTCTATTTGATTGGTATCAGCATGTTTCTGATTGGATCCGCTCTGTGCGGAACCGCCCAGAACATCGACCAGCTGATCTTTTACCGTGTCATTCAGGGTATCGGGTCAGGTGCAATTTTCCCTATTTCTTTTACGATTATCTATTCAGTCTCAACCGATCCGAAGCAAGCAGCTAAAATGTCGGGTATATTTGCAGGTATCTTTGGAATCTCCTCCGTTCTGGGGCCGCAGATCGGCACATGGATTTCCGAGTCTTCCTTATTAGGCTGGAGATGGTGCTTTTACGTGAACGTTCCTTTTGGTTTGCTTTCGATTGTTACGCTGGCCATCGCTCTAAAAGAATCCAAATCTGACTTTAAACCTAAGGTTGATTACTTAGGAACATTACTGCTCGTTTCCTCTACCGTCCTGCTTCTGCTTGGACTGGAGTGGGGAGGAAAAGATTATGCATGGGAT
>NZ_JARMMC010000052.1:0-1346 GCF_036216745.1 Fictibacillus sp. B-59209 | reverse complement strand
GTAGGCGCCAAGCAGTTCGCCGTTATGGCTATAGATGAACTCTCTCCATGAAAAATCAGTATCCCGGTTTTCGGGTGCATTGATCGTTAGGAAGTAGCGGATCGAATCCGGATGGTACCTCTCCAGAATGTCTGGAACCCAGACCGCCCAATTTTTACTCGTGGATAATTTTTTCTTCTCCAGTGTCAAATATTCATTCGAAACAATGTGACGGGGAAGGGCGGGATTTTGAGTTCCGTGCAGGATGGCAGGCCAGATGATGGTGTGGAACGGAATGTTATCCTTGCCATGGACATAATACGTGATCGTGTCTTCCTTCCAAAAGAGTGAATCCTCATTGCCAGTCTCCTGTGACCATAATTGGCTGGCAGAAAAATAGCCTGACACCGCTTCAATCCAGACATACACCTTTTTGTCTTCATATCCCTCAATCGGGATACTTACTCCAATAGGCAAGTCACGTGAAACGGCACGGTCGATCAATCCTTCTTGTAGATATATTCAAATAATATCCAGTATTACAATAAAATAGATAAATAAGTCTATTGCTTGCATGTCACCTCCGGGAGTAAAATTAAATTGTCTGAAAATTATGATAGCGAGGAGACAGGTGAATGAAAAAGAGGAACATGGCATTGGCGGCCGCGGCCGTGATATTATTGTCAGTCAGTATGCCTTCTTTTCAGCATGGAAACAGCCCTGCTTTAAGAGGAGATGCTGTAAACGCTCAATCATTAAGCGCGAAATCTTCTGCAGATGACTTTTTAAAAAGGAATGCCGCTAAGTACAACCTTTCAAATGATCTCTCAGGCCTGGACTATGTTACGACCATTTCAACAGCTGCCGGCAGCTATGTGCGTTATCAGCAGATGGTAAACGGTTCACCTGTTTTCTCCAAGCAGCTTACTGCGACAGTCGATCTTGATGGACATGTCAGTTTGATAGTCTCAGATTATACACCATATAACTCAGTTGAACGTGCGCCGGACAAGCTTACAAAGGAGCAGGCTGAGACAAAGGCTGCTGCCTATATCAATGACAAAGGAAAAGGTAAGTGGGGCACGACCGAGAACACGTTTGGCTATGTGATTCAAAACGGCAAAGCCATTCCTGTGTATAAAGTCGTGATTCATGCGAATGAACCATTTGGGGCCTGGGAAGCGATCGTCCATGCGGGCAATGGGAGATTAATAGAGAAAAAGGATCTTAACCAAAAAGCAACAGGTTCAGGGCAGGTTTTTCTACCGAATCCGGTGGAATCCAGTGGAAGTGCGGCAGGGCTGGCAGACAATAATGATGCGGATTCACCAGCATTGAACGCCCAGCTTAAAAATGTTCAATTATTG
>NZ_JARMMC010000051.1:0-5667 GCF_036216745.1 Fictibacillus sp. B-59209 | reverse complement strand
GAGTCTCACCTGTCACGCTAGTCCCGCAGGAGTCTCGCATCTTCCACTTCAATTAACTTTTCATTGAAGATTTTTCAAGCCAAAAAGGGGCTGCCTGAAGGTCAATTTTCGACTTTCTGGACAGCCCCTTCTTTATCAAAATGATCGATCTCGCATGTAATAGTCGATGACAAGCGGGTCAGGGCCGCCCATCGCTTCGGGAAGATGGTTCAAATCAAAGAAGCGAACATCCTGTACTTCAATCCCGTCAATTACGGTACTACCTTCATAGTCTGTACAGATATAAGCAGCGACAACGTTATATACCTCGTCTCCATGAGGATATTGATAATAAAACTCTTCACCGGAAAACACGTGAAGCAGTTCAAGGCTGCAGGCCGAATATCCTGTTTCTTCAAAGAGCTCTCTTTTCGCCGCATCCTCAAGGGTCTCTCCAGGTTCTAATGAGCCGCCCGGCAAGCCCCATAAACCGTTATCTTTCCGATGCTGAAGCAGCAGCTGTCCCTCAGCATTCAATAAAAGTACACAAGCACCTGTCATAACTATCGGCCGGCTTCCGATCAATTTTCGCAAGTCCATAATATATCCCATGATTTCAGTCCTTTAAAAAGTATTGAGAAAATTTACCGATTCATTACATTCGGCTAAATCATTCGAATTCCTGCAGCAATCATAATTGAAAACGCTTTTATATAATTCATTTTTGCCGGAACTTACGGTAAATAAAAAATCTATTTCCCGTATTTACTGAGCTACAATTGGTTCATAGATATGACAGACTAATGAACAGCGGAGGTACGGAAAATGAAGTTATTAGGAATTACTTCGTGTCCTAATGGGATTGCTCATACGTATATGGCGGCCGAAAGTTTGCGTAAGGGAGCCGAAGCGTTAGGAGTTGAAATAAAGGTAGAAACCCAAGGGTCCATCGGGGTGGAAAATGAATTCACTCCAGAAGAGATCCAGCAGGCGGACGGTATTATTATTGCTGCAGATAAAGCGGTGGATAAGAGCCGGTTTGTTGGAAAAAAAGTACTCGTCACAGGTGTACAGGATGGAATTCATAAAGCACAGGAACTTATCAAACGTTTTGAAACTGGAGATGTGCCGGAGTATAAGGGTGACATGAAGTCCATCAATGAAGTGAAGCAGGAACGTAAAGATAAGCAGAATCCATTTTACCGCCACTTGATGAACGGTGTTTCCTATATGATTCCGTTTGTTGCGGTCGGCGGGCTGCTGATCGCTTTGTCCTTGGCAATCGGAGGACATCCGACGGACAGCGGACTCCAGATTCCGAAAGATTCGGTCTGGAAGCAGATCATGGATGTCGGTTCCGCGGGCTTTACGTTTATGGTGCCGATTCTCGCTGGTTTCATCGCCATGAGTATTGCGGACCGCCCGGGGCTTGCTCCAGGGATGATCGGCGGTTATATCGCCGCTAACGGAAGCTTTTATGGAAGTGAAGCAGGTGCAGGATTCCTTGGAGGCATCTTGGCTGGTTTTGTTGCCGGTTATGTTGCGAAGTGGATCAAGTCCTGGAAGGTTCCGAGGGTCATCCAGCCGATTATGCCAATTCTGGTTATTCCTTTACTTGCTTCACTTGTTGTTGCCAGCTTGTTTATTTTTGTAGTAGGTGCACCGATTGCCAGCCTGATGGATTGGCTCACCGCCTTCCTTAATGGCATGCAGGGCGCTTCAAGCATTATCCTCGCACTGATTCTAGGTGCCATGATTTCCTTTGATATGGGCGGCCCGGTGAATAAAGTAGCGTTCCTTTTTGGAGCGAGTATGATCGGACAAGGAAATGTTCATATCATGGGTTCAATTGCGGCAGCGATTTGTGTTCCGCCGCTTGGAATGGGTCTTGCTACATTGCTCAATAAGAAAAAATACGAAAAAGCGGAACAGGAAGCCGGGAAAGCAGCATTGGCAATGGGTCTCGTCGGAATTACAGAAGGTGCTATCCCGTTTGCGGCAAAAGATCCGCTGCGTGTTATTCCAAGTATTATGGCAGGGTCGATGGTCGCTTCTACAATCGCTATGCTCGGCCATGTCGGAAACAACGTACCTCATGGAGGACCGATTGTTGCGGTGCTAGGTGCGATCAGCCATCCGCTCATGTACTTTATCGGCATTATAGCGGGCGTTGCCGTAACAGCGTTCTTGGTTAATACATTAAAGAAAAACGTAGCTTAACAGGGAGTGACAAGCATGAAACTGACAGAGTTGATGAACAAAGACCTGGTTGATGTTGACTTGAAGGGTTCAACAAAAAATGAAGTGATCGACCATATGATTGAGAAGCTGGAACAGTCCGATGCTTTGAAATCCAAGCGTAAGTTTAAAAAAGCGATTGAAAAGCGGGAGAAGGAAGGAAGCACAGGCATTGGTTTTAAGGTGGCGATCCCTCATGGGAAATCAAATGCTGTCACCTCTCCAAGAGTTGCTTTTGGCCTGAGCCGGACTGGTGTAGACTGGAACAGCGTTGATGGAGAAAACGCCCAGTTGGTGTTCATGATTGCCGTGCCGGAAGAAAGTGCAGGAAACGAACATTTAAAAATTTTGCAGATGCTTTCTATCAAACTCATGGATGAAGTATTCAGAAACGAGTTATTGAATGTGCAATCTGTAGATGAAGCGTATCAATTATTAGAGCAGATCGGATAATCAAAAAGCCTGCAGATGTAATTTCGTCTGCAGGCCTTTTTCTTTTTATTAGGCTGTTTTCGTAAACTTTGTTGCTCTTAGGAGTGGTTGATTTCCGTTTCAGGATGCTCGCTTTCCGCGATGGGTAATGTGAGCACTTTACGCCTGTGGGTCTCACCTGTCCCGCTGCTCCCGCAGGAGTCTCGCACCTTACACTCCATTCAACTTGTCAATGAAGGCTCTTTACAAATATGACCCAAAAACAACAATCTTTTAGAAAACAGCCTTTTATTAAAATAGTTATTGCATAATTCTGTCATCGCGGCTAAACTTTTAGTAAAGGTTTGTGAAAGCGTTTGCGCAAAATTGCACAAACTGCTCAAAAGGAGGAGTCTATTTGAAAAAGGGATTTGGCATATTGATGTCATTGGTGCTGCTTTTAGGGACCGTATTGGTTCAGCTGCCTAAAACGGCTGATGCGAGCAGCTATCAAAAAGTGGTAGTAAGGGGAAGTTTGTCTCCATTGGATTGGGGTTCTGACAATAATCCGCTGACAATGCAGCAGGATGGGACATGGAAGAGCAATCCGATTCCGCTTACCGGAGGCAGCAAGCTTGAGTTTAAGTACGTAAGAGACGATCAGTGGATGGATGGCAGCAATCTGGAGTTTACGCCACCACAGACAGGAAGCTATGTTTTCGTCTTTCATCCGGACGATGAAAGAAAAGTAGATATAAATCTCTTAGAAGGCAAAGGGAAAGTAACACTGAACGTGACGGTTCCAAAATCCACACCCGACTGGGCGAATGTAACCGTTGGGACAAGCTTGAACGGTTATAACTATTCAGTAACCAGCCTGAAAAAGGCGGGAGATCAGAAATATAGCATCCAGCTAACAGGTGAACCCGGCCAATCCTTCTCCTATTATTACGCGCTCGGTGATGAAAAGTATAAAGAGGTAAAAAGTGAACCGCGTAAAGCAGTATTCACCGAAGCGGGCGAGCCGGTGAATGATGAAGTAGAGAAATGGAGCGGTGTGCCGGTTGCGAAGAGCGTAACGCATAACTTTAACTATAAGCCTTTCATTCCGAACCATAAAGAAAATGTAATGGTCAAGACGACAGTAGAGCATTACGGGCAGGTGAATAAAGGCGGAATCTACTTTACAACAGACGGTTCCACCCCTGAAGGGAAAAGGGGCATTGCAAAGAACGGAACTTTTGTCCCAATGTATGCTGTCTCGAAAACAAGTCTTGGAGATGGATTATATAAGTCTGTGCTTAGTGGAACCATTCCAAAACAAAAAGACAGCACAAGGATTAAATACAAGATCGATGTTTGGAATACAGACGGCGAAGGTTCGCAGTTTGCAGACACGAACAGCATTCTGTCTGCTGACGCTACCGAATTCGCCTATTATGTAGATGACTATAAATCTCCTGAATGGGCAAAAAATGCTTCCATCTATCATATTTTTGTAGACCGTTTTATGGATGGAAATCCGATGAACAATGAGCCTGTTGATCCTAACCTTTCCTATGATGAGCGGTTAAAAGGATGGATGGGCGGCGACCTTCAAGGTGTTAAGGATAAAATTGATTACATTAAGGATCTTGGTGTCAACACCATCTGGATTTCGCCGATCTACAAAGGGCCGTATTCACACGGCTATCATCCGGCAGACTTTATGAAGATTGATCCGCGTTTTGGAAACAACAAACTCATGAAGGAAATTATTAAAGAAGCACACAAAAAGGGTATGAAAGTGGTTTATGACCTTGTTCCGAACCATACGTCCAACCAGCATCCGTTCTTCCAGGACGCCTTGAAAAATGGAACAAACAGCCCGTATTACAACTGGTACACCTTTACGAAATGGCCGACAGACTATAAAACGTTCTACGGTGTAACAGAACTTCCAGAACTGAACAACGACAATCCTGCAACTCGGAGCTATATGATGAATAAAGTCGTTCCTTTCTGGCTGAACGATCTTGGCTTCGACGGTTTCAGGCTCGATTATGCCAAGGGACCAAGCTATAGCTTCTGGGTGGATTTCAGGCATACTGTGAAAAAACTTAAGCCGAACGCTTTTATTTATGGAGAAGTTTGGGACAGCCGTGAAAAGATCAACACTTACTCCGGCAAGCTTGACGGCGCTCTGGATTTCCCGATGCAGGGCGCATTGCTTGATGTGTTCGCAAAAGGGCAGTCGATGAATGAACTGAGTGATGCGATCCGCTTGAACCAAAAAACATACAACTCAGAATATGTGATGGGAACGTTCTTGGACAACCATGATATGCCGCGCTTTTTATTCGAGTCTGGCGGTGATGTGAACAAACTGAAACAGGCAGCTGCGGCGCAGTTTACACTTCCAGGAGCACCAATCATCTACTACGGAACTGAGGTTGGCTTATCACAAAGCAAGGATCATAACAAAGTTGACGAGTGGAAGGACCGCTATTTCCGAGAGATGATGCCATGGGATAAAGCGCATCAAAATGCTTCCTTAAAGCAGTATTATAAGAAACTAATTAAACTGAGAAACGATGAACCTGCGCTCCGTACAGGAAAGTATAAAGAGTGGTATTCTGATGACCAAGTCATCATTTATGAAAGAAACAATAAGCATGACCGCTTCCTTGTTGTTCTGAACAACGGAAGTGAAGAAAAAGTAACACTGAAGAAATCATTTGATGATAAGAATGATCTCGTACTAAAGAATGTATGGAACAAAAAGGGCGTTATCCAGCTTGGAAAGAAAGACGATCTGACCATTGTCTCTAAAGCAGGATCTGTTCAGATTTTTGAAGTAGTAAAAGATAAAAAGAGCACAAAGAAAAAGGCATCGTAACTAAGAGGGGCTGTCCAAGAAGTCTGTAAGCTGTTGATTTCCGTTCCAGGGTGCTCGCTTTCCGCGGGGCGTGCGGTGAGCCTCTTGGCGCATGCGCCTGTGGGAGTCTCACCTGTCACGCTAGTCCCGCAGGACAAGGAACGCTGCGGCAGCGGTGCATC
>NZ_JARMMC010000050.1:0-510 GCF_036216745.1 Fictibacillus sp. B-59209 | reverse complement strand
TTCCTTCATTTTGTCTTTTAGATCATTGTTTACGATCGTAGCGGTAATGGCAGCCCCCATTACACCGCCGATGCTTCGCCAGAACCCGACGACAGAAGAGGCAATCCCGATGTATTTACGATCAACGGACTGAGCGACAGCATTTTGCGAAACGCTCATGAGCGGCCCAAGAACGAGGAGGCCGAGTCCGATCATGACTCCCGTTACGACCCAGTTCGCCGTTTCGTGCGTAATGGTTCCGAGCAAGTAAGCTTCGATGATCCCAACACCCATCGCAAACGCCATGATTGTGCGGAAGCGTAATTTGGTACAAAGGAAACCAGCTGTTATAGCCCCAACCATGATCGGAAACATCATCGGCGTCAGTACGCTGTTTGAGTTTTCGTTCCCGATGACAGCCACCGAAAGAATAGGCAAGTAGGTGATGGCCGAGAACATGATTGCACCTTGGCAAAACACAACGATACTTGTTCCGAGGACCATTTTATTTTTAAAGATGGAAAGCGGAAG
>NZ_JARMMC010000049.1:0-3841 GCF_036216745.1 Fictibacillus sp. B-59209 | reverse complement strand
ACATAAGAGTAGGCGATGGAAAAATAAATGTAGACATATAATGCAGCCATCTACGACAACTTTTTTAACAAAAATAGACTAACCTAAACCCAGAAGGAACCAAAACAAAATTTCCTGTTAGAAAATATTACGAATTTCTATTTTATATAGCCATTTTTCCGTATAGTTGCATAAAGATATGTACTACAAGCCTGTTGAATAAAAAGGAGAGGCGTGTAAACCAATGGCTACCTATCACAATCAAGTATTTGTGTCTGTGCCGGAACACGAAGTCCGTGATAAATGTTCACCTATTTACTTTACCTGCATTCAGGAAGGTTTGATCGTGCGTGCCGCTTATACCGGAGAGGGCATACAATGCGGGACCTTAGTCGGCATGGTTGATCATGAAGGGGAACTTCATTTTAAATACCATCATGTGAACAAGAACAATGAGCTGCGGAGCGGAGTGGGGAGGCTGGTGCCTGAATGGCTGCCAGATGGCCGCTTAACGCTGACTGGAACCTGGCAGGGATTGGACGGTTTACAACAAGAGAAAATGCAGTGCCATTCCTATCAAGGCGCTTTTCAAGGTGCCAGGCACCTCAATTACACAAGTGTGTAATCGTGGTGCCTGGCACCGTTTCTTTTTTTAACGGCATAGCTGAAGCTGTGGCTGAGAAAGAATTCTTATGGCTTCCTTATTGTTTGATACATCCAAAAAAATTTTTGTCTGCTCTCCCAGATAGATTGCTTTGATTTTCACTTTACACCACAATGCCCCATGGATCATTCCGATTTGTCCGGGTGCACCTGAAGCAATATCAAGGATTTGAATGACTTGCTTTTCTGTCCAATGCAAATGCAAAGGATAAAGAGTATTCCTGACGGCCTGAATTTCGTTCGGAATCTCACCTTCTGTACTTCCAACTACAAATCTAACGACATTTTGAGGACTGTTGGGATCTGGTTTCAATTGTTGGAAGCCATTGATGTTTATACCGTTCAGTGCAAAGTGCTTTAGTAATTTTGCAAGGGTCCGATCATCTGCTATTAATAGAAACTGGGTTCTCATTTTATAATTTAGTCCGTTAGGCATCGATTCCATTACTCCTTTAGCGGCTCTTATTTATTTAAAAATATGTCATAGGAATAGTACTCATAACCAAAAACCAGAGGACACGCAACGCTATTTTTAAAACGTAAAAAGCCCCTCCTGGTAAATAAGGAGAGGGCTTCTTAATTTAAATCTATTACTTGAAAATATCATACGAGACGGTTCCGCTTTTGATGGTGAGTGATTTTAGTTTTTGGTTTACTTCTGGGTTGGCTTTGAGTTCTCCCATGAATTTATCATAGGCTTCCTGGACAGAGGAGACCGTGTAAACCGCCCGCTGCCGTTTTTGGTCTGTTGAAGCTTCTACTAAAAAGAGATCAAACGTGTCTTTGTTCAAGAATCGCACCCCCATAGCTTTATGGTTATTATTTTCTGCAATAGTATTGAGAGTCCTGCCTATGGAGGGGCTGTTACAAAAAAGTAAAATTAACAGAGGAGTTGTAAAATAGCTTCTATTAAATGGATAGTTAAAAAACAGGCAGCAGTGAACGCTGTCTTTTTTTGTCCGGTTCAGAGGATAATGTCGCGATTTTGTCGCATAATTTATCATCCAAGATGTTCCAATATAGAGTAGAATAAGAGTGGGTGATCAAATTATGCTGAAAAAATTAATAAAGAATATGGATTATAGTTTAGTAGTGGCCACTGTTGGCTTATGTATATTTGGTTTAGTCATGATCTATAGCAGCAGCTATTGGGTCGCATTTAATTATGGTAGAGAAGCTGATTTCTTCTTTAATCGGCAGCTCATTTTTGTACTCGGAGGTTTTGTGATTTTTTGTCTCTCCTCTATCTTTCCATACAAAGCGTATATGAAACTAACCAAACTATTAATTACGGTGACGGTCTTTCTATTAATTCTTGTTTTTGTTTTGGGAAAGGTCGTTAATAATGCGCAATCGTGGATCAGTCTGGGAGGGTTTAACCTTCAGCCGGCTGAAGCGGCAAAAATCGCGATCATCATCTACTTGGCATCGATATTATCGAAGAAACAATCCTACATTTCCGACTTTAACAAGGCCATTGCACCACCGTTAGTTGTCGTTGGATTTATTGCCTTCCTCATTCTCATGCAGCCTGACTTCGGTTCGATGCTCATCCTGGTTTCCATTGCGGCATGTATCCTGGTTTGTGCGAAGATACGCTTTCGCCATGTTGCGATTCTTTCGGTATCGTCGGCAGTACTGATGATTGTTTTCTTCATGTTTGTGGCGAGTGATGAACAGCTTTCCCGTTTTAAGGGAGCCTACTCACCATTTGAACACCAGAAAGAGGGCTATCAGCTCATCAATTCCTATGTCGCCATTTCTGCCGGAGGAATGGAAGGGGTAGGGCTCGGGAACGGGCGTACAAAGTATGGATACCTGCCAGAGGGACAGACGGATTTTATCATCGCCAACGTCTCGGAGGAGTTTGGATTTGCCGGTGTTCTGGCCTCAATCACAGGATTATTTTACATCGTGATCAGAGGATTTATCATTGGCCTGCGCTGTAAAGATACGTTCGGCCGGCTGCTGGCGTTCGGTGTGGCCAGTATGATCGGGATCCAATCGTTCATTAACCTTGGCGCTGCCACAGGGCTCCTGCCAGTTACCGGTGTTCCACTGCCTTTTCTAAGCTATGGCGGGTCATCACTCCTGGTCATCATGTTCTCAATGGGAATTCTGACGAACGTTTCCGCGTTTGTGAACATGAAGCGAAACCCGGTTCATGAAGATGCTTTGGATAAAGATAAGCCTTTAACACCTCTTCCCAAAAACACAGTTGCTGCGTTTCCTTATCAAAACAAAAAGAAACCAGCCCACTAAAAAAGGTTTGCAAATTGCTCTCTCATTCCGTCATGATGTAAGAAAACCGATAGAATGGGAGAGTGGAAAATGATCGATACGTTCGAAGTTGTCATCACGCCATTTCAGAGAAAACGGAAGGTAAGGGTCTGCCTGCCGAATGGTTATGAAACAAGCGGAAAAACATATCCAGTCCTGTATATGCATGACGGACAGAACCTGTACTGTGATGAGGATGCGAGCTTCGGCACATCCTGGGGTGTAAAGGATTATATAGAAGAAAGCGGTCTTGAGCTGATTGTCGTGGGGATTGATTGTGCGGATGGAACTGACCGTCTGGATGAGTACGGTCCATGGGAGAATGCCGACATTGCAGACAAGCAGAACCTGGATAAAAATGCTTACGGCGGCGGGGGTGAAAAATACATCGATTATATCGTGCATGAACTCAAGCCCCTGATCGATCAAAAATACCGTACCCAGCGCAATGACACGCTGATGGCAGGAAGCTCGATGGGCGGTCTGATCTCGACATACGCAGCCTGCGCCTATCCGCTCATTTTCACTCGGGTAGCTTCTGTTTCGTCTGCCTATTGGTTCAGCCAGCAGGAGATTGAAGAGCTGATCCGGGAAAGCGACCTATCCAGCGTGAAAAAATTCTACATGGACGTTGGTACAAAGGAAGACTCCGGAAATGTAAATAACCAGATGTATATCGATTCAAGCGACCGGGTGTACGAGATCATGAAGGATAAGGTGAGTGACTGCCGCTATGACGTAGTCGAAGGCGGCATACATAACGAAGCAGATTGGAGAAAACGCCTGCCGGAGATTTTGGGTTATTTGTTTAACTGAAATCAAAAAAGTTCCTATCCCAATACAATGGGATAGGAACTTTTTTGATTGTAAATTGTAAATTTATAACAAGTATCGGCATTCATTTTCCTCATAAAAAGAA
>NZ_JARMMC010000048.1:0-2415 GCF_036216745.1 Fictibacillus sp. B-59209 | reverse complement strand
CAAGCACCGGCGGGAGTCTCACCTGTCACGCTAGTCCCGCAGGAGTCTCGCATCTTCCACTTCAATTAACTTTTCATTGAAGATTTTTCAAGCCAAAAAGGGGCTGCCTGAAGGTCAATTTTCGACTTTCTGGACAGCCCCTTTTCATCTACAACGATTGTATATCCATAAAGGCTTGATGCAAATTACCTTTTACTTTTATTTTATCGAGGTTTAATCCCAAGGCAACCATCGTTTGTGCCACCTCAGGGCGAATGCCTGTAAGGATCGTCGTAACTCCTAACAAGGTTAAAGCATCGATCACTTTAAATAACTGGTCGGCCACCATCGTATCGACTATCATTACACCTGAAACATCCATGATTAAGTGCTCCAATTTTAATTTTACGGCCTGACTCAATGTTTCTTCCATTAGTAAATGAGCTCTTTCTGTATCAATGTTCCCGATTAACGGCAACACCCCTGTCCCTTTAATCAAGGGAACGATAGGAACCGATAACTCCAAAAAGGCCGATTTTGCCTGTTCAAGCATAGTTTGATGAGATTGAACATAGGTCAGACTGAAATAATATACTGCATGATCCAACAGAGGATCGATGATCTCAATAACATCAAAAATCGTTTCAGCGGACATTCCCAGAATGGTCGCCTCTTCTTTGATGGATTTCCAAATGTAATCACGATAATAGCTTGTATCTTTTAATGCCTCATCAAGGGGGGCTCCCAGTTTAAAGAAATAGTCACCCGTTTCTTTTCCCCATTGCTTCATCTTTTCAATGGTTTTATTTCGATTATCGTGCTCAGTTAATGCTTCTCCAAACAGGGTGATAAATTCAGCTCGTATTTCCATGATTCGCGGCTCAATTTTCTGGAATTCATTTTTCTCCGCTTGAGTCATGGCCACGCCTTCCATTCGATCAGCGTGAACCGATTCAGCAATCTTATGTCTTCGTTTAATCAATAATTCCCCTAGCAGCTGTATATCGTTCTTCATCATACTCTCCTCCAAGGATTCGTATATGGGTCTGAAATCATAATACCCTATAACTTGAGAACATGCATTTTAAAATTTTTTACTTTCTTCAGGAAAAATACTTATTGTAAAAATGGGCGATTCGATATATATTTTAATTGAGAATGATAATCAATATTAATTTCTTTCTGAGGAGAGAACGCATGTGGAAAAAGAAATTTATGATGTAACGATTATTGGCGGTGGGCCAGCAGGGCTTTACTCTGCCTTTTATAGCGGACTTCGTGAAATGAAGACAAAGATCATTGAATTCCAGCCCCAGTTAGGCGGAAAAATTCATGTGTATCCTGAGAAGATGATCTGGGATGTAGGCGGCCACACACCACTTCCAGGAGCAAAGCTTATCGAAAAACTTGTTGAGCAAGGACTGACGTTCGACCCTGAAGTCGTTTTGAATGAAAAAGTAGAATCGATTACGCGGAATGTAGATGGTATCTTTATCCTGAAAGGCGCTAATGGTGCAGTGCATTATTCCAAAACGGTAATCGTTGCTGTTGGGAGCGGTATCTTAAACCCGCAGAAGCTGGAGATTGAGGGTGCCGAGAGATTTGAAGTGTCTAACTTAAACTACACGGTGAAGTCACTTCAGCATTTTAAGGATAAAACGGTGATTATTTCTGGCGGAGGAAATACAGCGATCGATTGGGCGAATGAATTAGTGAATATCGCTAAAAAAGTATACTTAACGTATAGAAAAGGAACACTTGCCGGCCATGAAGCTCAAGTGACACAGCTTATGAACAGTTGTGCAGACTGCATCTTTAACACATCAATCTCTAAACTATTCGCATGCCCGAACCATGAAGTAATTGAACAGATCGAGTTAACAAACCATGAAACTGGTGAAGTTACCTATCTGCCCATAGATGAAGTGGTCATCAATCATGGCTATGAACAGGATACATCACTTCTTGGAAATAGCAGCCTGAATATTGAACTTGAAGAAAATTTTTATATCGCTGGCAATTCAAACAGCGAATCCTCAGTCCCGGGGTTGTATGCTGCTGGAGATATACTCAAACATGACGGTAAATTGAACCTGATTTCCGGAGCCTTTCAAGACGCAGCTAACGCTGTGAACAAAGCAAAACAATTCATCGAACCTGAAGCTCAAAAAGTGGCGATGGTTTCTTCTCATAATGAAGTATTCAAAAAACGCAACCGTGATCTAGTCAAACAGATGATCCATTAAAAAGGGGCTGTCCAAGAAGTCTGGTAGCTGTTGATCTCCGCTCCAGGCTGCTCGCTTTCCGCGGGGCGTGCGGTGAGCCTCTTGGCGCAAGCGCCTGCGGGAGTCTCACCTGTCACGCTAGTCCCGCAGGAGTCTCGCACCTTGCTCTCCAAACAACATTTCCGTGAAGATTTTTCGCGTCAAAGGAGCG
>NZ_JARMMC010000047.1:0-905 GCF_036216745.1 Fictibacillus sp. B-59209 | reverse complement strand
TATTAATTGGTTGATAGCCCTCTCGCTTTAAAGACTGCATCAATTGTTTTTGCATTGCGGCCGCCATTGAGCTGCTGATCTGCCTGCTTGATCGCCCGTGCCCCGTCATTAAATGTTGCATTGGGTGTCAGTGACCAATGAGACTGCAAAATAATTTTTGTAGCAGCGTCCCTTCCAATAGCTCCTGCCAGCTCATATAGGGGCTGAGACCAAATCTCTCCATCCGCATGGACTTCCCCGGCAACATCCCTTGGGTATACTTTATTTTCATCCAGTCTTCTCAGACAAGGAGGGTTTGACGAAGAATAGGAGGTTGAATCCCATTCCGCAACACAAGCATGTCCAAATCCATCCCCTGTAACTGCATCCTCATAGGTTGCACCAAGATAGTCTCCAAAGCCCTCCCCCATAGATCCTCCTTCAAGGGAGTCCCCAAAACCTGGAACCTGATTGTCCTGAATAGAATGTCCATATTCGTGAGCGATGACTCCTGCATCCTCAGCATCATCCACCCCGCCAGAACCAAAGGTAAGATCCTTCTTCGTCGGGCTGTAAAAAGAGTTATCCTGTTTATACGTATTCACATTCGCTGTAATCGAACGGTTGTTGATGTTGGTAAAACCTAGCGATTGAATGTAGCGCTGCAAGGTATCAATATGATAGTAAGCCATTACATCTTCAAATTGATTATCCGAGCGAGTGTAATTGAATGTAAGAGTTGAACTTTTCGTCCTTGCTTTTGAGTTAATGGCAACATATTGGCCTGCCAGTTTTCCTGTTCCATCAAGACCCAATAATTGAACATTTTTAAGCTGGGCGTTCAATGCTGGTGAATCCGCATCATTATTGTCTGCCAGCCCTGCCGCACTTCCACTGGATTCCACCGGATTCGGTAGAAAAACCTG
>NZ_JARMMC010000046.1:0-26295 GCF_036216745.1 Fictibacillus sp. B-59209 | reverse complement strand
GCGGGAGTCTCACCTGTCACGCTAGTCCCGCAGGAGTCTCGCATCTTCCACTTCAATTAACTTTTCATTGAAGATTTTTCAAGCCAAAAAGGGGCTGCCTGAAGGTCAATTTTCGACTTTCTGGACAGCCCCTTTTTTATTAAATCATATTACTTAATTTGCCGGATAATTGATAAGTAGTAAACTCGTTGGAACAAAAGGCTGGCCATTTGTAATTTGTACTATACTCAAAGAATTCTACTAATAAGCAATATCAATTAAAGGAGGAATTGTGAATGAAACAGCGTCACGAGGTTTTTTTCAAACAATTAGAAGGCATGAGAAACTACCTGCTGAAAGTGGCAGATGTCACTGAGGAGGAAGCGCAGATTGTACCTAAAGGTTTTAAAAATAATATCAGGTGGAACCTCGGCCATGTTTTCGTGGAACAATATGCATGGATTGAGAATTTAACCAAGGAAGAAGTTGATTTCCCTAAACATTTCAACGAATGGTTTGGTTGGGGCACATCTCCAGATGACTTTACCGCTGAAACTCCTTCACTCGAAGAATTGAAGCCGTTACTTAAAGAACAAATTGCTAATATTAAGGGAACATATGGTGATCGATTAGAAGAGGTATTTGAACCAACGCAGGGGATGGATACCCTTGAGCAAGTCCTTCTTTGGACGACTTTTCACGAGGGCATGCATCTGCAAACCATCTTGGATATAAAAAAAGTGTATGAATGCTTAATAGAAAATTAGGTGAGGACCAATAGTAAATGATCTTCCTTATATAAGCCCCTCCATTATTCCCAATTGTCCCCTCTCAGGCAGTTTATTCCCTATTTACTCTTCCTTCCCTTCATCAGCAAATTATCACTCTTTGTTGCAATTAATAGCTGATTTTGGACATATTTGGTGAACACTTTTCATGGAATTAAATGGATTGCACCATTAAAATAGGTTCAGTAGGAAAGTCTTATTTTAAGGGGAGATGCTGGTGAAAAGGAAGGGTTTGTATTCATTGCTTTGTGCAAGTATCATTGCCTCAACTTGTGCTGCACAAACGGCCTATGCTGCACCCATTCAGTTTGAAAAGGCGACCAAGGTGATTCAACAGGAGTACAATCTTAACTCGTTGTATGATAAAAACTTTAACAATTCCATTCAAAGAAGCCCATTGGAGCAAAGACTAAAGGATATACCCTTTCACCCGGAGAGTTTCGGCAATCTAAAGACTACTAATGATGAAGATCCTTTATATGAGATGGAATACAATGACGATTTTGATGCAGCCAATACAGCAAAATTTGAAAAAGCCATGGTCGGCCAATTGCTGCCTCTATATGATGTTGATATGTTTAAACTGACAGTTCCCGATAAAGGTGTCGTTTTAATCGGCGGCACAACCAACTCTACTGCCATACAGCTGTTGTTCGGGCTGTTTCAGAAGGATTATGCAGAAAACAACAACCTGGTTTATTTAGGGTACGATGATTCTGATCCGGAGGTTTTTGTAGAGGCATTTCGAGTGAACAAACCCGGCACTTATTACATAAATGCCATAGACTACGACAATCAAGACGACATTGATAACAATACAGAAGATGACCTTTACGCGGTAATCCCTGTATTTGTTGATGATGTAGCTCCATCAAAACCTGTCATTAATAAAGTAGATAACAATGATAAGGCAGTAACAGGAAAGGCAGAAGCCAATTCTACGATTTCGATCAAAAATGGTTCAAAAACGTTGGGTACCGGAATAACAACGTCAAAAGGGACTTTCTCAGTCAAAATAAGTGTTCAAAAAGCGAATACCAAATTAACAGTCACAGCAAAAGATAAAAGCGGGAATATCAGTTCACCAGCCACCGTTATCGTAGCTGATGTCATCCCGCCGACTAAGCCTACCATTAATAAGATTGATGACAATGATAAAGTGGTAAAAGGAAAAGCTGAAGCCAACTCTACCGTAACAGTACGCGCAAACAGCAAAACACTGGGGTCCAAAAAAGCGGACAGTAAAGGTAATTACAGTGTCATCATAAAACCGCAAAAAGCGGGTACAAATGTTTATGTTTATGCTACAGATAAAGCAGGCAACAAGAGTTCCAATGCGGTCAAAAAAGTAGTTAAGCATTAGTCTATAAATCTGTAAAGGGACTGGCAATAAATTTTGTCAGTTCCTTTTGATTTCATTTTATTTATTCATCATTCTTCCCATCTTTCAACCTTAGGATTTAGTATTGTTTAAAAGAGAATCGTGGTGTATTTAGGTGAAAAACAGGTTTTTCAACAGGTTGAATCAGTTCCTTCTCACCAGTTTGCTGAGCTTTTAAACAGGCGTCCGAGGTTATAGCAGCAATGTAACCATCCCATGATGAAGGACCGTTGGGTTTTCCTGTTTTTCTGATAGAATCCATAAAGTCCGGCATATTTCTCTCTGGCTCAAGCTCTTGAGATTAAAGAAGATGACCCTGTCATCAAGCTGGTACGCTTGCGATATGGGGGAACAGAACCTCTTCAGCATTCCACATCGTTCATCCCTTGGAAGATTGCTCCTAGCCTGATCCAGGAAGATTGTTCAGGTTCATTATTCCAATTGTTGAGAACCAAATTTGAGGTTGATATCTACCGATCTATGGAATCAATTGAGCCTATCTTAACCAATCAAACAATGAGTGAATTACTAAACATTCCTGTAGGATCCCCTTCGTTTTTATTGGAGTCCATCACATATTCAACCAAACAATCCCCCATCGAACTCTCCTCTAGCATTGTCCGTGGAGATCGTTCAAAGTTTGTGATGGAAAGTATTATGGAAAGTAACCAAAAGTATATTTTTAATAGTGATTAAGGATTTCTTAATAATTTTACTCACACTGAAAGATACAAAAGGCATGCAGACGATATTAAACGCCTGCATGCCTTTTCTCATTTAACTAACATCATTCTTCTCATCGTCCGATATAGCAGCTCCGTCCCCTTCGCAAGATCCTCCGGTGCAGAAAATTCCGCAGGATTATGGCTGATGCCGTCTTTGCAGCGGACAAAAATCATTCCGTAATCACACGCATAAGAGAGGATCAATGCATCATGGAAAGGCCCGCTCATGAGCTCTGGTGTTTCCAGTCCCATCTGTTTGCTTTCGTCGTGCATAATCTCCTTGATCCAGTCGGCACAATAACGCGGCTCACTGTTCGTATCTTCCTGAATCTCGTAGTTCAGCTGATACTTTTGACAGATCTCCTCAATTTCCTGCCGCAGCTGTTTCTCATATCGGTCACGGCGGTTTTGGTCAATGTCACGCAGGTCGACGGTAAACGTTACTTCTTCAGCAATGATGTTTCTTGAATTCGGAAAGACCTGTACATGGCCGACCGTTCCAACCGTTGGTGCTCCCGGTTCCTGCTTGACGATCCGGTTGAGAGCGAGTGTGATTTCTGAAGCTCCCAGCATAGCGTCCTGCCGCATCCCCATAGGAACGGAACCCGCATGCCCGGCAAATCCCTTCAGCTTGACCGTCCACCATAAAGGGCCAGAGATGCCAGTTACAACTCCAATAGGAAGATTAGATTTATCCAGCACTGGGCCTTGCTCAATATGAAGCTCCAAGAAAGCATGGATGCTTCCCGGCTGATATTGTGATTCATGAAACTTGGCCGGATCACAGCCGAAATCACGCAAAGCCTGTTCTCTTGTAACTCCATCCTGGTCCTTACGCATTAAATCTCCTTCATCCAGCTTACCCAGTATACCCCTGGACCCAAACAAGCCTCGGTTAAACCTCCATCCTTCTTCATCACAAAACGATACGACTTCGATCGGCCGGTCTGGTGTAATCCCCTGTTCCTTTAAGGTGGCTACAGCTTCAATGCCGGCAAGAACCCCAGCAGGCCCGTCAAAACGGCCTCCGTAAGGCTGAGAATCCAGATGTGAACCAATCATGAGCACCGGAGCCTTCCTATCCTTGCCTTCGATTCTGCCAATCAAGTTTCCAAAATGATCAATCCTGACAGACATCCCTGCTTCTTCCATCCAAGTACTTACAAGTTTAAAGGCTTCCTTTTCCAAAGGTGAAAGGGCCGGCCTGCATACACCTGTTTCCCCGATCTTTCCGATCTCGGCCAACTCTTGCAAATTGGCATTCAGCCGTTCACTATTGATCTGAATCTGTTCAACTTTCACAGTCATTCCTCCTTTTTCAACGTACAAAAAGGCTGCTGCAAATAACTCAACAACCTCTTTGTCTATTATTCTGCCGGTGTAAGATTTTTTTGCTGATGAAACATGATAGTCGAAAAATACTTTCTGGCATCTGCCGTTTGAATAAGAAGAACTTCCCTTTCTTGATTCGTAGTACCTGCACGTTCAAACTCTACTGCGGCACCATCAAGATTCTCTGACACTCTCGTAATCTGATATCCCTGATACAGGAGAAAATCTATTTTTTCCTTTTCCTCGAAATATTCCTGTGATGCTGACATACCCCATCCTCCTTTTCAAGAGTGTGACTACCGATTATTTGGAAAGCGCCGCCAGCTGTTTCTGCCCTTCGGCATTGAACCGTTTTCTTTTAATATAACGGCCTTTTCCCAATTTTCCGACAAACGTTTTATCTTTAATAACAAACTCGCCTCTGGATAAAACAGATACCGGCTCACCAGTGATCTTCATTCCTTCAAACGCGTTATAGTCAACGGCCATGTGATGCGTTTGCGCAGAAATAGTTCGTTCCTTTGTCGGATCAAAGATAACAAGGTCTGCATCACTTCCAACAGCGATCGTTCCTTTTTCAGGAAACAAACCAAACAGTTTTGCTGATCGGGTAGAAACAATGTCAACAAACTGGTTGAGCGTGATTCGGCCTTTTTTTACTCCCTCTGAAAAAAGGACAGAAAACCGGTCTTCGATGAACGGACCGCCGTTAGGTATCTTGGTGAAATCTCCCTTGCCAAGATCTTTCTGTCCGTTAAAATCAAACGAACATTGATCCGAACCCAGCGTCTGAAGCTGGCCGCTTTTTAAAGCATTCCATAACGGTTCCTGATGTTTCTTTTCCCGAAGCGGCGGGGACCAGACATATTTGGCTCCTTCAAAATCAGGCCTTTCCATTTCGGATTGATCAAGCACTAGGTATTGAGGGCATGTTTCTCCATAAACCTGGTAGCCTTTGCTTCTTGCTTCTGCAATTTTTTCGGCTGCTTCCTGACAGGATACATGAACCACGTACAGCTGAGAATCAGCCAGCCCTGTCATCATGCAGGCACGGCCAGTTGCTTCCCCTTCCAGTTCCGGTGGCCTCGTCAATCCATGATAGATGGGATCCGTCTTCCCTTCTTCGAGCGCTTTTTTAGTCAGAAAATCAATGACATCCCCGTTTTCAGCATGTACCATAACAAGGGCTCCCTGTTCTTTTGCCATAACCAGCGTCTTAAACAAGGTTTCATCATCTGCCTGAAGCACGTTCTTATACGCCATAAATACTTTAAATGAAGTGATGCCTTCTTCCTCTATTACCTGCGGAATCTCCTTCATTACCTCTTCGTTTATTTCCCCAATCATAAGGTGGAACGAATAATCGATTACGGCTTTATCCTTTGATTTGTTATGCCACGTTTCGATGGAATTCTTCAGTGGAACCCCTTTGTCAGTTAAGCAGAAATCGATAACCGTCGTCGTTCCTCCGAAGGCTGCAGCAATCGTACCGGTCTCAAAATCATCTCTGCTTACCGTACCGCCAAACGGCATCTCCAGATGGGTATGGGGATCGATGCCTCCCGGAAAGATATAGCATCCTTCAGCATCGATCACCTCCATGCCTTCACTTGGAAGGTTCTTTGCGATCATTGCTATCTTCCCGTTTTCAACGACAACATCTGCCACAAACGTATCAGATGCAGTTACGATTGTACCGTTTTTTATCACTTTTTTCATTTTGCTGCCTCCCGTTCATTATCTTTGTATCCAGCCAAAACCGTCTGGCGTTCGTTCCAAGTCATCGGAGGCTGCTCATGAGGAAGTTCAATCATGTCGATCGCACCTTCTTCAGGACATACAATCGAACAGAGGTTACAGCCTACACAGTCATCTTCTCGGACTTCCAAATATTTTTGCCCGTTAGGATCTGTAAGCATATCAATGCATTGATGAGAAGTATCTTCACATGCAATATGGCATTTGTTGCAATTGATGCAGACATCATTGTTGATGCGGGCGACAATCCTGTAGTTTAGATCCAGGTTGCCCCAGTCAGAATAACGTTCCACTGATTTTCCGATAATCTCCTGAACCGATGAGATTCCTTTGTCATCTAAGTAGTTGCTTAAGCCATCAATCATATCTTCTACAATGCTGAAGCCGTGATGCATGGCTGCTGTACAGACTTGTACGCCTCCTGCCCCCATCAGCATAAATTCCACTGCATCCCGCCATGTTGATATCCCGCCGATTCCTGAGATCGGCACATTGATGTAAGGATTCCTTGCACATTCGGCCACCATGTTCAAGGCGATCGGTTTAACCGCAGGTCCGCAATAGCCTCCATGTGCTCCCTTGCCTGCAACATGAGGAATCGTATTCCAGGTGTCGATGTCCACACCGGCTAAACTGTTGATCGTATTGATCATACTGATTGCGTCCGCTCCGCCTTGAACGGCTGCTTTAGCGGTAACCGTAATATCCGTGATGTTTGGTGTCAGTTTCACAATGACGGGCGTTCTCGCAGCTTCCTTCGCCCACATCGTCTGTGCCTGGACCAGATCAGGCTGCTGTCCTGAAGCTGCACCCATTCCACGTTCAGCCATACCATGAGGACAGCCGAAATTCAGTTCCAGTCCATCAACGCCCACATCCTCTACCCGCTTGACGATTTCGTGCCATTTTTCCCTTTTCGGTTCTACCATTAAAGAGGCGATAATGGCATGGTTTGGAAACCTTTTCTTCGTTTCATAGATTTCCTTAAGGTTTACTTCGAGGGGGCGGTCTGTGATCAGTTCTATATTATTGAATCCTGCTACTTTTTTCCCGTTAAAACTAACAGCTGCAAAACGGGCGGTTGTATTGATGATTGGTTCACCCAGCGTTTTCCATACTGCTCCTCCCCAGCCAGCTTCAAAAGCACGCTGAACCTGATACCCCGAATTGGTTGGCGGTGCAGAGGCCAGCCAAAATGGATTTGGTGATTCAATTCCTGCAAGGTTAATACGCAAATCTGCCATATAAAGACCCTCCTAAGTGATTTGATTGAAAAACAAATGGTTACGCGGTCTCAATTATGGAATTCTTTAACGTCTGATGAATCGCATAAGCTGCTCTTTTCCCTTGCTGTGCGGCTGTAACGACCATCGCTTCTCCCTGCCCGTCACCAAAAATAACATCACCAGCAGCAAACACTTTTTCATTGGAAGTTTGATAGGTTTCAAGGTTGACCTTAACCGTTCCCCACTGATGTTCGAGCCCAAAGGATTCAATCAGATTGGTATACCTTGTCTGCCCGATCGCCTTAATGACTGCGTCAACCTCCAGAATAAATTCAGATCCTTCGACCGGAACCGGCCTTCTTCGCCCGTCTTTTCCTGGCTCGCCAAGCTGCATGCGGATGCATTCCAGCTGCTTCACCTTGCCTTTTTCATCTCCAATGATTCGTTTTGGAGCGGTCAGCCACCGAAATTCCACATTATCCTGTTTTGCGAATTCAAACTCAAAATCGTATGCGGTCATTTCCTCCTGAGTCCGGCGGTAAAGGATTTTTACATTCTCCGCTCCCAAGCGAACGGAACACGTTGCCGCATCAATAGCTGTGTTGCCTGCCCCGATGACGGCTATCCTTTTGCCGATGTAAGCTTCAGAAAGTTCTTTTGTTTTAGTGTCTTCCACAAACTGAATAGCATCGTGGACACCGTCAAGATTTTCTCCTTCAATTCGGAGCATCGGTACCTTCGACATTCCCACAGCAAGTACTACAGCATCATATTCAGTAAGAACATCCGCTGCCTGAACATCTCTTCCGATCATCGTATTCGTTTTTATTTCTACACCGAGTTTTTCAACTTGCTGTACTTCCCATAATGAAACTTTTTGCGGCAGGCGGAAGGAGACGATGCCATACGTATTTAACCCTCCAGCCTGTTCTTTTGCTTCAAAAATAGTGACTTCATAGCCGAGCAGAGCAAGCTCTCGGGCTGATGACAAACCTGCAGGCCCGCCGCCGATCACAGCAACTTTTAAGCCGTTTTTCTCACCAGCCTTAAACAATGTCTGTTCGTTCTTGATCGCCCAATCTGTGGCATAGCGCTGAAGATCACCGATCATGATGGGTTTAGTGGAGTCGTTGAGTACACATGCTCCTTCACAGAGCTCCTCGGTCGGACAAACCCTTGCACAGCTTGCTCCTACAGGGTTCGATTCCATGATGATCCTTGCTGAACCCTTTAAGTTCCCAGATGCGATCTTTTTAATAAATGACGGGATGTTGATCCCGGTCGGACAGGCTTGAATGCATGGAGCATCATAACAATACAGGCACCTGTTCGATTCGTCCCTGGCTTCCGCTGGAGTCAATCCTGACCTTACCTCGTCAAAGTTTCGCTGAAGTTCTTGCAGTGAAATAAACGCTTGGCTTCCGTTACTCATTTTGTATGCCCCCTCTATTCTTTGGAATTAAGGCAAAAGCGTAGTCATTTCCTGATAGGTTTCAGGACGTCGGTCTCTAAAGAACTGCCAGGTATTTCTTACTTCACGGATCAATTCCTTGTCCATCTCACCAATGACCACTTCATCCTGATCACGGCTGCCCATGGCTACAAAATTCCCACGCGGATCGCAAAGGTATGATTGACCATAAAACTCCCCAAGGTTCCATGGACCTTCCGTTCCTACACGGTTGATCGCTCCGATATAATATCCGTTGGCAACCGCATGAGCTGGCTGTTCGAGCTTCCATAAGTATTCCGAAAGGCCAGCGACCGTGGCAGAAGGGTTAAACACGATTTCAGCACCGTTTAACCCTAGAAGTCTAGCTCCCTCCGGAAAATGGCGGTCGTAGCATATATAAACCCCTACCTTGGCAAACGCCGTGTCAAAAACCGGATATCCAAGATTACCGGGCTTAAAGTAATATTTCTCCCAGAAACCGTTGCCTTCATGGCCAACGTTCACTTGTGGAATATGATGTTTTCGGTACTTGCCAAGGTAGGAGCCGTCTGCATCAATCACTGCAGCTGTATTGTAATAGGTTGCAATCCCTTCTCTTTCATAGATTGGAAGCACAATCACGGTGCCCAATTCACGTGCCAATGCCTGAAATCTTCTGGTAGTAGGGCCGTTCGGAATTTCTTCCGCCGCATCATACCATTTGGCATTTTGTTCCGTACAAAAATAAGGACCATAAAAAATCTCCTGCAAACAGATGATTTGAGCTCCTTTTTCTGCGGCTTCCCTTACGAGTTTGATATGCTTTTCAATCGCCTGTTCCTTGTGAACCGACACGGATTCATTGCCATCTGCTTCATTGGAAGCTTGAATGAGACCAATCTTAACCATGTTTGACATCATATCTCCCCTTTTATTTAGTTGGTTAAAGTATCTAAAAAACAATAAGATGGATGTTGAACAACGATGAGGCATGAAACAGATTTTCATGTTAGCGGAAGGGTACAATTTGGTCTTACGTAATAACATTCTCCATGAACACTATGTAATCATTCTAAAATTCTGAATATTTTTACTATACATGCTTTCAAACAAATTTTCATTATACATTCCGTCAAATGTTGGAGCTGCTTTTCGTTACACTATGTTAAATTCACCTTTGAAGGAAACACCATGGCTCCTTTAGCTGGGAGCCATGGTGAAAATTTAAGGCTCATTTCTAAAAGATTGTTGCTTTGGGAACATTTTTGTAAAGAGCTTCATTGACAAGTTGATTGGAGTGGAAGGTGCAAGACTCCTCGAAAATGAATTTCACATTTTCTTCGTGCGATATAACGCTGCCGAAGCCTTCCTTGTCCTGCGGGACGAGCGTGACAGGTGAAACCCGCAGGCGCTTGCGCCGAGGGGTTCAGCGCACGCCCCGCGGAAAGGGAGCAGCCTGAAACGGAAATCAACCACTCCCAAGGGCAACAAGGTTACGAAAACAGCCAAATTTAAAGGGTAAAGATGGCTTCTTTCAGTCTTTTTACAAGAAAGGCTGCATCCTCATCCGTAATATTCAGAGGGGGAGCAAGAGTAAGCACATTATTAAAGCCCGCAACCGTGTCTCCGTTTTTGCCGATCAGGAGTCCTTTCGCCTTGCACGCACTGATGACTCCGTTAACCTGGTCTACTGACAGCGGTACTTTCGTTCTTTTATCCTGAACAAGCTCTATGCCGAAAAGCAGTCCCTTCCCTCGGACGTTTCCAACATAAGGATGTGCTTCAAGTTCAGACAGCTCCTTTAATAGCTCTGCCCCCTTCTCTCTGGAGCGTTCGATCAGATTTTCGTTTTCCATGATCTCCAGGTTTTTCAGGGCGACTGCACAGCAAGCCGGATTTCCTCCAAACGTATTGACGTGGCGGAAATGATCATACTCTCCGTCTCCTTTAAATGCCTCGTAGATCTCACGTTTTACAGCTGTTGCAGACAGCGGCAAGTAAGAACTTGTAATCCCTTTTGCCATGGTCACAATATCAGGCTGCACGCCGTAATTCATGAAACCGAACGCCTTACCCGTCCGTCCAAAACCGTTGATGACTTCATCAGAGATGAGCAGGGCACCGTGTTTTTCACAGATTTCTTTTACTTTTTTCATATAGGAATCATGCGGGATGAGGACACCGCCTCCAGTAATGATCGGTTCCATAATGACACCCGCAATGGTTTCCGAAAGCTCCCATGTCATCACCCGGTCAATCTCAGAAGCACATTCTTCACTGTAGGACTCGGCATTATGATAATCAGGGAACCGGTAACTATCAGGTGGAGCAACATGGAGAAAGCCCTGTCCGAGCGGTTCGTATTTGTACTTACGCTGCGCCTGCCCGGTTGCCGCAAGAGCACCCATGGAGTTGCCATGATATCCTCGGTAGCGGGCAATGAATTTATAGCGTCCTTGCTCGCCCTTCTGCTGATGGTACTGCCTTGCGATCTTAAAGGCTGTCTCATTTGCTTCTGATCCGCTGTTTGAGAAAAAGATAACATAGTCACCGCCAAGCCATTGATTCAGTTTTTCACCTAATTCTATGGCTGGCTGGTGGCTTTGTGTCAGGGGGTAATAAGGCAGCTCTTTTAATTGGCTGTAAGCGGCTTCGGCCAGCTCTTTTCTCCCGTATCCCACATTGACTGACCACAGACCTGCCATTCCATCCAGATATTTTTTGCCTTCATTGTCTGTAATCCATGATCCGTCTGCTGATTTCACGACCATGGTAGAAGGGTTATACCGTTTCATAGAATGCCAGATAAACTGTTCATCTTTTTGCTGAAGAAGATCCCTTTGCTCGGTTTGCATCACAGTCTCTCCTCTCAAATTAAACAAAACGGGAAGTGATCATTTTTTTCTTTGTAAAAAAGTTTAGGCCGTCCTTACCGTTCGCATGCAAATCTCCATAGAACGAATCCTTTGCCCCGGAAAACGGAAAGAATGCCATTGGAGCTGGCACACCAACATTAACGCCAAGCATGCCAGGCTCAGCTTCTTCACGGAATTGGCGCACAGCTTTTGCATCCTGTGAATAGAGGGTAGCTGAGTTTCCAAACCTTGATGTGTTGACAATTTCCAGCGCCTCATCCAAATCGGCAGCCCTAAGAATACTGAGAACCGGAGCAAACAACTCTTCCCGAGCAATCATCATATCAGGTGTTACCTGGTCAAAAATCGTTGCCCCAAGAAATGTTCCGTCAGCATGGTTGCCCATATCTTCTCTTCCGTCCCGCACTAATACAGCGCCTTCTTCCTTGCCTTTTTCGATTAAGCCCAATACTTTTTCACGGTGGCTCTGACGGATGATCGGTGTCAGCAGAACATCCTCATCCATGCCATATCCCATTTTCATTTCATCCGCTTTATCCTTTAATGCTTGAACAAAGGTATCCTGATGGCCGACTAATACGACAGCGCTGCACGCCATACAACGCTGGCCAGCACTTCCGAACGAGGAACTTAGGACGTTCTGGACCGCTTTATCCAGATCAGCATCCGGCAAGACGATATGATGATTCTTTGCCCCTGATAATGCCTGAACTCTTTTTCCTTTAGCTGCTGCTTTTTCATAGACGTACTTCGCCACTGGCTGAGAGCCGACAAACGAAACCGCTTTCACATCTTCGTGCTCAATCAATCCGTTAACGACATCGTGGGCACCATGGACAATATTGAAGACTCCTTCTGGCAATCCTGCTTCTGCCAATAGCTCTGCAAGACGGTTAGCAAGAATTGGTGTTCTTTCAGAAGGCTTAAGTACAAACGTGTTTCCGCATGCGATCGCCAGCGGAAACATCCAGCATGGCACCATCATCGGGAAGTTAAAAGGTGTTATGCCTCCTACAACACCGAGCGGATATCTAAACATTTCTGAATCTATGTCTTCAGCGATACTGCCAAGGGACTCACCCATCAAAAGGGATGGAGCTCCACAGGCAAACTCAACACATTCAATGCCGCGAAGTACTTCCCCATAGGCTTCTTTATAGCTTTTGCCGTTTTCCATAACGACAAGCTGTGCAAGCTTGTCGTGGTTTTCTGTTAACAGCTGCTGGTATTTAAATAATACTCGGGCACGCTTTGGCACGGGAACCTTCTTCCAAGTTTTAAACGCTTCTTTCGCTGCCTGCACTGCCTGTCCTACCTCTTCCTTCGTCGAGATTGGCACGCTTGCAAGAACTTCACCCGTAGCCGGGTTGGGCACATCGAGAAATTCAGAGGCCGATGAATCCACCCACTGGCCTTTTACGAAATTTTTAAGCGTTTGAGCTTTATTTGTCAACACTGTCATAAAATTACCCCCCGTAACAATTTTTAAAATATTCTAAACTTTCCAATTCTATTATATCTGTATAATACACAACTTTCATTAGACATAACGTAAAATGGTTTCCCTTAATTGGTATACATAATGGTAAATAAAAAGAGACTGATATAGGTTCAGCCTCTACAGTTCCATATATTCATGAGCCATCGCGGCAAATTCAAGGGCTTGGCGCTTTCCGGGTTCCATAAAGTCTTTGCCAAGCAATTCCTCCAGCTGCTTAATCCTGTGGTACAAGGTCTGCCTGACAATAAAAAGATGGCCGGCTGTTTCTTGCTTGGAACCGTTGCACATTAAAAATACCTTCAGTGTGTTCAGAAGTCTTGTATTATTCTTTGTGTCGTATTCAATCACAGGCTTGAGATAATCTTGAATAAAATCATCGAGCTCTTGCTTGTCCTGAATCATGGAAATCAGGCGGTACATGTGGAGATCGTCATAAAGCGGACTGATTTTTCCTTTTGCAAGTTTGGTTTGAAGCATTAACGCCTTCTGAGCTGTATCATAGCTTTTATCCAGTGCACTTAGTCTGCTTATCCATTTACCGACCGCCATAAATAGCAAAGGAATATTCTGATTTTCCCTTGCCAGATGGATTCCTTTGCGCACCCTTTCTTTGTATGAAGAAGCATCCCTAAGATTAATGAGGATAAAGATGAGATGGTCGCTTTTTACATAGGGCAGGATATAAAAACCGAGTGGTTCGAAAATGGACCGGATAACAATCTGTATGTACGGATATTGTGTTTCAGTAAAACCGGCCTCTCCGTTTTCCAATTCAACACAAAAAACAGACGCCCCTTGATGCCGGCCTTTCATTCCCAAATATACGAGATGCTTTTCGATCTCCTCGTCACGGTGGCGTCCCTCCAGCCACTCTTGCATCCAGCTGTTTTCTTCCGCTCTCTTTTTTTCAGCGGTATACATCTCCCGGAGCAGCTGGTTGGCAAGGGCTGTAGCCGTCCGGTCTGCCAGGAGGATGTGCAGATCAGTAATCGGCTGGTCTTTCGAACAGAGAATCAGCTCTGCGAATAGATGGTCAAGTGCCTGGATGGGCTGCCTTACCACAGAGGAGCTTTCCTGGTTTTTTTCAATAAAATCCAGCCATTCTTCCTGCTCTGGAGAATCCACGGCAGGGAACAGTGTCACGTTTTTCTGGCTGTGTATAAAAACCACCTGCATCTTGACGGATTGGTGGAGAAGTTTAAGTATATTTTCCTGTGGATTTGAGCTCAGCAGCAGCTGATTCAGCGCTTGTGAAAAACTCTCAAGCTCTGTGATCATCTTAAAATGCTGCTGGATGAGATAAGTATGCAAGTCCTGGGTAATATCGATGAAACGGACTTCTTCTTCAAACAATATGATGGGAAGCCCGTGATTTTCAGCAGCTTCAAGAACCGATGCCGGCACAGCCGACAGTTGAGTTCCAAGCTCGATGCATAAACCAGAAACATTCAGCTCAATAAGTTCCAGCACAAAGGAAAGAAAGGCTTGTTCGTTGTCTTTCCATGCCATACCTGTCGAAAGAATCAGCTCGTTTCCGTTGAGGAGATTTCCGATCTGAGCGACCTCCATCACATGAACCCATTTGACGAGACGGTTCAGCCCTTTGCTGCCGGCGGCTACTTTCGCTTTGGAAAAAGTACTCCTCTTCAGTACATCATTTATGGTCAATTTCAGATGAAGAACGATACCGGCACCCACTTTCCGTCAGAATATTTTTCTCTTTTATTTTACAACACCCGCTCCCTTTGGGCTAATTATTATCAATATTTGAATTATCTTCCGAGTCGCTATCGTAAGTATGAGTGAAACTGAAATCCGTGTGGGTTGAAACAGTGCTTCCGGTGTTGCCAAAACCAGAACCCGCATAAAATTTTTCATTTCTTTTCGGATTAATAACCAGGCTATTACCAATGGTAAATACGCCGCTTTCCCGAACGGTATTGATATTAACAGCTCCGACAGTCGCAGGCATCCATAACTCCTCCTTACCTTTTTAACCTATCCTATGTAATATTCTTTGAAAGGGTCTTTTCTTTTCAAAAAGAAAAGACCTCCTATAAGAGGCCTTCACTGTTTTCTTAAGGAATGGCATAGATATCAACGTTAAATTCTTGATCGTTTGTTTGTTCCGGGTTGGCGATGTAGATGTCTTTCACAGTTTTAATATCTGTTACTGATCCGTCTTTCAGGTCATTAAAAATGGTTTCATCGAAACCCAGTTTATCATCATGCATCACATCGAACTGAGCGTTTTTGGGACCTGACGTGACGGTCCATTTCAGTTTGCTGGCATAGGTAGGAATGTTCTTCAGTGAGAAGTTGTCGCTGGATCTATGGTCCTGTCCTGGCTTCGGTGTACCATATGATGAAATGGTCCCCACTTTTACAGGAGCCTTTACTTGTACGTAAAACGGATCATCATCCAATATACGGTCATAGGCATACCAGGCAGCAAGCCATCTTCCTGCCGCATTATTGGATTCCTTTGGTATGAGTTTGACCGAAAACCAATCCTGGCCATTTGTTGATGACCCTTCCCAAGTGGAAGCAAATGGGAATTCATCGCATTCTTTACCTGTCCGGTCTTCATCCTTAAATTCCTTGTTGCATACGGATCTAGTCTTAGCCCTGTTTTTTGCATATTCTTCGGGATGCCTTTTCGTATACATACGTGTAAGAGGACGGTCTCCCAATGCTCCAGGTATTTTTTTCCCTAACTTATAAGGTTTGGTCTTCTCCGGATGATCCATTGCAAACTTCCAATGTTCACCTGCTTCTTTTAGAGGAGCGAATTCTGCCTTGGTAATAGGTACATTTAAGACGGCATCCGTTTTACTAAATATCGCTCCCTGCCAAAAATGCTGGTCGGGAAAAGCAAACATGTATTTTGCTGAATCAAAACGAACTCTTTGTTTAATACCATCAATGGTTTTAGTAAACTTCCTAGGTGCATGCTTAATGGTGAGTTTGGGCCAGAAATCCATATACCCGATCTGATCAGGGTTATAATCACTGGCCGGAGGAGCATCCGAAAGGAATGTTTTCAAACCAAAGTTTGTGTTTTTCCACTGTGCAATGGTCCGTTCTATGGCAGGAGTCTTTGAATCCGGTTTGCAGTCACCTGCATTGATTTTAGCCTGACAAACCACATCAATTTTCAGTTTGGCTCCGTTTAACGAAGGATTGGTAACAAGGATATCATCAATGCTGTAATATACTCTCATTTTCCTGCTTTGATTCGATCCGTATCCGATTTCTGTGAATTGAATCTGCACACCGTCATAGGTACAAAATCCAAAGCGGCATGACCTTGGTATCTGGTAAGTAGCCACATGGGACCAACAGAAAGAATAATGATTTTTTATATAACCTGTTTTTGAGCCGCTGGCTGGGTTGTTTCGGCACTCTTCCACAGTACTGATATGATCATAATCAAATGCCGGGGGCTCCCAGCCCAACGCAGTAAACATTGGCGGTCCCATCTTTGATTCATCTGCCGAGTTGCTTTGCTTGTCTTCTTTTCTTAGCTCTTCCAGGGTCTGAACTCTTTTTAGAGTTTTTTCCTGAATCGTTTCCTCGCTATACCTTTCTACAGATTTCCCTTCCTTCATGAGCATTGTTGCCTGTTTCATCTTCTCTTTACCGCTTTGATGCCAATAACCTCCTCCGTTTGGATTTGATTGTGCCTCTGCTGGTGTAACTATCCCAATGATCAAAAATAACAAGAGTGCAGCGGAAACGATCAGCCTGTACGACCTGGACACATTACCTCCTCTTTTATTTTGATTTGGAAACCAGGGCTTTAAAAAAAGGAAGGGCTTTGTTCCCCGCATATCGACCTAGTACTCCCCTTTTACATCCTCCAAATCGGAGTCATATTACTATACAAACATATCATTTACAATACATCCCATAGAAAATACTTCCAAAATACCAATCAACTTTTTTCAATTGAAATGAACTAGGTAAATAGATTAACTGCAAAGGTCATAGTAAAAAGCATCCTCCTCTGAATCGGAGAATGCTTTTTACTGAAAATATTATTTTACCCAAGAACCAACTATCGGATATTGGTAAGGGCGGTCATTTAATGCACGGAAAATTCCCACTAAAGGGGCGATGATAGCCATTAATCCAAAAACAATCAAGAATGGCAAACCGATGAGTACCCATGAGAAGAATGCCGAGATAGCGATTAACACCCCAATTACAATATGGAAGAGCGCAGCTTGAAGCGCCAGGCTTTTCACTTCCCGATCAGATATCAAAAGGTAAACGATCAGCGGTACGAGTATAGGTGCAAACCACGTACTGGCGTGAATAAGAATTCGAAGTCCTTTATGTTCCAATTATCATAAACTCCTTTTTCTGCTGTAATAAACTATATGTTTAGTTTATTTGATTTCCCCCCATTTTGTAACTCGCCTTGAGTCTAATTTTACATACGCCTCAAGTCTTATGAGTAGAAGCGGAATGTGCTTGATGCTGCCAGCGCTGAAGCTGCTCCATTCCTTTACGGCCATTCAGCAGCTGTCCTGCCAGTGCCGTTCCTTCGGCCATGGAAGAGGTATGCCCAAGTATATAGAAGCGCAGCCCTGCGTTTAGAACCACTTGATTCCGATAAGGGGCAATCTCTCCTGATTTTTCTCCTGCTAGTACTCTTTGAATAATTGTACATTGCACATCAGGAGTCAGGTTCTCTTTGTTTACTTCCTTTGCATGCTTTAATCCATAGTCCTCCGGATTAATAATGATAGATTCACTTTTCTCTTGGGTTACTTCATAAATAAAGCTGCTTCGGTGTACAGGAAGATCTTCTGAACCTTCCACCCCCTGCACGATAAATGCTTTTTCATAGGTTAGCCGCTGAAGGCTGGGTATGATTTTATTGACTGCCGATCGATGAAAAACACCAAGGATAATGTATTTGGCACTCGAAATATCCAGCAGCTTCTCAACCGTGTTCATGATTGTCCGCACGCCGATTTCTTTGCGTATTCTTCTTAATGAACCAAGCGGTGGACAAAGCTTTTCCGTCCACCCAAACCCAATCTTTGTCTGATCAAGAGAAGATTCCACTTCTTCCAAGCTATGCGCGATCGGAACCTTTAAATGGTCCAATATTGTTTTTAATGAAGTTCCGTGTTTAGGAGGAAGCGATTCATCCGCATGCAGAAACACTGGCAATCCTTGCTGTGATAACAGGATACTTACAGGAATCGTGGCGGCAAATGAGTTTCTGCCATTGTAAGGGCCACCGCAGTCTAGTATCTTTCGAGTGGTCTGCTGCGTCAAATGCTTGGTATGGTTTCGGAATTCATGAATAAAAGCGAGAAGTTCATCCGGAGTTTCCATCTTGATGCGTTCGGCCATAAAAAATGCGGCGATTTGGGCATCCGTTGCCTCCCCTGAAGCAATGCACGCAGCAGCTTTAAGCGCCTCTTCATACGTGAGGTCTTTGGCACCCCGTTTTCCTCGTCCTACTTCTTTAATCCATTGCTGCATATCCGTCACCTCTCATATCTGTTAATTTTAGAATTATCTCATTTTTTAGCCTGAAAGGAAAATAAAAAGGGGCTGTCCAAGAAGTCTGTAAGCTGTTGATTTCCGTTCCAGGCTGCTCGCTTTCCGCGGGGCGTGCGNNGACTTTCTGGACAGCCCCTTCCTGTTTCTCAATTACAGCATTCCGAGCATTTTTTTGGTGGCCGGACCCACAATTCCGTCGACTTTCAGTTTGTTGGCTTTCTGGAATTTGCGAACAGCCGAATCGGTATTTTTCCCGAAGATACCGTCAATTCCTTTCGTGCTGTATCCTTTATTGGTAAGTGTTCTCTGCAGCTCTTTCACTTCGGTTCCTTTGCTGCCAAGCTTCAGGTTCACAGAAGAATGTGCAGGAAGTGAGGATGATTTCAGACCGTTTGCCGCTGCTATGGAATCATAAGATTTGCTCGAACTCGCTATCACCACAGGTGTATTCACTTTCACCTTGCTGAAGAGCCATTGTACTTCGTTGTTGTACATGCGGATACAGCCGGCACTGGCATAGGTGCCAATGGAATTCGGGTTGTTGTTTCCGTGAATAGCGTAAGTGGTACCCCATGTCCCTCTGGCATTTAATCCCAGCCAACGGTTTCCAAGCGGATTCCTCGGATCTCCTCCAGGAATATGGCCAGAGTAGTACGGCCGGTTAACGATTTTGTTTACAATTTTGAACTTTCCTTCAGGCGTAAAAGACCTTTCTCGGCCAGTAGCCACTTTGAACACACTGTTCAGCCTGCTGTTTTCATAGTAGGCCAGTTCATTCTTTGATTTGTTGATGATAATGAATTGGCTTACTCCAGCTGCACTGGCAGGCTGAGCAAAAAACAACACAAAACTGAACGTTAAGAGGAGCGCTAAAAATTTCTTCATCTGTTCCCTTCCTTACTTTAAATTTACGTTTGTTGCCAAACAATAAATCATATGCTCCTCCACAGGATTAAGATTACAATTTTTACAAATTTATTTCATTTCAATGAAAAACGCTTCTTCGGTATCTTGTTAAAGTTACCAACCCTCTTTCTTTTGGAAAGAAGTCATTGATAATCTGGTGAATTGATCTTATCCTTAGATAAACAAGAGGATGAAAGGAGTAAACCATGAGCACCTTCAAGAAACAGCAGAATGGCATCTTCCCCTCAGTCTGCCCTCTGGATTGTCCGGATCAATGCGGTCTGCTTCTACATAAAACAGATGGGAAAATAACGAGAGTTCAGGGAGATCCAAATCATCCCGTTACAAAAGGGAACATCTGCAACAAAGTAAGAAATATGCCGGAACGAATCTATGATTCGAAGCGGCTGACCACTCCTTTAAAACGGACAGGCCCTAAAGGGTCGGGGCAATTTGAACCAATTACATGGGACGAGGCAATAGAATCAATCGCCTCCAAATGGAAGAATCTTATAGCATCTGAGGGTCCTGAGAGCATTCTTCCCTACAGTTTTTATGGAAACATGGGGATATTGAGCGCTGAAGGCATGGACAGGCGTTTCTTTCACCGTCTCGGTGCCAGCCGCCTGGACCAGACTATCTGTTCAGTGGCAGGATCGGTTGGCTATAAATACACAATGGGAGGAAGCTTTGGAATCGATCCTGAAGACACCATCCATTCAAAATTAATCATCTTTTGGGGGATAAATGCAGTCAGCACCAACATGCATCAGGTCGCACTGGCGCAAAAAGCACGAAAAAACGGAGCGAAAATCGTCGTTATTGATGTCCATAAGAACCGGACAGGTATTCTAGCAGACTGGTTTATTCCTATTCTTCCGGGAACAGACAGTGCTCTTGCTCTCGGCTTGATGAACCTCCTTTTTGAAGAAGGCCTGGCGGATCTGGAGTTCTTGCAAGAATACTCCATCGGCTATCAAGAACTCCGGGAACATGTAAAACAATATGATCCCCATACCGTAGCAGCGATTACCGGAATTCCGGTTGACGATTTAAAGGAACTTGCAGCGCTATACGGTACCGTCTCACCTTCTTTTATCCGCATCGGAAACGGTCTGCAGCATCATGACAATGGCGGTATGGCTGTCCGTACCATCGCATGCCTTCCAGCCATAACAGGGCAATGGCTTGTAAAAGGCGGTGGCGCGATAAAAGGAAACTCCGGCTACCTTGCCCACAATACAGCAGCGGTTCAACGGCCAGATCTGCTTAAGAATAAAGGGACACGCGTCATTAACATGAACCAGATCGGAAGTGCTTTGCTTGACTTAAAGCCGCCCATCTCATCGATGTTTGTATACAATTGCAATCCAGCTGTAGTAGCTCCGGAAGGGAATAAAGTACGCAAAGGGCTGGAACGGGAAGATCTGTTCATTGTCGTTCACGATCTGTTCCTGACCGAAACAGCATCCTATGCGGACATCGTATTGCCCGCTACCTCATCGTTTGAAAACACGGATTTTTATACGTCCTACTGGCACAAATACACTCAGATACAGGAACCTGTAATCGAGCCATATGGGGAAAGCAAGTCCAATCCCGATGTTTTCCGCCTACTGGCCGAAGCGATGGGGTTCCAGGATGATGTGTTTACAGATTCTGATGAAGAAATGATTGAACAGGCGTTCCATTACCCGGCCAATTCATATATTGAAGACATTGATCTGCAGGCGTTAAAAGAAAATCAGTTTGTCAAAGCAAAAAACACACCATTGTTTCCAGGAAGACTCCCGACACCAAGCGGGAAAATCGAGCTGTATTCCAAAAAGATGGAGGAAGACGGCTACCCAGCACTGCCGACGTATATTCCACTTCCTGCTGACGGTGATCATCCATTTTTATTCGTACCGGGACCCAATCATAATTTCTTAAACTCGACGTTCAGTAATAACGATAAACATATCCAGTTGGAAAAAACACCTCAGCTGCATATCAATTCCAGAGATGCAGCTGAACTGGACATTGAAAACGGAGAAATGGTAAGAATATGGAACAAACGTGGAGAATGCTTGCTGCAGGCATCCATCGGTGAAAACGTTCTGTCCGGAGTAGCGGTTACACAGGGGCTTTGGGCAGACCTTCCTAGTACAAAACAGTTAGTCAACGTTCTAACGCCTGACCGGGTCGCCGATATGGGCGGCGGTGCGACTTTTTTCTCCGGACGGATCAGTATTGAAAAAATACAATAAATAACCAATAGGAGGAAACGATGTATCAGAGCAGCATCCGGCCAAAAAATGATGACCGAAAGAACGTGAATACGACTTTGAGCCAGTCATTGTATAAGGAATTAAAAGCATTGGCAGCAAAGCTTGACAGACCTGCAAACGACCTTCTAGAAGAAGGCATGAGGCACGTACTAGAAAAATATAAAAATAAGAGGACTTCAAAATAAGCAAAAAAATAAAGGATGTACGCCCCGCTCATGAGGTGTACATCCTTTTGCTTGTTTCAGGCTGATGCAAGTACAATTGAAGATTGATCCTGCCATCTGATGAAACAGATATCCCTTCACTCTCGAGAGAAAACCGTTGCACAGCGTGCATTTCTTCGTCTGTAAACCCGATTTCTCCCTTTGCATTGATGACCCGATGCCAAGGAAGGCGATGCTTTTTACTCATCGAATGAAGAATTCTCACAACCTGTCTTGCACCGCGGGGACTTCCAGCGAGGCGGGCGATCTGTCCATAAGTCATGACTTTTCCTTCAGGTATTTGTTTTATGATATGAAGTGCACGGTCAGTAAACGTCATAGATACATACCTTTCAACGAGAGGTTTACTGTTAGTGTACAACAAAAATTCGGTACAACCCAGTGAGAGCTGTACCTAAAAAACTAAATCTGCCGTTCTTTGATAAATCCACGCTTACTCATAAAGTTAACAATCTCTTCTCAATAACATTCAGGATTGTCAAAATAGACCGCATGGCCAGCTTCAATACTAACAAGCTCTATGTTCGGTCTTTTTGACACCATTTCCTGAGCATGCTCAGATGATAGCACTCTGCTTCAATAAGGCCGGAACGGTTGAGGCGGTCCATTCTTTCCAATAGTCCCCGTTTAGTTCACGTTGTGAGCGGAGGATGTCCTCCACGTCGAATGGAAGCCCCCACCTTTTCAATGTTGAGATGATTCAGCAGAGCAATCGCGTCTTCAATATACAAGTCATTTTCATAGCTTGACGGACGGCCGGATTCACAGTGCCCCCTCTGATCAAGCGCAATCATACGGCAGACTTCCTGAATATGTTCGGCTAATCCTTCTGCAAAGCGCCCTTCATTCATGTGTCCATGCAATGCGATAAGAGTCGTACCTTCCCCGCCAAAGTCCAAGTAGGATAGTCTTGTGTCCGGCCCATCGAAGAACAACCGTTTATGATTTGTTTTCTTTTTGATCATCATGCATCACCTTCTTTCCAATTGTTCGATCAATACAAATCAAACATGTTGACTTCATATCCTTGTTGCTTCAAATAGTTAAACAGCTGCGCCCGGTGATGCTGAGCGTGCGTTACGATTTCGATCAGCCATTTGGCTTGCACAGTCCCGTGATCTAAATAAAACGGCTTCGTTTTCTTTTGAAGAAATTCTTCATCCGGCAGCTGTTCCATGTAGCTTCTTACATCCTTCAGCCCGTTTTTCATCCTCGCGATCCATTGTTCTGGCTCGTGATCAGCGGCAGCCTCCGCTTCAAGTTCCCGCACCTCTTCTTCGCCTTTCTCCTGTAGGATCAGAAGGTCAGTAGAAGGCACGGAAACGAGATGCAGCACCAGTTCATGCAAAGATCTCATGTTATCTCTTGGCCGGTAATCCAAGTGGTTCGTTGATATTTTACCGATTAAATTTGTTGAAGTTCTTACAATCAGGTCCAATTCTTCGAGAAGCATCTCTTTCAATTCCTTAATTTCCTGCATTTTGCTCACTCCATTTCGCTTTTTTGATTTCCTTAAGCGCTTATTCACTTGTTGTGATTTCATTGTAGCTTATAATAGTGACAGGGAATGTCATAAATAAAATATGGGGAAAATTAAGATGTCAAAATCGAAGCGTATCCTGGAATTAATGATGACCGTAAACCGAAGAAGAAAGTTTACTGTAAAAGAACTGGCTCAGGAATTCGGCGTCTCACAGCGCACGATCCTCCGCGATTTGCAAGAGCTAAGCGAGCTGGGTGTCCCTCTGTATTCAGAAGTAGGCCCTCATGGAGGCTATCAGGTGCTGAATGAAAGGATACTGCCCCCCATCGCGTTTACGGAAGAAGAGGCAGTCTCCATTTTTTTTGCAGGCCACGCCCTGCGCCATTTTTCATCATTGCCGTTTGAAACGGAATACTCTTCAGCGCTAAACAAGTTTTATTTTTATATGTCCGGTGAAGTCAGGGACAGGATTGATGAGATGAAGAATCGTGTAGACATCATCACCCCGCATCGGAGCTCAAAATCTCCCTATCTGTCTGCTCTTCTGGCAGCATCCATCCAGCAAAAGGTAATTGAGGTAGAGTATGCATCAAGAGGTGAAACCACAAAAAGGGAGATCCAGCCGATCGGAATTTATGCGAGCAATGGGTTATGGTACTGTCCTGCTTATTGTTTCCTCCGCAACGAATTTCGGCTCTTCCGCTGCGACCGCATTCAAAATGTTGGCGTTCCATCGAAAAAAATGGAACCGATGGACTTTTCCTCGCTTCACTTAGGAAACAGAAGATCCTACAACCAGCCAGGAGAAAAACTGGTTAAGCTTATTGTTGAACTGAACAAGGAAGGTGTCCAGCAGTGTGAATCAGAAATTTGGGCAGCTCCCGAGCTAGGGACACGAAACGATGGCACAGGATGGCTGGAGTGCTCAATTCCGATAACCGACCTTGACTATTTTGCGGAATTTTTTATTGGAATGGGTAAAAAAGCGAGGGTTAAACAGCCTCAAGAATTGCTGGAGCTCATGAGGATCCGGCTGAGGGAATTATTGCACCTTTATAAATGAAAAGAAAACCAGGCCCATTTTGAAACCAGGCCTGGTTTTAGTTACGTAAAGTATTCAATTTTCGCATTAGGAAAGTATTTGTCGATGTCTGACTCCAAACTTTCCCGCAGTTCGAGCTCTTCTTCTTTGCTGTAGATATATTTTCCGATTCCGTAACGGCCCCATTTGTAGCGCCGCTCTTCTTCGTTCATCTCAAGCTTTGTTTTAGGATAGTTTTTCTCGATGACGCGTTTGGCAGGCTTTGTAAAGCGATGCTGAATCATCTCAAATGTAATGTCATCCCTGGCACTTTGCGGCAGTGCTGCATCCAGCTTTTCAAACAGCTGGCGATAGCCTTCCTGCCAGCTTTCATGAATATAGATGGGAGCGACGATAAAACCAAGAGGATATCCGGCTTCAGCGACCTTCTTTGCAGCCTCGATCCGCATGTCGAGAGGGGATGTTCCCGGTTCAAAATATTTGATGACATAATCGGCATTCACACTGAAACGGAACCGTGTGCGTCCGTTATGCTTTGCATCCAGCAGATGATCTACATGATGAAATTTCGTAACAAACCGCAAACGGCCCAGATCAGACTGGCCAAAATATTCAATCGCGTGCTTCAATGTATGAGTCAGATGATCGATCCCCACAATATCGGACGTACAGGAAGCCTCAAACCGTGTGATCTGGGGAGCTCTTTCTTCCATATATTTTTGAGCCTGCTCCAATATTTCTTCCACGTTCACATAGGTGCGGATATACGGTTTACTTCCCATCGTTGTCTGTAAATAACAGTAGTGGCAATGACCCATGCACCCGGTGGCAAAGGGAATGGCATACTCAGCTGACGGTTTGGACGAATCAAAATTTAAAGTCTTCCGCACGCCCACAACAAGAGTTGATTTGGCATTTCTGTATTTTTGCAGGTCGTTATCTCCCGGGATATTCCGTACCTGATTATGTGAAGTTGTTTCCCGGATCTCTAGTCCCATATCTTCAAATTTTTTTTTAAGCCGAACTCCTAGAGGGTACTCCAGCGCTCTTGGTTCTATGTAAACCAGCTGCGGTACAAAAGGTTTTATCAAAAGTACATCCTCCTTTTACTGATACTGATCATAATCAAAGATTTCTTTATAGTGCTGCTCAGCTTCTTCGAAAGTGTTATAAACAGCATCATCATCGGCCAGCAGATGATAGGACTCGTGCAAAAACAGTGCCACTTCATTCTCATGTTCAGGATGCTGTACAATTTCAGCCTGTGTGATGTTTGCTACATTTGGCGTATGCGGGTTTCTGTAGATGACGAAGACTTGATCACCGGCTTGATATTCCCTTTTCTTCATGTTGATCCATTCCTTCCTCAAAAACTGCTTTCTGTTACTATCCTTGCCCTCACCTTCTCTTTTTATGTTAGGCTTTGTTAAAGCATATTGTTGATTTTCAATTATATTGGGCATCGCATACTGATGCTAAAAGATGCCCTCAAGTCTTTTTCTCCAATAATAAGGGGTGATCGCTGGCGATGATAAGAGCCGGCTGATTTGTGAAACAAATGAAGCGCCCGAAAAGGCGGTTCAATAACACCCCACTAAAAATCAACAACATTGACTAACAGAACTTTATGTTAAAAAAGTATAGAAAAAAGGGGCTGTCCAAGAAGTCTGTAAGCTGTTGATTTCCGTTCCAGGCTGCTCGCTTTCCGCGGGGCGTGCGGTGAGCCTCTTGGTGCAAGCACCGGCGGGAGTCTCACCTGTCACGCTAGTCCCGCAGGACAAGGAACGCTGCGGCAGCGGTGCATCGCACGAAGAAAATGTGATTTTCATTTTCGAGGATCTCGCAC
>NZ_JARMMC010000045.1:0-19319 GCF_036216745.1 Fictibacillus sp. B-59209 | reverse complement strand
CTGTCCTGAAAGTCGAAAATTGACCTTCAGGCAGCCCCTTTGACGTGAAAAATCTTCATTGACCAGTTGATTGGAGTGCAAGGGGCGAGACTCCTCGAAAATGAATTTCACATTTTCTTCGTGCGATATAACGCTGCCGAAGCCTTCCTTGTCCTGCGGGAGATGCGGGACAGGTAAGACCCACAGGCGCCATGCGCCGAGGAGGTAGGCGCTTGCGCCGGTAAGGCTCACCGCCCGCCCCGCGGAAAGCGAGCATCCTGAAACGGAAATCAACTACCTAAGAGCAACAAAGGTTACGAAAACAGCCAACGGTAAAGACGTGCCTGAACAATTCAATTTCTTATTTAAAATAAAACCTGCATTCATAAAAAGAGAATATTGGACCGATCTACATCAACTGGAGGGTGCAGTGCTGGCTAAACAATTTTTATTCTAAAACAAGCAAAAGAGAACTCAGTTAGGAAAGAGCTCTCTTTTTAACGAAGATTATTTAAAAATGGAGATGATGGATCCTAATTGCTGCATCATTCCCATGGCAGAGTTTATTCCATTGATTGTTTTACCCCAGCTGAATGGACTGCCTTGATTGCCGGGGTTCTGGAATGGCTGCTGGTTAAATGGGAATTGCTGTCCGCCGGGAAACCCGCCGTTCCCGAATGGAAACAGGTTGGGAAACATGGCATTGGCCGCTTGATTGTTATTTTGTTTATTCAACTTTCCGTTCCCACCCTGACCACCAAGAAAAGGGTTATAGGGATAGGGTGGGCGAGGAGGGAGCATATGATGATTCATATAGGGATTAGGTGGCGGAGGATACGCAGGATAGGCAGCCATATAAGGATTCGGTTTTGATGCATAATGCTGGCTCCCTGATGGAGGAGAAGCAGGAAGCGGCGGACGGGGAGGAGAATGTTCAATCAGTTCCGGATGAGGGGACACCGATTCTTTATGGAACGGATCATAGCCTCCATATGGAAAATAACGCAATGTACCATTATTCTTCCTTTGGTTATACAAATTTTTCACCTCGAATTTTTTCCTTATATGTATATGCTTATTTAAGAAAAGGGTATAGACAAGGGTCTTTATTTCATAAAATAAAGCTTTTCATTCAAAAAAAGCTTCCGGGAAGTGATCCCGAAAGCTTTTTATTATACGAATAAATTTAAAATTTGATAGATAATGGCAGCTAATACCGCTGAGATCGGCAATGTAATGATCCATGTTAGGACAATTCGCCGAGCAACTCCCCATTTAACTCCTTTAACACGCTTAGCAGAACCTACACCCATGATTGCAGATGAAATAACATGAGTCGTACTGACAGGCAGTTTTAAAGCCGTAAACGTGAAGATAATAAGGGCAGATGATAAATCAGCTGCAGCTCCATTTACCGGTTGAAGTTTCATGATCTTTCCACCGACGGTCTTGATGATCTTCCAGCCGCCCACGGATGTTCCGATACCCATTGAAAGAGCTGCGGCAAACCTTACCCACATTGGGATGCCTTCTGTGGTATGGTATCCACCGGCAATCAAGGCCAGGGTAATGATCCCCATCGCTTTTTGTGCATCGTTCGTTCCGTGTGAGAAAGACTGAAGAGCGGCAGTGAAAATTTGAAAGGTACGGAAGCCTTTATTTGTTTTTGTTTTATTAAAGTTTTTAAAGATCGCCGCAAATAGAGTCATGATGATAAAACCGACAGCTAAAGCAACAAACGGTGAAATAATTAAAGCTTGAATGATTTTTAGAAACCCATCGTAGTTGAGGACCCCGAATCCTGCTGCAGAAATAGCAGCACCTGCAATCGATCCGATAATAGCATGAGATGAACTTGATGGAATCCCGTAATACCAGGTAATCAAGTTCCAGGCGATACCAGCGATAAGGGCCGACAATACAATGAGCAATCCTATTTTTTCATCATGAAACTGAAAAGGATCGACAATATCTTTACTTACACTTTTGGCTACGCCTGTAAAGGTCAATGCACCAATAAGGTTCATTGTAGCGGCAAGTGCGATGGCTACCTTAGGAGGCAGCGCTTTTGTTGACACTGAGGTCGCAATCGCATTGGCTGTATCGTGGAAACCGTTGATAAAATCAAAGGCCAATGCGAAGATAACGACTAAAACGATAAGAAAAAATAACGTATCCATAGCCAATCACTCCTTAGGCGTTACGCATGATGATGGTTTCAAGAGTATCGGCAACATCTTCAGTGCTGTCGGAAATAGCCTCAAGAAGCTCATAAAGCTCTTTATATTGCATGATTTTAATCGGGTCCCTTTCGACTCTGAATAAGTTTTTGATGCTTGTACGAAGCAGGTCATCAACTACAGATTCAAGATCGTTCAGCTTAATCGCATGCGGACGGATTTCCATTAGTTTTTTCTTGTGCAATAATTTAGCGGATTCAGCAACCTCGTAAGTCGCTTCTAGAATATGGCCAGCAAATTGAACCATGTATTGGTCAGGTGTTGTGATGTTGTACATTTCAAATCTGGAAGCACATTGTTCCATGCCGTCCAGAATGTCGTCCATTTTATTGGCAAGCTCTAAAATGTCTTCACGTTCTAGGGGAGTAATAAAGGTCTTGTTCAAACCGATAATCAACTCGTGGATAAATTTATCGCCCTTGTTTTCATATGCCTTCATTTTTCTTGCAAATTCTTTTAAATCTTCATCGGATTTGATTTTAAAATCCACAAAGTATTGTGCGGAGTCGCGGACGTTATCTGCGATGCTGGTTAGTAAGTCCAAAAACAAATCCTTTTTTGATGAAAATATCATGTACTAAAACCTCCGTTTGTTAAGAAAAAGTAAATTTCCCCTAAATTTTTCGCTAACCCAAACCAATCGTATTATAACTTTTATGATTCTAAAGATAAACAGCTTTTTTGAATTGAAATAAAACATTTACAAAAGCTTTACAATTCAGTTCTTCCCTTATAGAGTATACCCCCTAAGACATAAAAAAAGCAGCTTTCCGCTGCCAATCATTTATATGTAATGGCCGGGATAAAAAATTAGAACCTGCAGCATCGTACACGCTATGCATTTACGCTGACATGCTGTGGTACATCCCGTCATCAACTAAAATATAACACTCACTTAAAAAAATTAGCAAGAATTTTATCTCTTCTCATTTTTTGTACCTTTTCCACTGTAAGTTCATATTTATAAAGTAACTGAGAGTGAAAGGTGCGGAGCAGGATGGGCTTATCTTGGAAAGTGAATTCTCATTATACCGCCTTAGGAGATTCCATTTCTGTGGGAATCGGCTCTTCCAAGGAATGGGGAAGCTTCGTCCAACGGTATACCGTTCTCTTAGAGCATACTCTCTTTAAGACATATCATCTTTCAAATTTCGCTAAAAATGGCTTTACAACACTCGATGTACTTTCTTCGATTGAGGAGCCGAAGATCAGAAAAGCCCTCATGAATTCAGAGATCATTACCATCACTGCAGGCGGAAATGACTTGATCAGGGCTGGGAAAAAATATCTTTTAAAAAAGGAAGAAGTGGAATTTCATCAAACGTTAAAAGAGTGCCAAAGGAATATGTCTGCCATTTTAAGGAACATTATTGAAATGAAAGAGAAGGGGAAAAAGAATTACATTATCCGCTTAACGAATATATACAATCCTTACCACAAGTGGGATCTTGCTTATAAATGGGTAAACTTATTCAATGCTTATATCCAGACGTTCCAGAAGTACCCCAACGTAAGGGTCGCAGATATTTACTCCTTATTCGTCAGACGAGAAAAAGAATTGTTGTCATGGGACAGTATCCATCCTAACAACCTCGGCCATAAAATGATAGCTCAAGCAGTCTACGACACGGGTTTTGGCCCGTTAAGCCCTCACTTTGACTGAAAATATTTTCTGAAAACATGACTTAATGCATTCAGTGGCCAAATCCGGCTGTAACTGTGATACAAAACATAAAAAAATCCTGGCAGGGCGGATCCTGTTGGGTAATTTAACGCGGATGCATCATGATAGGAAGAAAGCAAATAATTTACTCCATTAGCAATAGCGGTTGTTGGCTGCGGACTCATCGAAGTGAGAGCATCAATGGCCCATGCAGTTTGGACAATCGTCCCATAACCCAAAGGTACATACCTCTTCGCCTCATCACTATAACATGATTCGCCCCAGCTCCCATCCGTATTTTGGATAGCCTCAAGCCACCTCGCAGCTTTTTTAAGACATTTATCTCTGTTTACCTGTATTCCAACAGATGCAAGCCCTGTTACAGCCGCCCATGTTCCATAGATATAGCAGACACCCCATCGTCCATACCATGATCCATCGGACTCCTGATGCGACTTCAGCCAATTCACGGCACGGCTTACAGCAGGATCCTTTATAGTCAAGGTTGTATAACTGCCTAAAAATTCAAGTACTCTTCCTGTGATATCAGGGTTTGACGGATCAATCAAAGCGTCGGATGCATTTTTAACAGGAAGCAGTCCAAACCATTCTTTATTTGTATTTTTTTCAAAAGCAGGCCAGCCGCCGTCATCGTTCTGCATGGCAAGCAGCCAGGTTATTCCTTCTTGCCAAGAGTGAAAGGAAGGGGGTGAGAAAGCAGCCTGTATTGAAATGGAGCGTAAAGCTGCCTGAGTATCATCCGTATCGGGATGGATGGAATTGGTTTCAGAGAAACCCCACCCACCGGGAGCGGTTTCTTTACAATGAACCTGCCAGTCGCCTTTTTTGGTGTGCTGGTGTTCGAGAAGAAAGTGAATCCCTTTTTGTATGTGATGATTTGCAGGTGAGATGCCGGCTTCGATCAAGGAATAGAGAAGAAGTGAGGTGTCCCATACAGCAGAAGGTGAATTTTGAACAAAAAAATGAGTGCCATTATTACATAAAAGAGAAATAATCCCTTGAATGGCCTGAAGAATGATTTGTGAATGTTTCGGATAGCCAAGGGAAAGCAAACCATAAATCATGTAGAACGTTGAAGAGGCGTAACTAAGCAGGGTTCCGTCTTTTTCAATTCTGTCCAGCATGTACCGTTCCAATTTTTTATGAACAGAATCAGAGGGATCCTCTAAGCCGCTAAAAAAACGAATTACCGAATCATTTTCAAGTTCCGGCCAATAGTATTCATGATTCCGATCACCCGTTAAAGCAGAGAGCTGATGGCTGCAAGGATGAAATACAAAGAAATCATTTCTCATGGCAGCAATCAGTGGTACGAAATGAACTCTCGCATAGCTGCTCATATCGTAGAACTGGATTGGAGATAAGGATGGGGGATCGATTAGTAAACCGGGATCAAAGGGGATTCTGGGCCAAGGTATAACACCATTTACAGACAGAAAAGCGCGCGTTAAAAGACTTGCCTTTTTTAATCCGCCATGATAGAGAATAAATTCTTTGGCCATTTTCATTCGTTGACTGTCAATATTGAGATATCCAGCGTAACAGAGTGCAACATACGCTTCAATCGTAACAGAAAGATTGCCTTCTTTCTCATCAGGGTATACTTTCCATGTTCCGTCCAATTCTTGTTTTGAAAGAATGCGTTCAGCCAATTTTCGTTTTAACGGCTCATCATTCCACTCCCATAATACAAGAAGGACAAGCAGATAGGCATCTGTTGTAACTGGATTTTCAAAACAAAATCTAAACGAGCCATCTGCCTGCTGGAAAGATAGCAGATCATGGCAGCGCCGTTCAATCTCATTTCTGATTTTCTCCAAATCGAGCATTGGGGTTACACCCTTCCCGGATGACTAGAGTAAGAAATCAATACATCACATCTCCAATCTATATGAAGCAGGTGGGGGCAATTATGAATAATGAACATAACACAGCGTTCTGCAAGCTGTTAAAAGAACATCTGGAACGTCTTCAAGATCCGGCTGAATCACTTCAAATCCGAAGGGTATCCGGGGGCAGCATCAACGAGGCTTATGCTGTTCAAACACAGAAACAGAAGTATTTTTTAAAAATACATCGCCGTGCACCAGAACGTTTTTTTCAGTGTGAGGCGGCCGGACTTGCTGCAATAAGAACAACTCAAACCATAGATGTTCCGGATGTTTATACGTATGAAGACAACAGGACTGGGGACAAAGCAAGCCTTATTTTGGCAAAGTGGGTTGAAGGAAAGAAAACGAAAGATACAGAAAGAAAACTGGGAGAAAGATTTGCTGCTCTTCACAGTTCTCCCGGACCGGTGCGTTATGGATTGAATCACGACAATTTCATCGGAACTATTCCGCAGCCGAACAGCTTATATTCAACATGGACAGCGTATTACATAACGAAACGGATTCTGCCGCAGATTGAAAGAGGAATTGAAGGAAACGGAATGGATTCAGAACGAATAAATAGGTTGTTCAAAATCATGGAGAGGATGGAAAAGGATCTTCCAGAACAACCTGATGTTTCCTTACTGCATGGAGATCTATGGGGAGGGAACTGGATTACTGGAAAGAATGGGGATCCCTTTCTGATCGATCCCGCGATTCTTTATGGCCATCATGAAATGGATTTGGCTTTCGCAGAATTGTTTGGCGGATTCTCTGCTGATTTTTACCAGGCTTATGCTTACTTTTTACCAATTGAAAAAGAATATCAAGACCGTAAAGAACTTTATCAATTGTTTTATCTTCTCGTTCATTTGAATTTATTTGGAGAAACATACGGTCGCCCCATAGATCGAATTCTAAAGAAATATTTATCGTAGTTTTTCAAGCTGCTGATCATGAAGGCGGTATAGTAGAAGATAGCCAATGATCGACCCGACAAAAGCAAGGGACATATCCCATTGTGAATCCCAGATATCCCCTTGGATTCCCAGAAAATCTTTGGCAGAATGCCCTTCCATTTTCGCAACCAGCCACTCGATAATCTCATATCCTGCGGCGAGGGAGAGAATGATGCTTAAACTGAGGAGAATAAGCCAAAAACGGCGAGGGAGGCCTTCCAGCCTGAGCAAAACTTCTCGTACAGGAATAATCGTGAGCCCCTTAAAGAAATGTCCGAACCGATCATAATCATTTCGTTTGAGATGAAAGGTATTCTGAATCCGCTCAAAAAGGGGGACATCATCGTACGTATAATGGCCACCGATAAACATTAATATGAACACGATGGAAAAAAGGCTGTAGGAAAGAGTTGTAAATTGAAAACGTTTATAAGTAAGCATAAGGATTAGGATTGGAAGGACAGCGGGTGATACTTCAAGAACCCAAGTGAAATAATCAGCCGGGCGGAAAGCAGACCAGACGAAAACAAGCGCAGTAAGCAACAGAATGTACAGATGAATATTTTTTGGATGGTTTATTTCCATGTGTGCTCCTCCTGATTTCCTTTTTATCAGTATGAGGGACACAACCGGCAGTTATACCTTATCCTAAAATATAAAAAATCGCCCAGGTCGGGCGATTTTTTATTATCATACAAAAACTTTCTCGAATTCTTTGCGGATCTCAGCAGATCGTTCTTTTGCGCTGATGATTGCTTTAGTAAACGCTTGGCCAGCTTCATTTTCCCGCAGAGCATCCAACCCTGCTGCTGTTGTGCCGTTTGGGGATGTAACTTTTTTTCTTAGTGATTCAGGTGATGCATTTGTATCCAGCACCATTTTACTGGCGCCGAAAACCGTTTGTGCTGCAATCTCCCTTGCAAGGTCCTCATCCAGTCCTTCAGCCTGAGCTGTTTTTTCAATATGTTCAAGAACATAGTAAATGTAAGCCGGACCGCTTCCTGCTATACCTGTAAACACATCCATCTGTTCTTCTTCAATCACTTTTACCCTGCCGATCGCAGAAAATAATTCTTTTGCGATTTCTATATGCTCCATTGTGACCGATTGTCCACCAGTTACGGCCGTAATGGATTCTCCAATCGTACTGGAAGTGTTAGGCATTACCCGAATAACCGGCTGTTCATCAGGAAGAATTTCTTCCATAAAGCCAGTAGATATCCCCGCGAGAACAGAGAGTACAATTTGATCTGGCTTTAGTTTGGGTTTCAGCTCGATTAATGCTTTTTCTGCATCTTTCGGCTTCATGGCTAAGATGATCAGATCCGCTTCTTGGACCCTTACTTCACTGTAAGGTAAGGCAATCACCTTATATTTTTTCATCAGTTCAATTCGTCGTTCTTCATTTTGTTTATTAGTCATCATGATATTGCTGGGCGGTAATTTATCTTGATTGACCATTCCGGCAGCTATTGCCTCGGCCATGGAACCTGCCCCGATAAAAAGCACCTTTTTAGTTTCTAACATGCAACCTCTCCTTATTGCTGTGCTGAGTTCACTTAAGGTCCTATCTTAACATGTAAAGAAGAGGTTTCAACCCTTTACCGGGACATCGTCCGTTATAGCCAATAATCTCTAAAGAAAGGGAGAATTAAGGAGGCTAAACTGCACATATTGTAAGAAATTATGGGAAAACCTTTTAAATCCCTGGATATGCGGAAATACATTCATCGCTTAGCAGGCTGTGACGGGAGCAAAATGGTTTGCAGCAACTGTCTTTGTTCATCAGGCCACCATGCTCCACAATCTTCTGAGACGATGCAAGCTGCACATTTTTCAAGGTCAAACACTTTCATACCGGAAATTGGGGGAGAGTAGACGTGTAAAGTAATCAGCGGATCCTTTTCATGAGTACCCATCTTATGAATCATTCCTCTTCCAACGTTTAGGAGCGATCCTTTATTTTCAACCTGTTCTTTCACTGGCACAGGCTGTCCGCCGGGCTGGAGCTTATAGAGTGTGTGGTTTGAAGAGCCAGATAAAATCTGGACCCACCCATATGACTGCCCATGGTCATGAGGAGAGCAATCCAGGGCAGATGCCCAATGCATAACGAGAATTTCTACGTGATCACTCTTATAAATTAATTTCCTGCCATAGGGTTTGTTTTCTGGATCCCTGATAAAAGGGCCGGCGTCCTTTACACTAGCTTGCAGTTTATGGATAGCATCAAGCAATTCCTGTGAGGTAGGTTGAACGAGCGGAGTGAAGAGTTTTTCAATCTTAGTAAGGAATAGCAAGTTATCATCCTCCTGCCGAATTAAATGGGGTTATCTATAGTATATTGGAGCCACTTATCCAGCATGTGCTCTGAAGGAAAATCGGTCAATGGTCACAAAAAATATCATATATCCGAAACATTACTCCTAGGGGCTGCGTTAGTTCGCAACAACAAACGGGTGACCAGGAATCGTCCTTTTACTTTTGACGAAAACACAACGATCCAGGAGGTATAAATTTATGTATAAAAAGATTGGTTTAATTACAGGAATAACAGCCATTGGGCTCTCTATAGCAGGAGGAACAAATGCAAGCGCACATACGGTAAAGGAAGGGGATACACTTTGGAAGCTTGGTCAGTCTTATAACGTACCTTATGAAAGTATCAAAAAAGACAACAATTTAGACGGAAATATGATAAGACCTGGCCAGCAATTAAACATACCGGCAGTTAAAGGGGTAAGTGAAGATCAAGTGAAAGCTTCTTCAGAAGATAAAAGACTTCTCGCTTCTCTTGTTGAAGCTGAAGCAATGGGTGAAAGTTTTGAAGGTAAAGCTGCAGTTGCTGCTGTTGTCTTGAACCGAGTAAAGGCTGATAGCTTTCCGGATACGATCAAAGGGGTTATCTACGACAAAGGTCAGTTTGAGCCTGTCATGGAAAACAACCTGAAAAAGCCTTCACCTTCATCAGAAAAAGCTGTTGATAAAGCATTATCCGGTTATGACAATACGAATGGATCGCTGTTTTTCTATAATAAAACGACAGCGGTAAGCCGTTGGCTCGATACAAAGCCTGTCAATATAGTAATCGGCAACCATACATTCAGCAAGTAAATTAAAGCCTCAGGCCATTGAAAGGTCCGAGGTTTTATTATCGTTCACTTGAGCTCTTTATGCTAAGACCCGATGATTCAATTTTTTGGCTGTTCCGGGCGATGAGAACATCACAAGTGGCATGCCTGGTGATATATTGTGAAACACTGCCGATAAAAATGCGTTCCATAGCGTTTAACCCGGTTGCACCGCAGACAATTAAATCTGCTTCATGCATGGAAGCGAAAGAAAGGATTTCTGTTTTTGGAGTTCCGTAATTAGATAAGGTTTTAACATTTTTTAATCCATGTTTCCTTGCCATCTCATCATAATTTTCAAGAAGGGATTCACTAAAACTCTTGTCACGGTTCATCTCGAAGTTAACTGCACCTGCGTCTAATGGAGCAGTAGGGATTTTTTCCTCAGAAATATGAACAATTAGCAATTGCGCATGATATTCTTTCGTAATTTCTATAGCTCTGTAAAAGGCAACCTCCGAAGATTCCGATCCATCCACACCAACAAGGATTCTTTCGTAATAAGGCATAAAAATCACCCCTTTTTTGTAAACTTATATAAATTCATTCCCTATATATAAGAGAGGCAAACATAATTGTAACATTTGTACCCAACCTCCAAATTCCATTTGACAAACCTATAGGAGTAAGGTATTTTTGAACGTATTAAAGTATTTGAAAAATTCATAATTGACTCTTATCAAGAGTGGTGGAGGGACTGGCCCGATGATACCCGGCAACCTGCAGATTATTTCTGAACAGGTGCCAAATCCTGCAAGGCAGAAGGCTTTGAGAGATAAGAGAAGGTCAAGCCCAAGCGGATAATTGCACCTCTCTGAATCTTTTAGAGAGGTGTTTTTTGTTGAATAAATGGGGGGATATCTGTTGGCAAATACACAATTATCTGCTGTAAATGATACTGCAGCAATAGGAGAACTTACGTTAGAGTCTGGAAAAGAGCTGAAAGATGTCCATATCGCTTACCAGCGAATCGGCGCAGCAAATGCACCTGCCATTTTCGTATGCCATGCGCTTACAGGTAATCATTATACGTTAAACAGTGAGATGGGAGAAGGCTGGTGGGCAGGTCTATTGGGAAATGGGCAGTATATTGATTTGGAGAAATACCAGGTGATTACTTCAAATGTATTGGGAGGGTGTGACGGATCAACAGGACCACTCTCGGTCAATCCCGTTACTGGAAGTCCTTACGGAGCTGAATTTCCATTGATAACAATCAGAGACATGGTGCAGGCCCAAAAGAAACTTTTGGAAGTACTCGGCTTGGGACGTCTAGAGGCAGTGATCGGCGGATCGTTAGGCGGCATGCAGGTATTAGAGTGGGGACTGATGTATCCTGATTTTATGGAGCGTCTGATCCCGATTGCCGTAACCCCTTTTCTAAGTGATTATGCGATAGGTTTCAATGCAGCGGGAAGAACGGCCATCCTCAGTGATCCCTTATGGAATAACGGACAGTACGGTAAAGAAAATACACCAAGGAAAGGGCTTGGCATTGCTCGGATGATCGGTATGCTCACTTATCGTTCGGGAGCATTGTTCAATCATCGATTTCAGCGAAAACAAACAGAGAATTGGGAAACCATTCATGAGGATGCAGCCTTTTCAGTTGAATCCTATCTTCAATACCAAGCGGATAAATTAGCGGACCGTTTTGATGCCAACAGTTACTTAACACTATTGAAAGCGATGGATACTCACGATATCGGCAGAGAAAGGGGAGGAGTATCGGCTGCTTCCCAGAGCTATAAGGCTCAAATGCTTTGTGTTGGTTTCACCGGTGATTTGCTCTATCCTTCTGATTTAATGGAACAGTTTGTAAAAGATGTTCAAGCTGAAAATAAAAGAGCAAAATATCTTGAGGTATCCACCATGTTTGGCCATGATGGATTTCTGACAGAATTTGATAAGTGGGGGAACTTGCTCAAAGAATTTATGAGAGAAACAATAAAGACATGAGGATATAATCCTCATGTCTTTATTTATCACTATTCAACAGCTGGTTTTTCAATAACCGCCGTCTGATTAGAAGGCGTATGCTGTTCAGGGCGCTCCCGGCTAATTCTTCCGCCGCCGACGGATAAAGCGACCAAAATACCCGCTCCAATAAAAATCAAGCCTGTTAAAAATACAGTGGTAAAAGAATCACTCCATGCGGTCTGTATAGAATGAATAACGGTATCTTTAATTGTATCAGGCAATTTAAGAAGATTTGGATGGATTAAAATGCTGAACAATGCATCTGTTTTGTCTGCTAACTTTTGAAAGATCCCTTGAAGCATTGGGTTCGTTTGTTCACTCACTACATCTTTCATTTTTGTTTCTAAGGAATGGTTCATCACTACATTTAGAACAGTGATACCAATCGTACCGCCAATTGAACGGAAGAACGTTGATGCAGAAGTAACAGCTCCCAGTTTTGTTTTCGGAAATTCATTTTGAATCGCGATCATTAATGTCGGCATAACAAGACCCATTCCGAATCCCATAATAATCATATAAGCGTATGCTGTAATTTCATTGGAATCAACACCCATCGTGCTCATCAAGTAGAAGCCTACTGCTGTAATGATCATGCCCGCAGTCAATACGGTTCGATAAGGAACTTTCAATAGAAGTCTTCCTCCAATAATACTCGCCAGGATGAGAGAAATCATCATCGGTGTCATGGTAGAACCAGCTTGTGTCGGAGTTACACCCAGAATACCCTGCATAAACATCGGAACGAACATGATCGCACCGAACATGCCTAAGCCCAGTAAAAACCCTAGAGCATTTGTTGTGGCAAAAACACGGTTTTTAAACAGTGAAAGATCTAGGACAGGCTCTTTTGCCTTCTTTTCTACAAATCCGAATACGATCAAGAGAACGATGGAGAAGCCGAAGATCAATCCGCTTTCCAGAGAAACCCATTCAAATTTATCTCCGCCAAACGTCAAACCAAGGAGCAATAAGACGATGGCAGGGATTAGAGTGATGATTCCAAGATAATCGATATTCACTTCTTCTTTTGGCCTTACCAGTTCATTTTTCATTCCAACAAAAATGAGGATGGCAGATAAGAGACCAAAAGGAACATTAATTAAGAAAATCCAGTGCCAGCTGATCGAGTCGACTAAAAATCCACCGATGAACGGACCGATAACAGAGCTTAATCCGAAGATTGCTCCGAATACTCCCTGCCATTTCGCACGCTGTTCCGCTGTGAAAATATCACCGATAATGGTTTGTGAAAGAGGCATGATCATACCGCCGCCAAGACCCTGCAGCCCGCGGTAGAAAATCAATTGTTCCATAGAATTCGCTGTTGCACATAACCCGGAGCCAATGACGAAAATGACGGTCCCAATCAAATAAAGGGAACGGCGTCCGTATAGATCCGAAAGCTTTCCGACGATCGGAATTATCGTAGTAGATGTAATTAAATAGGCAGTAGTTACCCAGGCAAAAATAGAAAATCCATTTAACTCACCGATAATGGTAGGCATCGCTGTACCAACCACGGTCTGTTCCATTGCGCTGAAAAACATCCCAATAATAAGGCCCAAAAGGACCATATTGCGGTTGATAGGCATTTGTTGTTCAATTTTCATATGATTGTTCTTCTCCATTCTGTTGTTATACTAATTGAATCTTTAAGTGTTAATCTTTGCTATACTCCTTCAACTCAGGAACCTTTGTGCTTTCATGTTCTCATGGTAGTATTTTTACAATTCGTTTTGATCACCTTCTATGAAATGACCCCCAGTCAAATTCTCAATTTAATTAACCTACTAAACTAAAATCACTAAATCATTATATTACTGATATGACCAGTCAGTCAATCTTATAATTTAAAAAAACGCCCAAAAATTATTAGGCGTTTTTCCAGTGTATTTAAGCAAGCAATGATAGGCCGCCGTCCACTATAATGGTTTGCCCTCTAATCATGCTGGCTGCAGGTGTACAGAGGAAATAAACCGTTTCAGCGATATCAACCGGTTCAACAATTCGTCCCGCCGGGTTCTTCTTCTTCGCTTCGTTTAAGAGTTCTTCCCGATTAGGGAAATGCTTCAGTGCATCCGTATCAACAGCTCCGCCAGATACCGCATTGACAACAATTCCTTTAGGCGCAAGTTCGACAGCAAGATAACGGGTGATTGCTTCAACCGAAGCCTTGGATACACCAACGGCTACGTAATTCGGAAGTGCTCTGATTGATCCAAGACTCGATAGAGCAACGATAGCACCTGAACCTTTTTCTGCCATAAGCATCGCTGCTTGCTGGGAGGCAAACAGGTACGCTTTTGCGTTGATGTCCTGAGTCCAATCCCAATGGCTTTCTTCAATTTCCAGCAGGGGCCTTAAAACACCGGAAGCGGCATTGTTTATAAATACATCTAGGCTGCCAAAGGTTTCTTTTACTTCCGCAAACAAGGCTTTGATCTGGTCAAGGTCACCGACGTTCGCTTTCACTAAATGGACCTTAATTCCGTATTGAGATTCAAATTCTTGTTTGGTCTCCTCTGCGTCTTTCTTCTTCCTCATGAAATTCAACACGAGATCATATTCTTCGGAGGCAAATTTGGAGGCGATGGCTTTACCGATACCTCTGGTGCCTCCTGTAATTAAAGCTACTTTTCTTGTCAACAAAAACACGTCCTTTATCACATTCTGCATTTAGTACCTGGTCCTAATTCTAATTCGGTTCCCACCGAATGTCAATGCTGCCCTAAACTAAGCATTTGAAAGGAAAGAAGAAGAGATATACTATATAATAGATTTTTATAGTTTTTATGATGAAAGGGATTTTTACATGACCATAGATCAAATGCAATTACCCAACGTACTGGCTGAAAAATTAAATTTTGAAAGAAATAGACGAAATGAAAACAATTCTGCTGAGTTTCAAGGTCTAATCGGATCAGAAGGGTACACAGCGGAAGATAATGAGATTGTAAAAGACGCTGTGATTGCCTTGCTGATGGGGAAGAATGTTCTGCTGAAAGGGCCTACAGGTTCAGGCAAGACAAAGCTGGCGGAATACCTTTCTTCTTTATTTCAGCAGCCTTTGCATTCTATCAACTGTTCAGTGGATTTGGATGCTGAAGCGTTACTGGGACATAAGACCATCTCTTATGAAAAAGGACATTCTGAAATTGAATTTATTCCTGGGCCGGTAACAAAAGCGGCAGCGTTCGGCCATTTCTTATACATTGATGAGATCAATGTTTCAAAGCCAGAAACACTTCCCATCTTAAACGGTATTCTCGACTACAGACGGACAGTTACTAATCCGTTTACAGGTGATATTATTAAAGCTGCAGAGGGTTTTAACGTGATCGCAGCGATCAACGAGGGATATATTGGGACCGTTCCATTGAATGAAGCATTAAAAAACCGTTTTGTTGTTATTGAAGTCCCTTATATTCAAGGAGATACACTATTTGAGATGCTACTATCCCATTCTCAACAGAAAGACCGCGGAATTCTAAAACAATTTGTTCAGTTTTCTTCAGATCTTGTTCAGCAGACTAAGACGGGGCAGTTATCGGAGGACGCAGCGTCCATCAGGGCTTTGCTTGATGCAGCAGACTTATCGGCCTATATGCCGCCAAAGAGGGCGATTCAGCGTGCTGTAGCTGATAAATTAGAAGACGAACGGGAAAAAACATTAATCCATAACATTTCAGATACCCTTTTTATGTAGAGTGGATGTCCAGGAGGTGAAGTAGCGCATGAAATTTTTATCATTTGCAGATACAAAAATCGATTCTTTTCTGCATATGCAGCTGATCGACCTTGCGAAAACCCTGTCCAGAGATCCAAAAATGGATGTAGAATTCTCATACCATTCTTATTTGAACAAACCTGGCCATGTGCTGCATGTCAGCCAGTTTTGGATGACCTATCCAGCCAGCCTGCAGCTTCATGGATTAAAAAGTGAAGTTTACTTAAGAAGCTATGGGAATTTCTTTTTTTCGGATCATACCTCTCTGCAAGAAGCACTTCAGTCCTTAAAAAATGAAGAGCATTTTCAATTTCTTAAGCATCTGCTTTTGTTTTCAGAAGATTTTCGCCTGAAAAAAGTATGTGTGACTAAACGGCCTGGTATGTCTGTCTCTTTCTTGGAGAGGAAGAGAGTTCTTCTTACCCATTATCAGAGGCAGTACCGTCAGCATATCCAGCAAAGAAGATGGCTAGACGCGTTCTTCTGCTGGATTTTTCTGTTTGCCAACCACCGGCTCGTGCCTCTTCAAACACCATTAAAAGAATGGTATGTTGAGCTGTCCCATGATCTAATAAAATTAAACACTGCTGGAAGCACATCAGAGCTAGTTGCAGTAATCCATGATATAAAGAGAGCATTAAGAACATTTAACGAAAGAGATATGATGAGTTCTTATCTGTCGTTCTACGAATCGGAAAAGTTGAATTTAAAAGATATCTCAAGAGAAAATGAAGTAAAAGCACCACATTCACAGACTGCATCAGAAGACGAAAAAAGCAGTGATGAAACGGAACGGGAAGAAATGCCAAGCTGGCACGAAGAGACCTCTTTTCCGTCTGACTCGTTTCTTCAGTTTGATCTGGATCAAGGGACATCAACCGATTTGCTTGGTGAAGGAGGGAGGAAAGCTGAGGAAGGAGATCAGGCTTTCGGAGCGGTTCAGGCTGGAGCGAAAGATTCAAAAGGCAAGGATTTTAAAGGGGAGACTGGTGCAGGTATAGACCAAACAGACGGGCGTTCAGGGCAAGGCCTTTTTCCATACGGTGAGATGAACCGTTTTGCTGTTGAAAAAAAGATCCTACCGAAGAAGCCTTCTTTTCAGGAAGTACAGGATTATCAGGAGTTCAAATCTGCTGTACAATCTTCTGTCAGCCTGTTGAAACAAAGCTTTTTGAAGACCATAGAACATAAAAAAAATGTACCAAACCACGATTTGCATTTTGGCCGATTAAACAAAAGGCTGACACGGCTACTGACCGATAAAAATCCAAGGCTGTTCTTTAAAAAAGCGGAATCACCGCAAGAACTCGATGCCGTCTTTACTTTGCTTGTCGATTGCTCGGCCTCCATGTTTGACAAAATGGAAGAAACACAACAGGCTATTGTCCTGTTCCATGAGACCCTAAAGGCCGTCCGCATCCCACATTCTATAGTAGGCTTTTGGGAAGATGCGGCTGATGCGAAGAAAGACAGCCAGCCTAATTATTTTCAGGAAGTGATTTCGTTCACGAGCTCACTTAAAAATCAGTCTGGACCTGAAATTCTGCAGCTAGAGCCTCAGGAAGATAATCGAGATGGCTATTCCATCCGGAAAAAGGCAGAGGATTTGCTGCGCCGGAAGGAAAAACAAAAGTTTTTACTCGTCTTTTCAGATGGAGAGCCAGCGGCGTTTGATTATGAGGACCATGGCATTCTGGACACGTATGAAGCAGTAGCCAATACTCGTAAGATGGGGATTGAAACGCTGGGGATGTACATTTCTAATGGAAAAGTGACCGAGGAAGCTCAAAATCTAATGAAAAATATATATGGCAGCCATCAGGTGGTCGTACCCAGTGCAGCAGAACTCGTCAGTTATTTAGTGCCTGTCCTGCGCAAGCTTCTATTCAGATTATCTTAAAAAAGCTTGTGTTCCAAAAATTAGCTGGCTGCATCGACAGCTATCTCATCCATTACTTGTAAAAAAGATTTGAAGGTCTCATTTAAGCAACAGCATGCGATGTTGAACTGAAAAAGAAAATCCAGGAGGGTTATCCTGGATTTTTTTAATGGTTTGTTTTCATTTGTTTTTGTTGAATATATGCGAGACGGAAGTAAAGAGTGACCGCACCCATCGCTAGGCCTGTGATCAATCCTACCCAGTATCCATACGCTTCAAGGGCAGTATAATTAGCCAGCACAAAGCCAGCCGGCAATCCGATCACCCAATAGGATATTAAAGATAATACAAGCGTTACGTTTACATCCTTATACCCTCTCAGAGCTCCTTGTATGGGAGCGGCAATAGCATCGGAAAGCTGAAAAAAGACCGCATAAAGCAAAAAATGCTTCGTTAATTTTATGACAGATGAATCGTTTGAATACATTCCGGCTACTTGGCTGGGGAAGATGAGCAAAGCTGCTGCACACAGCAAGGCAAGAATGACCGCAGTTCCTATTCCGAGATAACTGTATTGCTTAGCGTCTTTATACCGATGCGCCCCGACTTCGAAACCGACCGCAATGGTAAGTGCAAAGGAGATACTCAAAGGCAGCATATAAAGAAACGAAGCAAAATTAAGTGCAGATTGATGTGCGGCAATCGTTGCTGTATTGAATGAACTCATCAGCAGCGTTACGGCTGCAAAGATACTCGTTTCAAAAAAGATGGAAAATCCAATCGGCAGCCCGATTTTTAGCTGGCTTTTCCATGCTGAAATCGAAAGGGAGTAAAACTTGCTGAAGACTTGATAATCAGAAAAAGGCAGCTTTTTGTGAATGATATAGAACGCCAGTAAAGCAATAAACCAATACGTAAGAGCAGAAGCATAACCCGAACCAACACCGCCAAGCTCCGGAAACCCCCACTTACCGAAAATCAATAAATAATTGAAGAGGGCATTGACGGGAAGTGCAGTTAACGTAATCAGCATAGACACCCTCGTTCTGCCGAGAGCATCGATAAAACAGCGGAGAACGTTATATAAGAACAGAGGAATCATACCGAACGAAAGGGCTATCAGATACCCAGAAGCTACCTCCCTTACTTGACGGTCGAGATTCATGGCATTCAGCAGGGGATTTAGTACCAATAATCCAACAGCAATTACAGCAAATGAAAGAGCAAACGCAAGATAGATGCTCTGTATGACAGCGTACGGTACTTTTTCTTTATTTCCGGCACCATTATATTGGGAAACGATGGGGGTAAGCGCCATCAATATTCCGCTTAATCCAGTAAAAACAGGGACCCAGATGCTTGAACCGATCGCTACACCAGCAAGCTGTTTCGGGCCTGAGTGGCCGGACATAACTGTATCAAGAAAATTCATCGCGAATAATCCGATCTGTGTAACCAATACAGGAAGCACCAGCTTGATGAACAATAAAATTTTTTGCTTGATCGTATGAGTTTTTTCCATTTCATATTCCTTTTCCATGTCTGTAATAATGGAAATTATAACATATGGGCAAAGAGGGGAGGGCAGTTATTTCGCAGGAAGTAAGATGAAAAACACAAAAGAAAAGGGGCTGTCCTGAAAGTCGAAAATTGACCTTCAGGCAGCTCCTTTGACGTGAAAAATCTTCAATGAAAAGTTGATTGGAGTGCAAGGTGCGATACTCCTGCGGGACTAGCGTGACAGGTGAGACTCCCGCAGGCGCTTGCGCCAAGAGGCTCACCGCACGCCCCGCGGAAAGCGAGCAGCCTGGAGCGGAGATCAACAGCTACCAGACTTCTTGGACAGCCCCTTTTACAATTTAG
>NZ_JARMMC010000044.1:0-32454 GCF_036216745.1 Fictibacillus sp. B-59209 | reverse complement strand
AAGTGGAAGATGCGAGACTCCTGCGGGACTAGCGTGACAGGTGAGACTCCCGCCGGTGCTTGCACCAAGAGGCTCACCGCACGCCCCGCGGAAAGCGAGCAGCCTGGAACGGAAATCAACAGCTTACAGACTTCTTGGACAGCCCCTAAGTTTTTATTTAATAATATCGTTGCAATCCCTAAATAAAGCTTTGTTCCCTAAGACCGTCTCCTGCAATATAAATACATTAACAGGACTGAACCAGGAGATGAATAATGGTAGAAATGATTCCAGGTAAACTGTATATTGGTGGTCTAATCAGGAGTGAAGATTGGGGATTTATTCAACAGAATATCACAGCTATCATTAACTTAAGAACAACTCCGGATGATCCTCCGTTTGACTTTTCTGGACGTGTAATGATTTGGGCTCCGTTGACGGTATATTATGCTCCGGATATCCCATGGGTGGTAAAAATGATGAACCAAATGAACCAATTGCTTGATTCAGGGTACCGTATTCTCGTTCACGATACAGCTGGCTATCAGCGTTTGGGATTTTTTATAACCGCCTTTTATATGCAGAGATTTAACCTAGAGCGTGATCAGGCACTTGCAATGGTGCGGCAAAAAAAACCTGATTTAGATCCTCCTCCAAATTACATGGAGCTATTAAAAACATATGGTGTTTATCTAAAGCAACATTTAGTCTAGCAAATAGAGTGCCAGGCACCCCCATTACACACTTGTGTAATGAGTGGTGCCTGGCACCTTTAAATGGCACCTTTGCACTCACCATTGTATAGCTCTTATTATTGGAGAAAAAGATTTTAGGGTCTCTTTTAAGCATCAGCATGCGAGGCCCAAAATGATAGAAAATCAACATTATGCTTTAACAAAACCAAATAAAAAAAGCCCTCGCAAAACGCAAGAGCAATCAAATATTATACACTCGCCACCTGCAAAAGGGTCAGCCCCGACTCCTTCAAGTTCAGCGGCAGGTAGCCTTCTACCTCGAGGATCGGCTGGTTAGGTCTATCCGGGAACACATGGCGGATCTCCGCTGTTTTCCCATTGCGCAGCGGAATTTTTCTTTCTTTCAGAGCTTCCATCAAGTAGTTGGCAAACGGTATGACCACATCAATATCCAGCCGATTTCCCCGTGCATCCTTAATGAGCTCATCCACGGCAAAAAAGATCGACCGATTGTCTTTATAAACTCTTCTGGAGCAGATGGCATCAAACGTATCCGCCACAGACAGGATCCGGACTAAAAATGGAATGTGCGAAGACACTTTATTCGGATACCCCGTTCCATCCAGCCGTTCATGATGCATCAGTGTACCAAGTAGAATTTCCTGAGGGATACCCGCTTCTTTTAAAAGATTGTAGCCATACTGCGGATGCCTTTTCATGATCTCAAATTCCTCGTCCGTCAATCGTCCTGGTTTGTTCAGAATCGCCGGGTCGATCTTGAATTTGCCGACATCATGAAAGATACCCATCTGTGCCAGCATGTTTTGTTCATTCTTGCTCAGATACAGCATCTGGCCTATTTTTCTTGCGACCAAACCAACATTCAGACTGTGCTGATACAAATATTCATCCTGGCTGAGCTGTTCCTTCAGCTGAATGAGTGAGATGTTGTCCTTGGTGACCAACCCTGAGAACACCTCTTTTATACAGGTGGCATCTTCACTCGTTAAGACTTCCTTTTTATAAATGGACGCATACTGCTCTTTCAGCTTTGAAAGGGTCTCTTGGTATACCTTTTTCACTTTTTCTTCCTCTGACAGAGGCTTCTGCCTGATGCTGTCTCTTTTGATCGTTTTCACATCATACTTGGCCAGCAGCCGCATATGAATTTCATTAATGACTGTACCTTTTCGAAGAAGCAAGATATTGCTAGAGGAATACAGATCGTCTAACAGTTCTTGTCCAATTTCAATCTTTACCTGATCCACGTCTCATTTCCCTTCCATTCTTGTTCTATTTGTATTTATGTAAACCGAACCTGATTTCGTCCGTTTTGTTTTGCTAAGTATAAAGCTTCATCTGCTTTTTTTAGTAAAGGCTTCTCCCGAATGGTTGGATAGTGGGCAACACCGAGCGAGACCGTCACACAGATCGCCTCACCTGTACTTAAAGTGAACGGGTGCAGCTCAACAGCCTTCCGTACCCTTTCTGCAACTTCAACAGCTTTTGGCAGCGTACAGTCCGGAAGAATAACGCTGAACTCCTCCCCACCATTCCGGCAGACGATATCATAGGACCTCGTGGACTGAAGCAGCACCCTTCCCATTTCCCGAAGAACTCGATCACCCTCCTGATGGCCGTATGTATCGTTCACCTTTTTAAAAAAATCGATATCGAGATAGATGAGTGACAGTTCTTCTCCTTTTTCTGCCGCCTGCTGGACCCGCTCATTAAACACTTGTTTAAAGTAGCGGACATTTCCGAGCTTCGTTAAGAAATCCGTATAGGATTCCCTTTCATACCGTTTAAATAAGGAGTGGGCCTTCCGGAAATGCTCACATAAATAAACAGCCAGCCAGCCTCCTGCAATACACATCACCCAATAGACCGGCAGGATAATTCCAATGATCTGTTTATCCTGCACTATCACTAGAAAAATGAGGGAAAACATCATGTTTGCATACAATAGCATGGCGGCCACTTTTGCAGTAAAAGCCCATTTCTTCCGGCAAAAAATCAGAAAACCAAGGTACGTTACGATGATGATGATCGCTGCCATATTGGACGCTTCGTTTACCCCGTATAAAAAACGGCCGCCAGCAATCAAGGCTGTACAAATGAATCCCGGCAGCCATCCCCCATAAACCATGGCAATCAACAGCGGAATGTAACGAAGGTCAGCACGGATCTCATCTGTCACATGGATGGAATAAAGCATTAATATATTGCCGAGAAAACCGCCCGACACACCGGCGACAACCTTCGTCGAAAATGGAGCCGCTGCATTGAGCGGCCTGTCCTTTGCCCACTGGCAATACAAAAACAACAGGGCAATCAAAATGGTTATGTTTACAAAGAAATCTTTTATGATCATTTCTGTTCGGAATGTCTCCTCACTTATGCGATTGAACTATTGCGGCAATACCGCGGCTTTATCATCAAAAATATCCGCGATCTCCTCAGGGGAAATCGGGCGGCTGAATAAATAGCCCTGTGCCTCATTGCAAAGTCCCTGCTGCAAAAACCGGAGCTGTTCCTGTGTTTCAACTCCTTCCGCAATAACCTTAAGCTCAAGGTTATGAGCCATAGCAATGATGGTGCTGACGAGCGCCATATCCTTCGTATCAGCAAAAATATTGCTCGTGAACGACCGATCAATCTTTAAGCTGTCGATCGGAAACAGTTTGAGATAGCTTAAGGAGGAGTACCCGGTTCCAAAATCATCAATGGAAAGATGAACACCCATCGCTTTCAGATTATTCATCATGGAAATGGCATGCTTTGAATCCTGGATGATACTCTCTGTCAGCTCGAGTTCAAGGTATTGAGGATCCAGGCCGGTTTCTTCCAGTGTTCTGCGGATGGCCTCAACCAGGCTCGTCTGCTGAAACTGCCGGGATGAAACGTTGACAGCGACCCTGATGAAAGGATAACCTGCTTCCTGCCAAGCTTTGTTCTGGCGGCAGGCTTCATACAGCACCCATTCCCCGAGAGGAACGATCAATCCTGATTCTTCCGCCAGCGGAATGAATTCAGCCGGAGAAATGTTTCCAAATTCGGGATGCTCCCAGCGTAATAGGGCTTCCACACCGACCAGCTCATCGGAATGAATGTTAAACTGTGGCTGATAGTACACGGTGAATTCTCCGTTCTTCAATCCCCTGCGAAGACCGATCTCCAGCCTGATTTTCCGGGATAGCGCCTCGTTCATTCCTGGAGTATAGAACTGAAAATGATTCTTTCCGTCCTCCTTCACCCGGTACATGGCGGTATCGGCATTTTTAATGAGTGTTTCTTTGTCTTTGCCGTCTGAGGGGTAAACGCTGATCCCGATCGAAGGCGTTATATACAGCTCCTGCTCATCGATGACAATAGGATCGCTGAATGCCTGAAGAATCCTCGCTGCCTTTTGGGTAATCTCTCCTGACGCCGTATTGGGAAGAAGAACAAGAAACTCGTCCCCTCCCTGCCTTGAAACGGTATCGGTCTTATCCGTACAGCCCTCAAGCCGTTTTGCCGTTTCAATCAATAATTGATCTCCGGTCGCATGCCCAAGTGTGTCGTTAATAATTTTAAAGCGGTCAAGGTCAATGAACATCATGCCGATCATCTGCTGGTTGATTTCTGCATACTCGAGCGCTTTTTCCATACGGTCCATCAGCAGCAGGCGGTTCGGCAAACCTGTCAGTGAATCGCGGTACACCATCTGGTTGATCTTCTGTTCCGCTTTTTTCCGGTCTGTAATGTCCCGGATGATGCTGCTGAAATAGGTCTCGTTCTCTTCTGTCCATGCTGCGAGTGAAAGCTCGATCGGAAACTCGCACCCGTCTTTCCTGCGGCCTTCAAGCTCCACTGTTTTTCCGATCACATATGTCTTGTTTGTCTCCAGGTAGCGTTCCATGCCCTGCTGATGTGCGGTTCTGAAACGCTCGGGTATGAGCATTTGAAGGTTTTGCCCGATCACTTCACTCTTCTCAAATCCAAAGATATGTTGTGCTCCCTGATTCCAGGAGATAATGATTCCTTCACTGCTCGCCAGAATGATCGCATCGTTCGCCGACTCGATGACCGATCGGAATTTCCGTTCGGATTTCAGCACCTGAGACTCGAACCGCTGATCAATAAAAAGACTGATAAATACCAGCCCTAAAACGAACAGCATGCCAATTCCGACGGCATATGCCAAATAGACCGGATTAAATGAGGTGCCTGGCACCGCCAAATGATGATCATGGTGAGCAATGGAAGCGGATGACATCCCGGTATAGTGCATACCGGCGATGGCAAACCCCATGATCAGGGCGCTCACAGTTTTTCTCATCCACAATTTCCCCTTGCCGCTATCCTGCTGAATGGAAAAGAGCAGGTACAGAGCGGCAAGTGACGTGACAAACGCGATAACTGCGGACAGCCACCATAGCCAAGGATTATAGATGATCCCGCCCTGCACAATCATCGCTTTCATCCCAATATAGTGCATGGATACGATCCCCGCCGCCATCAAAAGAGCCCCGAAGATCACCTGGAACGCTTTTAAGGACGAACGGCTGACCATCCAAAAAGCGAGTCCGGATGCAAGGATGGCCGGAAAAATCGATACGATGACGAGCAGCAGATGGTAGGTCACCGGAACCGTTAGATGAAAGGCGAGCATTCCGATAAAATGCATCGACCAAATACCCATTCCCATCGTAATGGCGCCGCCCCAAAGCCATAAGTAGCGCAGTCTTCCTTTTGTTTTATCTATTCGAATTCCTAAATCGAGTGCTGCATAGGACGCTGCACAGGCAATAAATATAGAGAGCAGCACTAATGGCAGCTGATAGTAGCCAGTAATCATGTTCATTTTCATGATGATTGTATGTCTCCTGCCCGTTTACGTAAAACGTATAGTTATATACCTATTATCGGTCTAATTACCTAGACAGTTAAGCTTTTAACCAAAATATGGTTTGTCGCGATTATTGTACTTATTGGCGAAATTTTACTATCAGTAAAAAATAGACTTTTATACTATTTTAAGAAAGTAAAAAAACGAATCTTTTTACCTATTTTTATTAAACACCCTCAAAAAATAGCTATCTAAGAAAATTTATCTCTTAAAACTATTGCAATATAAGTAATATACCTGTAAAATTCATAACGTATTTTTCCAATTAACTGATGAAAAGGGGTATTTTTCAAAAATGGGTAAGTCATTAATTAAAGTTTTAGGGGTAGGGGTATTATCTTTAGGACTTCTTGCTGCCTGTGGGGATGCAGAAGTTAAAGAAGTTTCTGGAGAAAAGCATAAGTCTGCTGAAAAAACAGAGAAAAAAGAAGAAAAGAAACCAAGTTTTTATAAATTAGGACATACCGTTTCGATTGATGGAATGGAAGTCACCATCAATAAAGTATCCTGGGGCCATACCATTCAAGGGGTACCTGCAGAAAAAGGCAAGGTCTTAAGAATTGAAGCAGCAGCTACCAACAAATCACAAGACAATGGATTCGTTGATAGCACAGAGTTTCAAGTCTATGCGGCTGATGGACAGAAATACGAAGGATATTTTGGTAATGATGATGCCAATATGTCTGGAGGAGAACTTAAAAAGGGAAAATCCCAAACTATGATTCTTGAATTTGACGTGCCTGAATCTAAATTTTACGAAGTCTATTATGAGCCTTCTTTCAGCTTAAAAGATAATGCAGAAATTAAATATAAAGTAACTAAAGAAGAAATCAAATAATTGGAGGCCAACATGAAGAATAAAGCTTGGATAGCTTGCCTCCTGGGAATCTTTTTAATTCTTAGTGCATGTGGTACGAAAGAGGCGTCTACCGCCAAAAAGGATACAAATTCAGCTGATGTTTCTAAAGAAAAGACAGCAAAATCTGAAGAAACGGCTACTGCAGAAGAAGAAAAGTCTCCAAAAGAATTATTTACTGGCATGTACAACGATTTAGTGAGCAATATTACTGATGACCAGCTTTCATTAGAATCAAAAACTTCTGATTTTATCGCAGCTCATATGGACTGGTTCCCAGCAAAAAACCCTGCTGAGATTAAGGCCGTTAAAAAGAATACGGATAACTCTATCAGCACAAAACACCTTAATAAGAACATTGCTCCATATAATGGGAAGTTAGTAACTTTTCAGGGGAATGTCGTTAGTATTGAAGAAGTAAATGATGACAATGGAGATGTCGCTCTTTCCTATATTCATCTTATGGATGATGATATGCAGTCTCATGTATTCATCTATAAAAAAGGAACAGATATTTTAGAAGATGACACGATAAGATTTTGGGGAGTACCTGTTGGTCCATGGTCTTTTGAGAATGTAAGCGGCGGATCAACAAATAATATTTTCTATATTGCTTCTCATGTGGAAAAACTATAAAAGGAGAGAAATAGATAATGAAAACATGGATAACTGTACTGGCGGTTTTGGGCGCTATTTTTGGATTGATCAGCGGGTTTTTAGTAACTATGGGTGGAGAGTTATTTAGTGAAGCAGATATGAGTAATGATGGAGCGGGAGTATTTTGGGCCTCTTTCTTTGCTTTTGTATTTGCATTTACTTCTTGGAAGTGGAGAAAAATTTCCGGAATAGCTCTTGTTATCATTGCTTGTTATGGTTTCTATGCAAATGGCCTTTTCTTCACACTAGCCTTCCTTTTCCTAATCGTTGCAGGGCTGATGGCTGTATTTAGCAAGAAAAAAGTACAAAAAACCGTTGAAGCATAATCATACTGTTCAAGACAAGAAAAGACCGATTTTAGTCGGTCTTTTTTGTTTTAACATTCAAAATTTCTTTTGATGTAATTCGTAAATAAGACCCATCTGGGTCGATTAATCTAAAATCCTCCAGCCCCCATGTAAATTTACCTTCCACCTTTAATAAGCCCAAAAAAAAGGCCAGGGAAATTCCCCAGCTTTTTTAGTCTATAATTTAAATTTCGAAACAACATCCTGCAGTTCTTCTGCAAGATTGGTAAGAGATGTGGCTGCTGCGTTTACTTCTTCCATGGATGCGAGCTGTTCTTCTGAAGCCGCGACCACTTCCATTGCGCTTGCGGATGTTGTGCCCGCTACGTTCGACATCTCGGCAACATGGCCGGAAACCTGGCTCACTTCCTCATTGATCTTCTGAGAGGTAGCGGAAATTTCCTTGATTTGCTGTGTTACTTGAACGATCGCATTTAAAATGGTAGTAAACGATTCATTAGTCTTTTGAGCGATTTCTAATCCTGAATCTACTTTTTCCTTCACATCATTGATAGATGTGACCGTATTCTTTGTTTCTTCCTGAATGTGTTTCGTCATAGCTGATATATCAAGTACAGATTTTCGTGTCTGGTCAGCAAGCTTACGGACCTCATTGGCCACGACGGCAAACCCTTTACCCGCATCTCCCGCGCGTGCCGCTTCAATCGCTGCATTCAGCGCAAGAAGATTCGTCTGTTCAGCGATATCATTGATAATGTTCAGGATCGAACCGATCTCCACGGAACGCTGGCTTAAGTCATTCAATGCCTGGTCGGTTCCTGCCACCGAGTGATGAATGAAATCCATCTGCTGAAGTGTATCGTGCACAAGCGCCGAGCCCTGCTGCGTCTGTTCGCTCGCATTCTCCGCCAGTTCAAGCACCAAGGCTGCTTTTTCGGAGATCTGCTCAACAGCGTTCTTGCTGTGCTCAACAGACCGAACGGATTCATCCGACATCTTCGTCTGGTTTTCTGCCCCTTCTGAGACCTGCTGAATGGAGGCGGTAATCAATTCGCTTCCTTTCATCGTCTCATCCGCACTCGCCATAAGCTGTTCTGCCGAGGCAGCGACTTGTCCGGACCCGTTTCCGACCTGGGTAATCACCGCTCTTAAGTTATCGATCATCTGCCCAAATAACTGATTTAATTCATACACTTCATCTTTCGTTCGCACCCTTACGCCTTGCACAGCCAGATTCCCATTGGCCACTTCCCCGGCATTTTCGGTAATCCTTTTCAGAGGATCGACAATTCTGCGGGTCATGATAATGGATAAGACAAGGCTTCCGAGAACCAAAATGATAAGAGCAACCATTGAGAAAGTAATCATGCCCTTAATCTTTTCCTTCAGATCCGCCTGCATCCATTCGTACTGATCATTGATCTGCTGCTTCAGCTGATACACATCATTGATTAATCCTTTTGTCCTGAGGGACTGGCGTTTGATCTCTGCCTGGTCACCTTCTTTTACAGCAACATCAGACTCGCTTTTCAGCTCATCGAATTTACTGCCGATCCGTTCAATCAGCTGCATTTGTTTTTTATCTGTCAGCCCTTTTTTCATCTTATTGTAATCAGAAGCCAGTATCTGAAAATCATTGGCCACATCATTCGTGTTGCTCGCTGAAATGTTCAGGGAGTAGGCACTTAATGATTTTTCAAGGCTCTTGGCGGAGCTGTTCAGCTCTTCCACCTCTACTAAAACCTTTACTATCTTTTCAGTCGAAGAATTCAGTTTCGTCATTCCGAAAATGTTATAGCCGATGATGATCACTGACAGCAGCAGCGGCACAATCGATATCATTAAAATTTTTGCTTTCAATTTCATGGTGTAAACTCCTTCTGGCCTCTACAGCTCGATGTGAATCGTTCCCTGTGAGATACCTTCCTTTAACTCATTCAATTTGGCTTGCTGCTTGGCGTTTAGATGGATCCCACGGATCGGAGCGATGTCGATGCCGCCCTCTTTGATGCCAAGCACGCTGTCTTTTTCTTTTATATGTCCTGTTTTGGCCATCTGTTTTGCTGCTTGATAGATCGCAACATCCACTTTTTTCACCATCGATGTGGCAATCGCTTTTTCTGCAAGGTAGTACTGGTCCGTATCCACGCCTAAGGCATGAACTCCTGCTTTTTGCGCTTCCAGCAGTGCACCGACACCGGTAAACCCTGCCGGCGGGTAGATATAGTCCGCTTTCTTAGCGATCATCTTTTTAGCCATTTTTTCGCCAAGCTTATCATCATCAAACGTTCCTGCAAATTCTGAAATGACTTTTGCTTTTGGATTAACAGCCTTCATTCCTTGGATATATCCCTTTTCAAACTTGCGGATCAGCGGAACATCCATACCACCGATAAAGCCGGCTACATTGCTTTTTGTTTTCATTCCGGCAATCGCCCCAACGAGATAGGATCCTTCTTCTTCCTTAAAGGTAATGGAATAGACATTCGAAAGCTTGGATTGAGAATCAATCAATAAGAATTTCTGTTTCGGATACTTTTGAGCGACCTTTTCCATGTCCTTCTGCATGGAGAATCCAAGCCCGATTACCAGGTCGTTTCCTTCCTTCACAAGAGACTCAAGCCCGACTTCATAGGTCTTACTTGTCGCAAGCTCGCGATAGTTGAAGACGATGTCCTGTTCATCACGAGCTTTTTCCAGACCGGCAAACCCCGCATCCGAAAACGACTGGTCCCCGAGTCCCGCATCCGACAGCATGATGCCGATCTTCACTCTTTTTTTAGCCGCAGCGGACTGCGCTTTTTCCATCGAACAGCCGCTGTTAATGAGCAACGCGGCAATTATTGCAAATATCACTGTATATCGTTTCATGTTTTTTCATCCTTACTGCTTTATATTTGCTCCTCTATATTAACGGCAAAATTTGTCGAATGTTAACATCGGACGAAAATGTTGAAATTTTCTCTCTATAAAAAAGGATGACCAATACAAAAAAGCATATCAAGCCTTAGAGACTTGATATGCTTCAACTTAATTCCTTTTCATCCTGGGTAAACAAATTTTAAGAAAATGACCTGGTTCAACAATATCGAGCTCAAGGGTGAAACAGAATTACATCACTTTATTGGAGGGTAACTTTCGTTCAGTGTCCCACGAGACAGGCTTATTTTCATTGATGATGTACTTCTGGATATGATTGTAAGTGTTTCCAGTATTCCGCCCATTTGTACATTCAATGAGTCTGGAATATTGGCTGATATGATAATAAGTTTGTGTATTACTGTAGCTATTAACAATTTTCGAGTGCAGATCACGGAACGTCTCCGCGATATCCCCAAAAGCAATCTCTTTTTGCAATATATTTGGAGCACCATATTCTGCTTCTGCCAATTCTTTATCCTCCCAATAAAAAATGACATTGCTTCCGCCAGCAAATGCATAATATGTAATCGAGGAATAATCCGATATGACGACCTTGCTGCTTAGAAGAGCATCCTTAATATCCCCTACAAAAAAAGAACTTTCATAAGTATCATAGATTTCCGGAAACTGCTCTTTCAAAATAATTTTAGACTTCGGGTGAAGGACGATATTGATCTTTTTATCATGATAAAATTCTTCATCTTGAATTAATTTGATAAAAGATAAGTATCGATCTAAATAACTTCCCTCTTCAATTTTCCCAGTTAAATCCCATGGCCGCCATGTAAGCATGAAGGTGATCGTGCTTTTCTGTGTGTTTTTCTCCTTTACGTACAAATCAAGATTAGGGAGGCCCGTTACCATTAGCTCGTGATCAGAATATTGGGTATGATTCAGGAATAAATCTTTTTCATAGTTAGAATTGACGAGCAAATAATCAGGAGCAATAGGTACTTTACGATTAAAATACCCTCGTTCGAAAATATTCGTAGCCAAGCTCGGTCCATGCTGCAGCATGATTTTTTTATCAGTAGAAAGGACTTTTTTCTTAATATAATAGTCGTTATCATACAGACGGCGCTGTATATGGCTTACCAAGTCAGAGGACTGGAAACTTCGAGCCCGGAAAATATAATAGAACGACCAAAAGCTGTTCTTGGCAACAAATGATTTTCCGAATTGCTGTTTAAAAGCCTGATAATCCGGGTGACTCTTTTCTAGAATATAGATACATGGATTACCTTGCTTATAAGCAAATTTAAAAAGTTCAAAAGCTGATTCCGAAGCGCCTGCACTAAATTTTTCAAAATAAATATCATATTTTTTCTTATTAAATGAAAAAAGGGCAAACAAGTAAGCAAATGCTTCTTTTAGGACAATCCATTTTGACATCATACTTGTTATTACGATAACATACTGCCCTGTAATTGATTTTCGTATGAATAATTCACTGTTCAACTTCCTTAAACGAAACGATCCTGTATTGTACAGATAATGTCGTTTACTATAGACGTGTCTGGAATCTGACTTTAAATGAAACCAAAAGTCATAATCCTCGTTCGTAAGTCTAATATAAACAGGTGTATTAATCTCGCTTGTCTCTACATAATGCTGATAAATATCCTTCATCGGAACAATGGACCAGTAAGCATGTACAAGCATAGCTAACCTGCCTGTATTCATGGCAAATCGTTCCCGAACTTTTAACGGAAAGAGAAAGTGAATCTTAACATTTACACTTTTATCATAACCAAAAGCCAGATAAGCCTCGGTGAAGGAATAATTTCGAAACCTCATCACTCCAATAAATAAAAAACGATAGAATAGCAGCAAAACCATACTTCTGAATAAAGGAGTTTTCTCCAGCTTTTCAAGTGTCCTATTAATTACCCCGCTTTTTTGCCGGGTTTTAATAAAAGAGAGATTCCCTTTTGTATCGACAAAGAAAACTACTCTTTCATCTCTCGTCCTGGGTACTCTGATGGTTTGCAGTATGGTAAGCGGTTCTATGTCTGGAAAATTAATCTTTTCTCCGGTTTCTTGACTATAGACATAATACTTCATATTTGATTTCTTTTTCTTATTAATGCTTTTGGTTCCATTAAAAACACAGTAGTCATCTGATAAAACAAGACTTCCACGCTGATGGTAACTAAAAACTCTTTGTTCCACGTTTTCCTCCTTTATAATTCCCCTAGTGTCCCTCCATATTTTTCAACACTATAGATTTTTGATAAACACCAATTATTTCAAATAAGTTAAAAACAATACTATGATACCATTAATAGGATATTAAATATAGTGGGATTTAAGATGAACCTTCAGTGAAGTAGCAGTTGAAACACATTTGAAATACCATTTTCATATCCTAGAAAAAATGTTGAGGAATGCCGTTAAAAAATACAAATGCTCTTCATAATAGCATTTCATCAGATGTTTCATTCATCGTGTTATAATCTCCATGTATTTCACACGGGAATATCAACCTCATATTCACCAATTTCAGACCAGTTCCAGGGTTGTTTGGGGAGTTCGCAAGGTTCGGATCGGTGATTCTGTGAAGGGCTAATGGTTAAATGAAAGCTCCTGATGCTTTACTAGGCATGCAGGAGCTTAAAAACTCTTAATCTATTATTACCTATATTGAAACGTTTAATTAATTCTTAATCAGCTCATTGATCGCATTCTTAGTAATGATCTGGATGTTCTTATTCGTTGAAGCAATATACCCTTTTCCATAAGGATCCAGATACCAGTTCCAATAGAACGTACCTGCAGCAAACACCTTTCCACCTCCTGGGTGCGGATACCAAGTGACATGGGATTTCGTATTCACTCCATAAAGGTTAATATTGGACTCGCCAACAACTTCAACACCTGGAAAGGTTCCGTCATACGCATCAACTTCCCCGCCTATAATATTTCGAATGGTATCTCCCGGTTTAATGGAAGTTCCCTTCAGCAGCCAGTGCGGTTTCGTGAATGTAAGATCGTTATATTTTGGTTTAGGAATCCCTGCATACTGTAGACCGAGCAAATTCTTTTCCGGCATGTTGACCGGCTTGGCACGAAACTGCGTAGTCGTTAACTGTGGATTGGTTTCTGTGATTGGATCCGGATTGTATTTGTACCCATACATCATCCCAGGGATTTTTTCGTCAAATCTCACCTGCCAATACGCCACATTCGCATTAAAAACTCCCAGCCCCATTTTTTCTCTATTTACCTTATCATCAATAGCTTTCCTCATGTTCATCGTCCAATACTCGTCATGGCCAGGAATAATAAGAGCATTAATTTGGGATTTCTTCAGAACGCCATTGTGCACATCCTGATCTGTAAAATACGTAACGGAATAATTTTGCCGTTCCACCCAGCGGACAAAATTATATTCATAGGCAAAAAATTCTCCAGAACCGTTGTTGGAGGTATATGGCCGGTTATAGGACGCCTGATAACCAGCAGTTTTGTTTGTACTATTATAACCGTACAGACTCTTTCCTCCCCAGTTGTTGTAGGCCTGGTAGGTATTCGTTGAAATAAGAATTCCCAATTGGCCTTTAGGCGTGCTCTGCTTTACTACAAAAGGAATATAGCTCTCTCTTTGACTCGTATCCACCAGCTTTGCCATATACACGCCGCTTTTCCAATAGGAAGGCACAGTAAACGTAACGCTTCGCACCCAATTAGCCTCAGCAGCCTCGCCTTCCGGTTGTTTATTCTGAGGTTTACCAGGAAAGGTGTTCGTTTTCGTCATATACACCGAGCCTACTCCAGCATTGTATCCCATTCGATAAAATTCGATAGAAAACGGTTTCTCATTATGAATATAGAATGAGAGTACTTTTCCAGGTTCAATAGAGGATGTGTTGGTATAGCCCTGCAGTGTTTTTCCTGCAGGATTTGTAATTTTCCAATGATAATCAGAGGGTTTTACTCCAGCAGCAGCCTGGGCAGATTCATTACCTTCGAAAGTAATGAAGGCAAATAGAAAGATTAAGAATAGTTTTTTCATGATCCTCTCCTTTGGGAGTATTTTCCAGTATCATAAGGATAGAGATTGGTTGCATCATTTGATGGGTGGGTGTTGTTTTTTAAAGAGTTTGTGGTTGGAGTGTTTGGTGGTTGTGTGGGTAATAGGTGCGGTTTTTGGAAGGGTTGGATTGGAATTCTCTTATGTAGTTGGAATATGAAATTAAAGGCTACAGCAAAAATATACTATTTTCTGCTGTGGTTGTAAGAGGAGATGGGACTATTTTTAAGGTAAGAAGAAAAAAAACGTCCATAAACGAATACTCTAATTCTTCTTTTTAATTCATTACACCACTTTGATATTTGATTATTAGCAAAAGTAGTAGAAGAGTGAAAGTTTTTAAAACGTTAAAAAGCAAGTGGGAAGGTCTAGATCTCCACCGTTCTTGGTTTTTTATTTATAGAAAAGTCGTTTATCCACTTTAAAAAATCATCAGAAGTTTACACCTGAAGAAGTAAATGTAACGGTTGCTAGTGGCGTTTCTACAATTACGATCAGTAATGTGGATTCTACTAAATTAGCTTCTGGTATTTCATTGAAAGCTTTTAGCAGTTTAGACATCTTTGATGCTGCTGGAAATAAACTTTCTGTACCTGCTAACATTACTGTAACTCAATAATATCTCTTTAAAAAATAGCTCTAATGAGCCTTTTTAGAGCTATTCTTTATTAAGATAGGTGTGCTAAATTTAAGGATTATATTATTTTTAATTTGGCACCCCTTTCCTAAAAAACCACAAAGACAATTTAATCTGTACCCCTTGTAAAGGACATTGAAAAAAGCTAGGCTACTTTAATAAGATGATCTCTGTATTGAACAGGGGTCATCTTTTTCATATTCCATTGGTATCTGTATTAATTACCGAATGGCAGCTTTTTTTCTTGTTGGAGCTCTTTTAAAGATTTCACACGATATTACCTCCAGCAGGTTGTCCAAAGAATGATTCCTGACGGGAGTTGTCCCAACAGTTTCCCCTTCGGGACATGGAATGCCCATTTGAATTTTTTAATCAACTTTTGATAAACAGGGCTGATATAGTGCCCACCTTGGTTATCCGTAGCGATATAAAGTGTTATTCGATCAGAGACCTTATGCGCTAATACTTCATTGGTTGCTGCGTCAAAAATAATGGATAGATACGCCCTTTTTCCTTTTCCAAAATACAAGTATGTGATATCTGTAAGTTCGCCAGATCAAGATGGTTTTGGCCGCTCGGTTTGATGTTATCGCCAACCTTAAATTAATCAGAAAAATCATGAAGAAATATGGGATTGAATGTCCTATTCGGAGAGCCAATCCCTACAAGCGGATAATAAAAGCGACCCAGGCGCACAAGGTTGTTCCGAATTTGCTTAAAAGGGAATTTAAACAGGGAGTCCCCTACAAGCCCCTTTCTTGAAGTTCTAAATTTATTCTTAAATACGCCTTTAGAATCTTTTTCTCCTTCACTTTTCTTCGTTCAACCTGTCCAGCTGAAAAATAGTGATAATAACTCTGACCAGATACACCAGCTACTTTACAAAGGTGGGAAACCATCCCCTATTTATTTTTCCTGTCTATAAAAATTCGTTAAAACTATTAATATTTCATCATTAAAAGAAGATTAATAGATACGCACTTTAGAAAAATATTGGCAAAGTAAAAATGAAAATACACCAGAATATGAAAAAAACAGTATTAAATGAATATTTATTAAGTTTAAAAAAATGCGAATAAAGCAGAAGCAGCGATTACAGAATATCGAATATTAGAGCGTTGTTTAGAGGAGTGCACAATCCTTTTAAAGACGTTTAGCTTGAGATTTCCCACCAATTAGAACTTCGAAATCATCTGCAACATCAGAAGTGATAACTTCAGAGAAAGTTAACTTGATAGTATCTACTGCTGTTAACTTAGCAGCTGTCACCACAGGAGCAATGTTTTCTTTAAGTGATACTTTTTATAAAAAAATTAGAGTTCAGGATATGTTATGCCAGGAGTCTTTTTAATGTGTAATTCGGGGGATGTATGTATTAAGGCATAAAATACATACGATATAAGCTAACAGAAGGGGTTACAGGTTATTACGTATTCAATAAAACATAAGCGCATATGAACTATTACTACAGGTCTCTCTATAAAAATAACCCCAAAGACCAAAGTCTCTGGGGTTATTTCAGGAAAGGGGTGCCGTATTAAGATTGTTTCCAATCCTTAATCCAGCACAATCAAAACTTATTTATTTACAGTCAAACCAGCTTTTTGCATATTCCCCGCAAGGTCAAGAATGTCTGCAGCTTTAGTTTCCACTGTTGTTAACTTTGTTATAGCTGAAGAATCAGCCACTGTAAGAACAAGTTTTCCTTCAGCAGAAACTGTTGCCTCTTTAATTGCCACGGAAGCACCTTTGCTGTCATAAAGTTTTACTTCATCTGTAACATCAGAACCTAATGCAATTGCTTTTAGTGCTTCTGAATAAGTTACAGTAATTTCATCAAGGTCAGTTGCTACAAATGATTTTGCTTCTGGAGCAGCGTTATCTTCAATATCAATAGTTGTAATGAAAGGATTGCTAACTTTGTTATCTAATGTTTGTACTCCAGTTACACGGAACACAGCCTTAGTATCACTAGTTTTTACAAATCCTTCTGGAAGAGTAATTAGCACTTTAGATTGGTCCACTCCACCGCCGTTTGGAGCAAATTCAATCTTAGTATCAGCCGGTAGTGTAACTCCATTGATTAGATAAGATGCTGGATTCAATGCTGAACCAGTTCCTGTAGCTTTTACTTTTGTTCCGAAATCAACTGTTACAATATTATTAGCTTCATCTACATCTTTGATTGCAAATGTAGTCTCAACTGGTTTTCCAGCTTCAGTTACATCAACCATAAATGAATATTTAGCATTTTTGTTAGATGCAAGTGACTTATCAGTTACAAATCCTTCTGCTAAATCGAAGCTGTACTTATCTCCTGCTAAGCCATTAGCAAGAGTAAATACGACCTTTTTGCTATCAGCAAGGTTTACTGAAGGAGTTGCTACGCTTGCAAGAGACAAGATTTCACCCTTAGAATTCACCACATAAACTTTAGAAGCGTCTAAGGAAGTTACTTCTTCATTAAATGTTAATTCAAATGCAGTTACTTTACCATTTACCACTGTAGTTGCAACATTAGATACAGTTGGAGCAGTTGTATCTTTAGTAAGAGTAACAGATTTTGTGATTTCAGTTGCATTAGCATTGCCTAAAGAATCTTGTAGTGCATCTTTAGCTACTGTCAATGTTACAGTGTCAGAACTTCCATTTTTAAATAGGTAAAGGCTGTTCAATGTTACAGTGTACTCTTTTTTGTTTTCTGGATTTACTACTGCACTTGTAAAGATATTAGTGTTAAAAGTTCCAACTTTAGCAGATAAAACTAATGAGTCATTTTTTAATTCCTTATCAAGTGTTACTTTAACCTTATTTTCACCTGCTGGTACAACACTTGTGATAGATGGCGCTACATTGTCAACAGAAACTGTGACAGGAGCTGTTTGAACATCTTTAATGTTACCAGCAGCATCAGTAGCATTTACTACGGTTACATCATATGATTTAGTTGCATCGAGGTTAACATTATTGATTGTAGCTGTTTTCCCAACAACAACAGGTGTGTAATTTTGGTTGCCAATTTTTACTGTATCGATAGTTTTTACATCTTCATCAAAAGCAAGTGTAATGGTTTGAATTTTTTCAGTTGTCGCTTTTACAATAGCTTTAGCGGAAGAAAGAACAGGTGCAGTAGTGTCACTAACTGTTACCTTTTGGTTTACTGGGCTAACAAATTGACCACTTACAGCTTTTACAATTTCAAAAGGAACTTTTACTGTATACTCACCTTTAAAGAACTTTTGAGCTTTAAGAGTAAGAGTTTTGCCATCAGCACTAATTTCTTGAGTGATTGTACCAGCGTCAAGAGCACCTTCTCCAGCAGCTATAGTAATTACGTCTGCGTTGTTTGCTTTTAAAGTTTTAGCATCAAGAGCTTTGCTGAATGTTACAGTGATAGTTTTAGCGTTAATCGCACTTACAGACTCAACTTTAGGAACTGCAAGTTCAGCTTTTTTAGCTTCGATTGCTTTTCCAGCGTCTTCGATGCGTTTTCCAAGATCAGCTTTAACTGTCTCAGTGTCAACTTTTGCGTAAGAAGCTTTTGCAGTTGCAAGAGCGTCTTCAGCAGCTTTTACAGTAGCGTCATCTTTAAGAGCTTTAACAGCTTCTTCAAGTTTTACAACGTCAGCTGTAGCTGTTTTAACTTCGTTCCACTCAGTTTTGAAATCGCCAAGTGTTTTTTCAGCTGCAGAGATTCTTTTAGAAAGATCAGTTTTTACAGAAGCTGTGTCAACTTTAGCAAAAGATGCTTTAGCAGCTGTAAGAAGTTTTTCTGCAGTTGCTACAGAAGCTTCGTCTTTAAGGCCTTTTACAGCAGACTCAAGAGCTACTACATCAGCAGTTGCAATTTTAACGTCGCTAAGTTCAGCTTCAACAGCTTTGATTTTTTTGTCTACTGCAGTTGCAGCTGTTTTAGCTGGAGTAAGGTATTTAGCAGTGAATTGTGCACGTGGGCTTTCACCGTATACAGTACCTTTTACTACATGCTTAGAGAAGTTAGTTGTAGCTGTTTTAAGAGCAGCTTGATCTTTTTTAGCTCCAGCAAGATCGAAAGAAGCTTTTTTAAGCTCATCGTTTACGTTCTTAGTAGCTGTTGCAAGAGCAGCACCAAGGTCAAGAGCTTTGTTGTAGTTAGCAGCATAAGTGTGAATGCCTTTTACTGCTTTTAGTTTGCTTTCTAGAGCAGATTTTGTTTTGCCTTTGCTAAGCTTTTTAACTTCAGCAACCGCTTTGTTATAAGAGCTTACAGCAACTTTAGTGTCGATTTTTTTGAATGCAAGTTTCTTTGCATTGTATTGATCTTTTACTTTCTTAGCATCTGCCTCTGCTTTTGTTACAGCTTTAGATGCTGTAGATGTAGAAGCAGCGAATGTTGCTGGTGCTACAGAAACGAATGCGCTTGCTGCAACAGTCGTTGCTGTCGCGATCTTAAGAGCTTTCTTTTTGTCCATTACGTAAAATTCCCCTTCCTAAATCACAATTATTTTATAAAAACTAATCAGAGAGCAAAACCTTCCGGACAAGGAAGCTATGTAACTATGTACCTATTGCCAGCTCCAACTAATTTTTAAAACCAAAAGCCTTTGTCGGACAAGATCACCTATTAGGTATTTAGTATATTAAAATAGGAATAATCTTCCAACTGTGTAATACATTTCATATGATATAACAAATTACGATAAAAAGCTAGTATTTTTTGTAAACTTAATGTTATTTTTTTACTACCTATTAACATAAATTACAATATTAATAGTACATTAAGTATAAGCCTATTTTCTTATCCTTATTTGCTACAAAAGTATTATCGACAGTTTTTGTCAGATATTAATAGTTTTCTTAGAAAATATTATTCTTTTTTTCCATTTGTCGAAAAAAAGAAATAAGGACTGCCAAATGGCAGTCCTTATTTAGTCCTAATACTATTGATTCTGTTGTATCCAGCCCTTGCCTTCTGTTCCTTCTACATAGAGCCAGTTGCTCCATTTTTTCGTAGCTTTCACCGTTTGCGGCTTAAGGGTGGTTGTCGTTTTCTTTGCTTCGATTGGCAAGGAATACAGCGGTGTATCGGCTTTTAGCTCTACTTGCTGGTTCACAGCTGTCGGATTGAAATCTACTGTATTGCTGTCCTTCTTGATCCAAAGGTCATAATTGAACTTTGTCTTGACCGCGTAATAGCTGCCATATGATTTAATCGCTTGAACTTCACCTGCATAAAGTTTGCTTGTTGTTTTCTTGGATGCAATCGGAGAATAGTAAAGCGGTGTTGCTTCTTTTACGAGAAATGTCTTTGGTTTTGTATGAAAATCAGTGACAGTGCCTGTAACATAGTTATCTTTTAGAATCCACTTTTTGCCGTAATCTTTTGTGCTGATTCTAAAATAGCTGCCTTTTGTACCGATCGCCGTCAGCTTTTGCGCTTTTAACTTTGTGTTTGTTTTGTAAGTGGAACTTGGACGGTCGTACAGGTTAAATGGCGCGAACGTTGTAATCGTAGTGTTCGTTTTTGTAAATTTCTTCTCCCACAGCTTCTTTCCTTCATTTGCTACATAAAGAGCTGCTTTACGGTTTCGGTTCCATTCCTCATTGATCACGGATACCGGAGGGTTGGTCTCACCAACATGATAGCTCAGTTCCGGTGTTAAGCCAGGACGGCCGAATTGCGTGATGAACCAGTCTTTGTAGCCTCCACCCTTCTCGTCATTGTTCGCTTTAACTAGCTTGTATTTGGTCATGGCTGCGAATTCCTTGGCCATCGCGTAGTCACGGTTATAGTTTGCCTTTTTATTTAGATAGTGCCAGTAAAGGATGCGCCCGGATGTATGATAAGAAATGGTTGCTTCCGGGTTAACATAAGACGTGAAGTTATAGAGAAGCTTTACTTCAGGTGCCTCAAGGGGCTTTGTTCCTTTGTACATTTGATAGGAAGGCTTTGGTGCTTCGCTTCGCGGAATTTGAGACCAGCCGGCTGGATACTGGCGGTTGAGGTCAATACCCTGTGCGTTGGCTTTCCAGCGCTTGAAGTTTTTGCTGCCTTTGTTCATTTTGATGAGGCCTGCATGTGCAGACTTCGGAAATTCTTTTAATCCTGATTGCTGAAGGGTGACACCGTCCGGATTAACCATCGGTACGATCCAGATGGATACGTCATTTAAGAGATTGCGAACGTTGTAGCCTTGGTAGGTTGTATTTTTCTTGTAGGCATCACTGTAGGCATCCACCATTTCCATGGCGATGTTCGTCGTGATCCATTCGCGTGCGTGGTGAGAGGCATTGTAGAATACCGTGGCGTCCCCTTTTCCCAGCTTAATCGCATAGACGGTTCGGCCGTACTTTGTTTTGCCGAGTGCACGGTATTGAACAAGATCCGGATAAGCTTTTGCAAGCTGCTTCATATCCGTTGTCATTTCGGAGTATGTATACGTCTGAATCGGGTTAACATAGCTGGCTGCCGAAGCCGATGGCGTAAAGCTGAAGCCAGACAGGCCGACAAGAACAGCCAGTACTAGAGCAAATAATGTTTTTTTCATCCTTTTCCCCCTGTTTTATGGAGTTTTTGTTTTTTCCTTAACTCTCTAATTATACTAGAAAAGGAATAATTCAGAACATAAGGATAATTACGTATCTTTTTGTCAAATAAAGGTGCCAGGCACTGCAATTACATTCTTATGTAATCGCGGTGCCTGGCACCAAAGCGCTCAAATTATTTTTTAATCCAGCCTTTATATGCCGTGGAGCTTACGTATTGCCAGCTGTTCCATTCTTTTGTGATGGTAATAGCAGTTCCTTGAGGGATAGTGACAGTTGAGTTGCTTGAATCCAATGGTAAGAAATACACTGCCGTGTCAGCTTCTGTTGTTTTTTCCAAGGAAACTGTCTTTGGGTTAAAATCTGCTGTTTTGGTTTTTGGAATCCACTTTAAGCTGTATTTCGTTTGTACGCCGTACCAGTTTCCGGCTTCTTTAATCGCTTTTACTTCTCCTGCCGGAAGAGTTTTTGCGTATTTCTTGCTGGTGGCTGGCAGACTGTACAGCTGGGTTTTTTCTTTTAATAGAAGAGCTTTTGGTTTTTTTACTAGGTCAATGACGTTATAGGACCCTTTTAAGTAGTGATCCTGAGGGATCCACTTTTTACCCGATGCTGTGTTCAGCCTGAAATAGTTTCCTTTCACGGCAATCACCGTTACCTTTTGCGGCTTGAATACTGCTTTTGTTTTATAGGCTGCTCCGGGGCGGTCATACAAATTGATAGAATCAAAGGTTGTGATCGGCATGTTTACTTTCTTAATTTTCTTTTCCCACAGCTTTCGTCCTTCATTTGCAACGTATAGACCCACTTTTTTGTTTCGGCGCCATTCTTCGGAAATCATCTTAACCGGCACATTGGTTTCCCCGACGTGATAACTGAGTTCAGGTGTAAACCCTGGGCGGCCGAATGATGAAACAAACCAGTCTTTATAGCCTCCTCCGCTGGCCGAATTGCTAGGAGCTACAAGGCGGTAGCCGGTCATCGAACCAATCGCTTTTGCCATCGTATAATCGCGGCTGTAGTTTTCTTTTTTCGTACGATAATGCCAGTAGAGAATTCTCCCCGATGTATGATAGGAAATGGTAGCCTCCGGATCTACATAATAGGTAAAGTCATACATGAGCTTTGTTTCAATCGTTTCAAGCGGCTTTTTTCCATTGTAATTCTGGGAAGCTGGCCCGCTGATGCGCTTGGAAAGAAGGTTCCATCCTGCAGGATATTGGCGATTTAGATCAATGCCCTGGCCGTTCGCTTTCCAGTGCTTAAAGTTTCTGCTTCCTTTATTCATTTTGATCAGCTTGCTTTGTACGGATTTCGGAAAAGCGGAGACTCCCTGCTGCTGAAGGGTTACTCCGTCGGGATTCACCATAGGCACAAACCAGATGGAAACATCATTTAATAGAGTTCGAACATCATAGCCATCAAACTTTTTCTTGCTGGCATACGAGCTGCTGTATTGGTCGATCATTTCCATAACGATGTTGGTGCCGAGCCATTCCCTGGCATGGTGGGAAGCATTGTAGAAAACAGTGGCATCTCCCTTTCCAAGTTTAACGGCCCAGATTTCCCGGCCGTACGGACTTTTGCCAAGGGAACGGTATTGAATCAGATCTGGATATTTTTTGGCAAGAGCTTTTATGTCCCTCGTCATTTCTGTGTATGTATACGTTTGAATTGGATTCACCATGCTTGCTGCTGAAGCCTCTGGTGCAATGCCGGATAGGAAAATAAGCATAGCCAGCATGAAAATCACTAGGTTCTTTTTCATAATTACCTCCTAAACACTTTTATGCCATAGCAAAGATTGTATAATAAAAGAAAAACGGTAAAGAAAGGAAAGAATAATGAAGAAATTTCTGAGTTTACTAGTTTTAGGAATCTTTGCGTTCTGTTCGTTCACTCCTTCGTATGCAGTTTCCATGCCTTCTCATCAAAAAGCCTTGCTGAAAAAAGTGTATAAAGATAAGAAGGCAAAACAGGCAGTATTTGTGACAGCGGACAAGGCAGACAAATTCACGGCCAAAATCACGGCATATGAGTATGTAAAGGGCAAATGGGTGAAAAAATACTCCATGCCTGCTGTAATCGGGAAAAACGGCATCAGTCCGAAGAAAAAAGAAGGTGATGGCAAGTCTCCCGCTGGCATCTTTTATATCGGCCGAAGCTTTGGAACAGTTAAGAAACCTTCCGGCGTGGATCTTCCTTACACAAAAACTGATCAGTACGACTACTGGGTCGATGATGTGACATCCAAGGATTACAACAAATGGATCGTGTACAAAGGGGATCCGGAAAAGCGCTGGAAGTCCTTTGAACGCATGAAGCTTGAGCCGCTTTATCATTACGGAGCAGTCATCGAGTACAATACGCATCCGATTGTTAAAGGAGCTGGAAGTGCGATCTTCTTCCATGTTTGGAGAGCGTCGGATAAACCGACAGCCGGCTGTACGGCAGTGTCTCAAGATAATGTCGTGAAGCTGTTAAAGTGGATGGATCCGGCGAAGAACCCGGTGTTCATTCAAGGGACAGAGAAACAGATGAAGGATATGTATTAAAGTTTTTGGTGCCAGGCACCGGGATTACACAAGTATGTAAGAGCCGGTGCCTGGCACCATTTATGAAAAAAACAAAAACACGGGGGCTTATTCGATGATGAAATGGGTTGGGGTGTTTGTATTGCTGATTGGCGGTATTGGCTACTTTGCTTACAACGCTATTGTCAATTTTAGTGCAAACAAGCTGGTAGATCAGGTGGCCACTCAGATCGTGGGCAACAAGGACGTTGACAAGTTGATGGATGACCCTGAAGTTGCACAGTATGTAAAGAATAGCGGAGACCTCGATGCCCTGGCTGCAAAGAAGAACCTCCCTTTTCATACGAAAGAAGAAGCTCTGAAGACCGTCATTAAAAAAGTCGGCATGGATGACCTGAAAGACATGAAGAACAAAGCCCTTAACGGGATCTCTCCCCAAGAGCGGCGAGAGATCGAAGCCACATTGAATGAAAAGCTTACCCCAAAAGAAATGGAAGCCTTAAAACTGGTGGCACTGAAGGAAATCAAGAAACGCCAGCAATAGGAGATAAACGAAAAGGTGCCAGGCACCGGAATTACACACTTGTGTAACTGCGGTGCCTGGCACCTTGTTATTTTACTTTTTACTATTCTTTTGCTTTATGCTGTCTTTCACTCGTTTCATCTGCTCGTTTTGATACAAACATTAGGCTCATAATGAAGACAGTAAGGATAGATCCGACAAAACAGCCCGCGATAAACATCAGCATGATTGAACCTCCAATACCTCTTGATTGTATCTTCAAATATTACCTAAAGTTTTCGTTACTAAAACAAATATTCCGGACTATTATCAAGAACCAAACTTAAATATACTATTTTCGGGCACAAAACGGTGTCGAACCAATTTAGAAGTCCAAAAGATAGACCGACAACCTTTTTAAACGAACGTTTAACAGAGAAAAATCTCTCTTAGCACGATCCCAAGAGAGATTTTTTCTTCTTTATTTTCCTGTGAAATAATTTATAAGGTATTTCGCCCAAACTTTTTCACCTTTTTCAGTCGGCTGGTAAGTGTTCATATCCACGTACATTTTCATTTCTTCCGAGTTTTGGTCCGGCCATGCTCCCCAGTGGTTCAAATAAATAAGTTCATTTTCCTTGGTGAACTCTTCTAACTTGTTCACCTGGTCCAAGTAAAAAACAGGTTTATAAATAGGATTTGGAGGTTGGATCATTACTGTTGTGTCTTCCGATATCTTTTTCACATCAGCGAGAAGGATATCAAGGCTTCCCAAAGTATCTTCCACTTTTACGTTTCCATTATCATTCAATAAAAATGGCTCGATGAGCAGAATATCAGGTTTCTGCTCTAAAAGCGTTTTATACTTTTTATCTTTTATAATATTAATTGAAAGATCATCCTTAATACCTTCTGCTGTAACTTCTATTGCACCTTTTCCATAAGCTTTATCCAAGTCTTTTTGCAAAAGCTCTCCCCACGAACCCTTGTCAGTGGATGTTGATTCAGAACCTAGTGCTGCAAGTTTCACAGTTTTCCCGGCGTTAATTTTTTCTGTTATTTTTACAGATAAATCCTCAGGAAAATTTTTTGTCAGTTTTTCACTGAGAACATCAGCACTATTAACTGTTGCCTCTTCGGCAGTTTCTTTTACAATGGAATCATCTTGAAGTGCTTTTTTTGCAGCATTAGCTGTATTTTCAAGCTTCATATTATAATAGAAATTCCCAAATCCCAGACTTCCCAGGCAGATAATACAAATCATGACGTATAAAAACTTCTTCTTCTTTTTCAACATTTTCCCCCGCTTCCATCTCTGTTATTAAAGATATCGGCAGAAAATGGCTAGCTTACATGGGGAAATAAAATAATTGTCGAAAAATTATTGTGCTTTTCGACGAAAATGCCTCCAGTAAATCAGCACCGCAATTATTATCCCTACTAATCCACCGGTTGCATCGATCATAACATCTTCCACATGCGGTGAACGCCCCGCGGTAAAATGCTGGTGAATTTCATCCGACGCTGCATAGGCTACTGTCAGGACAAACGACAGGATGAACGTCTTTCCTCTATTAAAATAAAAGCGCAGCACTCTGAATAAAAGAAAGGCTAACAAAAGATAAACTGAGAAATGAGCCAATTTCCGGATGAGGAACTCTACAAATCCAGCCGGGCCTAGTGCCTGGACACTGACTTCCTCACCGGAATATTGGAACACGGTGGACGAGAAGAAGTTTGCGATCATTTTAGGGTCCAAATAATGCGAGAGCGTCGGCCGCATGTCCTGTTTTTCATAAGGCGTGGCTGAAGAGTAAAAAATACCGCCGGCTGCTAAAAGGACCGGCAGCCAATAAAATAAAAAGCGTTTCATGAGTACACCTGGCTTTCCCCTGTCTTACGTTCACATATATATAAGCCAATATACTATGGAAAGCGTGCAATTTCTAGAGGCATCGATTGAATGAATCTGCCTATATTGAGCAAAACTGTGAAGGAAACGGCATGATTATAAACCTATGGAGGTTATCCTTTACGATGTACGCACTGATCATAACAGTACTCATTCTCATTATAATCGTATTTTTACTATGGCTAAGCTATTACCTCGGATATAAAAAACACCTGAACCTGCATGGCATAAAGCAATATCCAAAACGCAGCGGCGAACTAACTCTCTTTATCGACGGAAGTGAGCTGTATACCCGCTATTTTGACGACATTCGGAATGCAAAAAAGTCATTGGAGATTCAGTTTTATACCATGTGCGACGACAAGATCTGCAATGAATTTCTCAGTATCCTGCGCCAGAAAGCAAAAGAAGGCCTTACCGTACGGCTGCTGCTCGACCATTATGGCTCAAAAAATGTGAAGAAAGCAGAGATCAAACTCTGCCGGGATGAAGGAATGAAAGTGGCTTTTTCCAATAAGCCTCGTCTTCCTTACTTGCTTTTCACCTCCCTTACCCACAACCATCGGAAAATCAGTGTGATCGATGGGACGATCGGCTATATCGGCGGATTTAACTTGGGCGAAGAATATCTCGGAAACAATCCGAAGCTTGGCTATTGGAGAGATTACCATCTGAAGGTTCAGGGGAAAAGTGTGGATGACCTGCGGAATCAGTTTTACAGAGATTGGAACGTTGCCACACAAGAGAAGCAAACCTATCTGCCGCAGGAGAACGTCAAGGTAGCCGGTGGAATCGAGCATCATTTTGAAAGCACAAACGGAGCACATTTGCAGGATATCTTCCTTGCCCTTGTTAAACATGCAAAAAAGGAGCTGTATATCTGCACCCCTTATTTTATTCCTGGAAAGGAACTGACCGATGAGCTCATTAAAGCTATAAAAAGAGGAGTAGATGTTAAAATCCTAGTGCCGTTTCAGGCCGATTACCCGCTCGTAAAGGAAGCTGCTTTCAGGTACTATGGCCTGCTTTTGCCGCATGGCTGCAAGATTTATCGCTTCTACCAAGGGTTCTACCATTCCAAGGTCATTGTCGTGGATGATGAGCTGTGTAATATCGGTTCAGGGAACTTTAACAAGAGAAGCTTCTATTTAAATGATGAAATGAACGGGTTCTTCTATACCCCTTCTTTTATAAACATGGTAAAAGAATCGATTGAAGAGGACATCCGGCGTTCCGAACTTCTTACCTATGAAAGCTACCAAAAGAGACCTCTGCTTCAAAAAGGAAGGGAACAAGTTGCCAACCTGCTCTCCCGGTTCTTATAGAATAGACGGTGAAATAGGCCGTCTGTTTTTAGTTGTTTAAATAACTTCGCTCTTGAAAGCGTTTACTTTCACATATCGTGTTTCACTGCTTCTATTTAAGGTAAAACATAATACGACACCGTGTGACAATTTTGCTAGAAAAGAAATAGGCACAGAGCAACAAGAAAAAATAACCATGCTGTGTTACACTGTCACGAATAACAGAACTACGTTCAAGGAGGTCCAACTCACATGTGGCAACCCCTCATTATTTTCCTGATGCAGCTATCTCTACTTCCGATTGTGACCGTCCGTACCATCTTGCTTGTTAAAGGCGAAACACGAAAAGCGAGTGTCATCGGGGTGGTTGAAGCGGCCATCAACGTCTTGTCCCTCGGGATCGTGTTTCAAGATATGTCGAACATTTGGAACATTGTCGCCTACGCTCTCGGATTTGGAGTAGGACTCCTGCTGGGCGGAGTGCTTGAGAATAAATTGGCCATCGGCTACGTGACCCACCAGATCAACCTGCTCGACCGGTCAGAAAAACTGGTGAACCGTCTTCGCGAAGAAGGATTCGGCGTAACCGTCTATCAAGGTGAAGGGCGCGAAGAAAATGCGCGGTTTCGTCTGGATGTACTGGCGAAAAGAAGCCGGGAAAAAGAACTCCTCCGCATTATCGACGAAATCGCTCCAAAAGCCTTCCTCGTCTCCTTCGAGATCCGCAGCTTTAAAGGCGGCTACCTTACAAAGAGCATGAAGAAAGATAAACATGCAAAATAAATTGAAAAGGTGCCAGGCACCCGCATATTTGCGGTGCCTGGCACCTTTTTCTGTACGATATTATTTCACTTCTTTGGTTTCGAGCAGCTTGTTAATATAGTAGCCTCCATCGTATGGAGCATATACCGCATAGCGGGATTTGAATTTCTTTCTCTTTGTTTCTCCATCGCCATACGTAATATCAAAGGTTTCGTATGCTGAAACATGGATCATTTTTTCATCGAACTGCTCAACGTCAAACACTTCATAATCCACCAATTTTTCTGTGATTCCTTTTTCGTTCACATAATCGATGTACTTGCTCGTTTCATCGTATGCATCTCCGCTTTCATCGAGATAATCGGAGATCAGCGAGAAATCATGGGTGTTCAACGCTTCTATAGACAGTTTGACGTACTCACGCATAAAGTTCTTAACTTCATCTTTATATAATCCACTATCGTCATCCATTGTTTCGTCTTGTGCTGCCATGGCCGTTTCATCATAGTCAATGTCCAGGCTCACGTCTTCATCGTTGTTGATCACAACCGATTCACTTTTCATTTTTCCGACGTCAAAGTTTTTTTCGGCATGAAGCGAAATGGAACCGTCTGTAGCCACCGGCCCGAATTTATCGATGTCATCGATTGTTTTGCCGGTGTCCTTGCCGTTGACAAACAGGTTGGCATCACCATAGTTGGAACTGATGTAAACGTATTTCCCTTCAAGAGGAACCTCCACTTCAAGCAGGTTTTTTTCCGCTTCTGACACATCAACGTCCACGTCATCGGAGAGGGTTGCGTACTCTCCTTTGTACTCCACTTTTACATTATGGCTTCCCGGCAGGATTTCCCCTGCTTTTACGATGCCGTCCTCTTGATCCAGAATTCCTCTTTTCTTGCCGTCCAGATAAACGGATGAATCTTCAAAATTAGAAGTCACTTTAACGGTTACCGGTTTGACCTCGACCACATAGTGATCAAAGAACAGCCATTCTTTGCCGTCTCTTTTCAATTGAAGCCATTCATTGTCATGATCGTCGGTAATCGGACGGGCAAGTGTCTCGCCGTCCATCCCGCTTGCTTGTTTTTCCAGAGAATCGATCGCTGATGAAAACGAGTTGTTTTTACTGGCATATTCAATAAAGTCTTTCGCAGTCTTGTCATCAGCTTCAATTTCAGACTGCCCTTCGTTAATAAAGCCTTTTACCGCTTCCGTGTCTTTGTTTTCAATAGCCTCTTTAAAATTCTTCACGGTAGCAGACGGACCTGTTTTGCCCTCTATCACTTTATAAGCCGTAAAACCGGCAATGAGAAGGACCACCAGGGCAGCCACTGAAATGATCAACGGCTTGTTGGGGCGCTTGCTTTTCTCTGAAGAACGGGTCCCTGTCGGCTCCGCTGGAGCTGGAGCTGGGTCCTGTCCTTTGTACGGTGTTCCGCAGTTTTTGCAGAAGCCGCTGCCCGCAGGCAGCTGGTTTCCGCATTCCTTGCAAAAATTCATGGTTTCCCCTCTTTCTTTTATATCAAACTCTTTTTAATGTTGTCTTAAACGTGCAATATAGCTTCCCGCATAAGCAAGGAGCGCCGAGAAAATCAGGCTGGCAAACAACGTGCCGAAGAAGGAGAAACCGAGAGAAAAATGAATGCCTCCCATATCGTCCATACTCATTTGGTTCATCAAGTCACCTGATACCGTAATCGCTAAACGTGTTGCCGTAATAATAAACGTGAGCAGCACACTGTATACCGCACTGAAAATGAGTAAATCTTTGTTGAAATTCTGTGATTTTAAATAAATGCGGTAGCCGGCATAGAGAAACAGTACAACCGGAATGAGCAGCCCAAGATACATGTAAGCATCAAGGTTCAGTGTTTCTTCAATCGCATAGCGAAAACCGGATACAATAGAGTTATCTGTAGCTGTGCCGCCTGCCCCTGAAAACAGGGACAAATGCAAGGACCCGGAATCACCGTCAGCTGTACCCTGGAACTTGAAGGTAGAGAAGTTAAGAATGTTCCAAACATATAAACCCAGCTGCGTTATGAATACGAAAACGGCCGTCCAAGGTACATCTTCAGAAGGAGCTGCCTGATCGTTAATCTTGATTACACTGACGATAAAGAGCACCAAGGTTGTTAAAATCACACCGCGTACAAGTGTGCTTGCCGCCTGATGGATCGGCTCTCCATAGGAAAGGCGTGAAGATAGATGCCCTGTCGTTTTGAAAGCACCGAGCTGGAGCAAAGTCCCAAGGAAGCTGAACAATGTTCCGATTACAAAGCCATTGAACAATGAGCCCCAGAATGAATAATCCGTATCGATGGAAAGATGCATTTTCATAAATTCTTCATTAACAGAAAGGTTATAGGAGAATCCTGCAAAGAAAGACAGGATGGCAAGGACCAGTGCATATACAGCACCAATAATTAAAGCGGCGCTAAAGCGGTTTGCCAAAGCTTCACTTTTGTTTTTCGCAGCATAAAAATATCCCCCAGCCACAAGGCCGATGAACGGAATGAGGAGCAGAATAAGCACACCGGACTTTGTTTCAAAATCAGCGCTGCTTGAATGCGTTTCTCCTCCTGCACTTCCCTTGATCCCTGCGTGAATGGTCGAATCCACCATATGCGAAGCAAGAATCCAGTCTGTCACACCTACCAGCGAATCAGGCTCGGGGGCATCGACCCCGTCTCCAAGGGAGCCCATCTCTGACAGAATGGAACCTACATTAAATTCACTAATTTCATCATTTTCTAAAAGCGTTTCTACCTTTTTGTTCAAAATCCCGTTAATTGCAAATGAAAGAATAAGTACAACTAAAAAAGAAATCAGTGCTCCGCCAAGGGCGAATTTTACTTTTTTTGAATTCAAAACGGTTTGTTTCACGTTTTGCAGGGTTTGGCTGTTCACCGTGTTTTTCAGCGTATCACGAGCTGCCCCTGTAATGGATGTTAAATCTTCTTTACCTTTGGTTAATGCAAACAAGCTCGCTGAACATGACCGGCAATAGTTTTGCTGCCTGTCATTTTCTGTTCCGCAGGATGAGCAGAACCTGGAGTCCCGGCTTGTGAAAAGGCCGTTCGGTTTTTTGGGAAGGTTAAGTGCCGCACCGTCTTTGGCGCAATAATTCATGTTCGGATCATTTAAATGTCCACAACTGCTGCAATACACGCAAGTCCCCCCTTAAACCGTTTTATTTCCGCAGCATCCGCAATACTCGGATCCGCTTGGAATCATTTCACTGCATGTACGGCATTGAAGCGTATATTGCTCGCTATTCTGGTTTGGAATCACAACTGGTTTTCCGCAGCTGCCGCAAAATTTGTCAGCGGAACTGACAGGTGCTCCGCATGAGCATGAATATCCGCCGTCGGTATTTTTACGGTTCAGCTCTTCAATGGTTCTGTTCACCTGGAAAATCGCAGTATCCTGTACTTGAATCTCTTCTGCCATACGTGATAAATGAGCAGGAACAAACTCACCTTTGCGGATCAAAGAATAGACTTCTTCCCCTAATCCCACGATAAGCTCGAGCCGTTTAGCCGATGCTTCTGCTCCCGTTTTCCTGAGCTGTCCCACTTCTTGGGCAGTATGCAGCTTCTGCTTTCCCTGCTGGAGGCTGCCCTGAATTTTGGTAAGTCCATCCCCTAACTTAGCCTGCAAATCTGACATAAAATTTTTCTCCCCTTTTTCACCTTTAAAATATATAGAATAGCGTCCTAAGGACGATGTCCCCTTATGTATCAGCCCAAAGCCTTCCTTTTTTACTACTTTTTTATTATACCGATATATGACTAAAAGACTATCTTTTATTTACTATATTTCTCATTTTTTCTTTTTATGAGGAAAATGAATGCCGATACTTGTTATAAATTTACAATTTACAATCAAAAAAGTTCCTATCCCATTGTATTGGGATAGGAACTTTTTTGAT
>NZ_JARMMC010000043.1:28316-53403 GCF_036216745.1 Fictibacillus sp. B-59209 | reverse complement strand
GAAAATCACATTTTCTTCGTGCGATACACCGCTGCCGGAGCCTTCCTTGTCCTGCGGGACTAGCGTGACAGGTGAGACTCCCGCATGCGCTAGCGCCAAGAGGCTCACCGCACGCCCCGCGGAAAGCGAGCAGCCTGGAACGGAAATCAACAGCTTACAGACTTCTTGGACAGCCCCTTTTTGTATCCAGTCTTATATGGCGTTGAAGTTTATTAATTGCAGAATAATTGGATCTTCTTGCTCCGGCATCCTGTTTACGTTTGATCTTCGGTAAGGTATGTTTTTACGGCTGGCGGTTCATAGTTGCTGAATTGATTCAGTAGATCTTGTGGAGTGGGAGCTGTTAGTGCCATCTCACGGTACTTTTCTTGCATAAATCCTTCGGCCGTCATGTGGTTAAACAAGGAGATCAGAGGATCGAAATAGTGATTGATATTTAACAGACCGCAAGGCTTTTGATGTAAGCCTAATTGTGCCCACGTGAAAATCTCAAAGAATTCTTCCATGGTTCCTGGTCCGCCGGGTAAAACGATGAACCCGTCCGCCAATTCAGCCATTCTTGCTTTTCTTTCATGCATGGAATCTACCACGATAAGATTGGTTAAGTTCTTATGGGAGATTTCTCTTTTTTTCAGAAAGTCTGGCATGATTCCTGTTACTTGTCCACCATGCTGCAGTACGGAATCAGCAACGGCTCCCATCACGCCTACACTTGCCCCGCCATACACGAGTCCGATGTTGCGTTCGGCCAGTTCTTTCCCCAGTTTCGCAGCTTCTTTAACATAGATTTCCGATACACCATTGCTTGAGCCACAGAATACAGCTAGATTTTTCAAATGAATCTCCTCCTTTTATCCGCAGTTAAAATTATATCAGTTCCTTGGGCAGCTAACAGGAAGGAGATTTTCACCCCTCTTGACGAATACAAGTAAGTGGAAAATAAAGGTGGAGGTTTCATAAGAATGAAGTTAGATTGGGTGAGATCAAGGATAAGATCGCTTTCGGCTGCTGAAAAAATGAAGCACATTCCTAAAGGCTATTCTGGAGATCAGAAATACGCTGTAACATTAAAGGGCGGCAGAAAGGTTTTATTGAGGATTGCCGCTATAGGGGATTATGAAAGGAAAAAATCCGAGTTCCAGCTGTTAAGCAAAATCATGAGGTATCCCGTTCAGACACCGGAGCCTATTGAAATAGGAAAGCTGGAGGAGATGGACATCTGTTTTTATGTGCTTTCTTACATAGAGGGAGAAGATGCAGGTGAGGTATTGCCCAAGTACACGGAAAGGGAGCAATATGAGATTGGTCTAAGAGCGGGGAAGGACTTGTGGAATTTGCACCAGTATCCAGCACCTGAGACCATTGAGCTATGGTATGAAAGGGTGACGGACAAGTTTTACAGATATTTGGATGCCTATAAGACTTGTGGTGTCAAAATAAAAAATGATGAGAAAATCATGGCTTTTATCGAGGAGAACAAACATTATTTAAAAAGCCGTCCAAACCAGTTTCAGCATGACGATTTCCATCCAAGCAACCTTATTGTGAAGAACAAACAATATGCAGGAGCCATTGATTTTAACCGCTTTGATTGGGGCGACCCTTATCATGACTTCTGTAAGGTCGGTTTATTCAGTAAAGAGGTGAGTGTTCCTTTTTCCATTGGGCAAATCAATGGATATTTTGAGAATAAGATCCCTGAGGATTTTTGGATGATTTACTCTCTTTATATGGCTATGAATGTTATGTCTGCCATCGTATGGACGATCAGGGTCACACCAGATCAAATCGATGAAATGGCAGACCGATTACATAAGGTGCTGGAGGATCATCAAGATTTTGAAGTGCTGGAGCCGAAATGGTATAAAGCTCATTCCTTCTCGGTTAATCAGGTGTGAGCTGATGCTTATTAAACGAATATCCTGCAAAGTAAAAGAAGGACATCAAGATTTATTTTATGACTGTCAAAAACAATGGGGAACGCTTAGTCAGGTGAAAGGGTTTATCGGACAACTGGGAGGATGGAGTGATCATAAGCAATCGACTGCTTGTATCTATGCTTTCTGGGAAAGCCAACAGGATTATCAGTATTTTATGGATGAGATCCATGATCAGATTTTTTCAGCCTCAGGGCAAGGAAAAACCTATACTTTGATAGAGATAGATTTTTTCCAAGAAGAGCTGAGAATCACCGGTTTGGAAAATCAATTTGCAGATGTTATAAGAAATGCCAAATATATTTATTCGGTTATACAGCAAGCTGAAAAACATGGCTGGAATGCAGGCTTGCAAAAAGCCAAGGGAATGCTGGGAGGCACATTTGCATCGTCCCAAAAAGATAGGGACACTTTCCTTGTATGGTTAGCCTGGCAGTCTGAGAAGCAGCAAAGAAGGACTCTGCCACAAGGTGGTGCGGCAGAATGGGCAGATGAAAAGTTTAGTGTCATAGAAGCTTGGCGAGTGTGTCCGAGCATTATTGATAGAGACTGAAGAATGATAAGCAGGAGGGACTGACCATGTTTCCAGGAACGCTGTACGAAACCCATGTCAAAACCAAAAATTTAGAAGCGGCTATGGAGTTTTATACGAGGTTAGGGTTAGATTTGGCCCATACAATTGAAGATCGGCGTGTCGCATTCTATTGGTTTGATAAAAATAATAAGCGCGAACAAATGCTGGGCGTTTGGGAAGTACCGGAAGAAGAGTTTCATAAAAGCCATTTTGCGTTCAAGGTTACGTACGATGACATTATTCATGCAAGTGAATGGCTGCTTACTAAAGGGATAAGGCCAAGGGCTGCTTTTGGACTTGAACCTACGGAACCCATGGTGCAAACCTGGACACCTACTGCGAATCTCTACTTTTATGATCCGGATGGCAATTCATTAGAATTTCTTTGCTTGCTTCCGGAAAAGAAAAATGTGGAGAAGGATGTTATGTACTTAAGTGAATGGGAGAAACTTTCGTAAAAATAGATGAAGCAGGAGCCTTTTGGGTCCCTGCTTTTTCATGCTAGCTGTTACAGATCATTAAAACGTTGCCGTCTGGATCCTGAAAATTAAAATAGGCAAATTCTCCGATCCGTTCGATGTCTTTTACAATGGTTATCTTCTTTTCATTGATGAATTCATAGGCTTTATCAATATCCGGTACATAAAAATTGAACAGGACATGCGGCGAAGGTTCGAAAACAAAGTCAGGATCAAAGCTGTGGTCATCCAATGTCAGGCCTGTTTCAGTGGTAACCGGCAAGTTGTAAACGGGTGATTCTACGTTCTCTGGGTTAAACAATGCGCCAAGAAGTCGGCTGTACCATTCTGCGGATTTCTTTAAGTCTTTGACATGGATAAACACATTATTTACTTTACAAGCGATGGGCGAAGCGGTTGAGTTCATGATTTCACCACCTTTTGGTTATATTTTACAAAATACTTATTCAATAGTTTTCAGGAAAATCCTCCAGGAATGAAAGGAGAACAGGGTGCGATTTTCCGTTCCAAAAAACACGATCCAAGAAATCAGGGGGATGAGATGGTTTTTGCCTCATTGATTGTGGATGCTATTAAACCTTCATTAGACTAGGAGTCTTTCCATAAGATGAACTGAGTGGGGGTTTTTAGATTAAGAATTTATGAAAATGATGTGTTATGTGAGTAATAGTGTGAAAATGGTGAGTAAAGTCTGAATTTCCGTGAGTAAAGGTGCTAAAACGGTGAGTAAAATCTATATTCCCGGGAGTAATTGCGTTAAAACGGTGAGTAAATCGGGGCAAGCCGATCAGAAGCGGATAAAAAGGCGGTCTGTGATGAGCTTTTTGGGGTGGATCAAATGGATGTAAAAAGCAGTGGGATTATTAATGGCATTATCCAGCCGCAATACGGGAAGTTTGGCACTCAATTTTATAAGGGAATGCCTACATTTTCTCTTCCGGTTACAATCTGTAATTATCCAGAGGGAACGAGGGCTTTTTCGATTACGCTCATTGACTATGATGCTGTACCGGTCGTGGGTTTTCCGTTTATCCATTGGCTGGTTGCAAATCTGCCTAAGGACTCTCTTGCTTCTAATGAGAGCAGCACAAATCCCAAGCTCATTCAAGGCGTAAACAGCTTTGCTTCGCCCCTTCGTCCGAACCCTTTAACGCCCGCTGAAGCTTCCCGATATGGGGGCATGGCACCTCCAGACAAGCCGCATGTCTATATGCTGACAGTGTTTGCCCAATGTGAATGGATCCCGTTGCAACAGGGTTTTTACTTGAATGATTTATATAAATGCTTGAAACATTGTACCCTTGCAACTGCCACTGTCACGGGCCTTTATTTTAGTTGATAACGTACTGGTCCTTATTCGAAGAAAGCAGGAGAGTATTCAACAATTCCTTGAACACCCTTTAAACTGTCCTGCTGAAGTTCCATTGCCATGAACAGTTCACCCGGCACTTCAAAAGGTGCTTTGATTCCCCATAGAGCTGCTTTCTTAAATCCAAACTTAGGATAGTATTCAGGATGCCCCAATACGACAACAGCTTTGTAGTTCAATTCTTTCGCTTTTTCTAAGCCGGCTGTAATAAATGCTTTTCCAATTCCCAGGTTCTGGTGTGAAGGTAAGACAGATACCGGGGCTAGGGCTAACGCTTCATAAGATTGGGTATCATTTTTTAACTGCACTTTAGTATACAGGATATGTCCCAAGATTTTACCGCCGTCTTCATAGACGAGTGAAAGTTCAGGAATAAATTCCTTGGAAGATCGTAACCGTTTCACAAGTCCGTGTTCTTTCTGATCACTATAGGGCGCGTGTTTAAACGCTTGTTTAATAACGTCTTCCGTTGTTTGAAAATCTTCCTTTTTCTCTATACGAATAGGCATTAATTTTTCTCCTTTTACTTTCTTTTTTATAACTACATAGTAAAGGAAAAGAGCATAGTAGGAAAGTGAGTGGACACTCACCCGTTGACAGAAAAAGAATACACGTTAGAATAAAAGTGAGTGAGTAATCACTTTTATGAGGGGGATAATAATGAACCATAGTGTAAAAATAGCGAATATCAGTAAGAGTTTCGGGAAAAATCTGGTTTTAGATGATATCAGCTTAACGATTGAAGAAGGAAGAATTTATGGATTTATCGGGCCTTCAGGATCTGGAAAGACCACACTTGTTAAACTGTTGGTAGGCATGGATTCGCCGGACAAAGGTACGGTTCATGTATTGGAGCAGAGAGTTCCTAACTTGGCGCTGCTGCAGCACATCGGCTATATGGCGCAGTCTGATGCTTTGTACCTGAATCTAACGGGCAAAGAGAACTTGAAATTTTTTGCTTCCCTCTACAAGATGCCTAAGACAGAGGCGGCGGAGCGGATATCTTATGCCGCAGATCTCGTAAATCTGACGGCTGACTTAAATAAACGGGTTTCTGCCTACTCCGGCGGTATGAAGCGAAGATTATCGCTGGCTATCGCATTGGTCCACAACCCTAAACTTCTTATTTTGGATGAGCCGACCGTGGGGATTGATCCGGAGCTGCGGCTGAATATATGGAATGAATTATTGCGGCTGAAAAACGAAGAAGGAAAGACGATCATCGTAACGACGCATGTCATGGACGAAGCGGAACGGTGTGATTTGGTTGCGATGATCAGAGAAGGCCGCATATTGGCTAACGGCACACCAGACGAATTAAAAGAGTTGTATCAAGCAGAGAATTTTGATGAAGTCTTTTTAAATGCGGGGAGGAAAAGTCATGAGAACAGCAGCTCTAATTAAACGGATCTTTCAAGAGATGTTCCGTGATAAACGGACGTTAGCGCTGTTGTTTGTTGCTCCTTTGCTGATTTTATCCCTGATGTATTTATTATTTAACTCCGACACTATCAATCCGAAGCTGGGAGTGACTGGTGCGGATCATCAGCTTGTTAAGGCACTGGAAAAAGCCGACATTCATACGGTTCACTATAAGAGAATAACCAATACGAAGAATACGATAAAAGGAGATGATCTTGATGCTATTTTACAGTATAAAGATTCTCACTGGAAATTAACCCTGCAAAATAATGACCCGACAGCCGCCAAAGCCTTGCAGATGAAGGTTCAACAAACCGTATCCCAATTTCAATCAGCACTTATGAATAAGGGGAACGCAGGCCTTCCAAAAGAAAATATCAAGACAGCATACATCTACGGAAATAGCGATACCGATTTTTTTGATGTCCTGAGTCCTGTGCTGGTTGGTTTTTTTGTTTTCTTTTTCGTTTTCCTCATTTCGGGTATTGGTTTATTAAAGGAACGGACATCAGGTACTTTGGAACGATTAATGTCTACACCCATTCGCAGATGGGAAATTGTAATGGCCTATCTGGTTGGATTTGGAACGTTTGCCGTCATACAAACCGTAATTGTCGTACTGTATGCCATTAATATTTTAGATATGGTTCTGGAAGGATCCATTTGGAGTGTTATTTTAATTAACTTATTATTGGCATTGGTGGCTTTGTCATTGGGAATCCTTTTATCATCTTTTGCCGCATCCGAATTTCAAATGGTGCAATTTATCCCAATAGCAGTCGTTCCACAAATCTTTTTTTCAGGAATCATTCCCCTTAATGGCTTGGCAGACTGGCTGCAAGCCGTTGCTAAAGTGATGCCCCTTTATTATGCGGCAGATGCACTAAAAGGTATAATGTATAAAGGAATGGAAATAAGCGATATTAGTGGAGATCTTATTGCACTCGTGCTATTTGCTTCGTTCTTTACTGTACTGAATGTATTTGCATTGAAAAAGTATCGTAAATTATAAAGGTTAAAAGCTCGAAAGTAGGGATGAAATTGTTTAAAGGCAGTCTCTTGGAGGCGATGGTTGCCCATGCATCAGATAACAAAAAACAAACGGATAAACAGCAGAAGATTTTGGAGTCGGCCATTAGAATCTTTGCAGAAAAAGGATATACAAACACCTCGACAAGTGAGATTGCCAAAGCTGCCGGTGTAGCTGAGGGGACCATTTTCCGTAAGTATGGAACAAAGGATAATTTATTGCTCTCGGTGATCGTTCCCTTTATAAAAGACTTATTTCCTGCTATGGCTGAGGGTGTTTTTAATGAAGTGATGTCAAAAGACATTCTAAGTTTTGAAGATTTCTTACGGGCTTTCTTGAAAAACAGAATTGTCTTCTTTAAAGAGAATATGGAAATATTCCAGATTGTTGTGAAAGAGATGCTCTATAACGTGGAATTACGAAACGAATTACTGCCTTTTTTTAAGGAAAATGTCACTCCGCGTCTCATTAAAGTCATCAACATCTTTAAAGAACGAGGAGATTTAGCAGATATTCCAACAGAGTTGATTCAAAAAATGGTGTTTACTTTCGTTGGCGGATATTTTGTTTCTCACTTCGTCTTGCTGCCAGAAAACTCATTTGGGGATGAGGACGAAGAAATTGAAAATATGATCAGATTTGTGATGGATGGCGTACGGAACAGGAAAGAAACTTAAATTATAAAGGCTTTACCCCTAAATTGTACAACGCCTCATTCACATCCTGAAGATTATAGATTTCCTTCTCCAAACAAAATTGAATGACCAGGTCTGATGTATCACTGTCAGACAAAGAGAAGCCGGCAGAGCTTAGAAGCTCACCGGCTTCTTCTATGTTTAATTGAAGAGCCAGGGCGAGTGAAATGACCGTATTTTTTCGCGGGCGGTAATCAGGATTGGAACGGATTTTTGAAAAATGGCGGCGGTCAATTCCTGCTTTTTTGTAGATTTCGGAATCACTGGCGCCTCTTTGATCGATATAGCTGAACAAGAGATGACGGAGGGAAGGTTTGCGTCTGGACTGGATAAACTCGTCAAGGTCCGCTGGCTGTCGATCTTCTTCAAGGATTTCGCTCTCTAGAGGTGCACAGGCATGTAAAATCTCTGCCGGAGAATGGTTCAGGCAGTAGTCTACATATTCTTTTAGTTCAATCAGAGTTTTTTCTGCGAGCATTGTGATGACCTCCCCAAAATGTCGCTTGCCAGGCGACCAACTGATGGCAGAATCCAGCTATTATTATAGCATGAAGAATAGAAGGGGATGGGACGCATGAATCACAATAAAACGGAGATAATCTTTCTGCTGGACCGGAGCGGATCAATGGCAGGGCTTGAAGAGGAAACGATCGGCGGGTTTAACAGGCTGATTGAAAAACAATGCCGGCCGGAAGGAGAGACTGAAATTACGGCGATCCTTTTTGATGATCAGTATGAGGTCGTATGGACTGGGAAAAACGCCAGAGAGGCAAGGCTGTCAGACAAAGAGTATTTTGTAAGAGGCTGTACCGCACTGCTGGATGCCATAGGTAAAGCGATCGTGGATACCGGGCGCAGGCTAGCAATGACAGACGAGAGTGAAAGGCCAGACAAGGTCATCTTCATCGTTACAACTGATGGGATGGAAAACGCGAGCACGGAATTTACCTATCCCAAAATAAAAGAGCTGATCAAGCACCAGCAGGAGAAATACAGCTGGGAGTTTATATTTATGGGAGCGAACATCGACGCCGTGAAGGAAGCGGACAGCATTGGAATTTCAGTCGATAACGCCTATAACTTTGAGGCTTCATCACATGGGGTAGAGGAGATGTATGCTGTCATGTGTGAAGCGGTGGCGGAGAAAAGGGAGAAATAAGCAGCAGTAAGGCAGGATCCTGGTAAAGGAATCTGCTTTTTTAATTGTAAATATAAGAAGGTAATCATTCTTGGTTTGTCAAAAATATACATATCGTCAATTGGAGGGATCTCTTTGAAACCAATAACATTACATACCCGTTGGAATTTAGATAATTTATATAATCAGTATAGTTTAAATGATTTTATTACCCATTTAGCTGCATTAAAGTCTATTATTCAAGATGTAGAAGAGCAGACAACATCTCTTAATCTTTCAGAAGCCATTAAACAAATTGAGAAAGCAGAATCATTTTATTACTGTTTAACAGCAGAAGATATGGACTCATCCGTATTAACAACAATCCAATCGTTGATTTACTCATTAAAATCACGCTTGCAGATTATAATTTCAAACCAATCAAAAGAAAATAAAGCTCCAGAAGATGAACTATTAAATAAACTATCAAGCTTTACAAGTGAAACATTAAAAGGGTATGAAGATCTTTACACACAAGTTCGAAGCAATCTCAAAGTTAAAGTGGATTTTGGAGAAGGAGAAAAAGAACTGACGTTTAATGAAGCTAATCATTTGGCTTTGACTCATCAGTCCTCTTTAGTGAGAAAAAGGGTATTTGACGCTTTAAATCACACCCTAAAAACGCAATCTAATGTTTTTGGTTCCATTTATAATCAAATTGTGGGGAGAAGAATAGATCTTTATAAAGAAAAGGGACAAGATTTCCTCGAAGACTCATTGATTAGGAACGGCTTATCAAGTACAGCTCTTAAAAGTATGTGGAATGAAATAGATGCTGAAATCCCTAATTTGGTAAAGTTTTTAAAAGGCAAAGCTGGCCACAATAAGATATCATGGCATGAATTAATGTCTTCTTCCCAGGAGGTTCCTTACCAAATTAGTTTTTCTGAGGCTGTTGATCAATTGAGGAAAGCACTGGAACAGGTAGATACAGAGATGTCTAATTTCGTTTTAATGGCTGTTATGAATAGATGGGTTGATGCAGAACCGAGCCAATCGAAGCCGTCTGGTGGATTTTGTGCACCATTTATTGATGCAGGAGAGTCGCGAATCTCATTAAATTACGATAGCACCATAGATAGTGCTAGAATACTGGCACACGAGTTAGGACATGCATGGCATTTTAAACAACTCGATTCTTCGTCATCTCCGCATTTATTAGAAGATCGTTTTGAAATGACGGTGGCAGAAACAGCTTCGATTTTCTTTGAGAGTGCGTTTATAGATTATGTAATTCAGGATACAAAAGATAATTCACTGAAGAAAGCTTTAATTGGATGGAAATCTGAGCGCAGCTTTAATTACCTAATGTCAATAAGAGGTGCTTTCTTATTTGAGCAGCGCTTCCTTGAAAAAAGGGGAGATGCCTCTTTAACTTCCCAGCAGATAGAAGAACTATCTTTAAAAGCGCAGGAAGAGGTATATGGTGGAAGTCTTAATGAATATCAGCCATATGTGTGGATTAAGTACATACAATTTTATCGAACTGAAATCCCCTTCTATAATTATCCTTATACATTTGGATTCCTGTTAAGTATCGGTTTGTTGGAATTATCTAAAATAGATAAAGAACAATTTCCACAAAAATATAAAACTTTTTTAAGTCAGACAGGGATTGTACCAGTTGAAACCCTAGTTAAGGAGCTATTTAATATTGACCTATCTCAACCAAAATTTTGGCGGCAAGCTATACAAAAAATTTTAGAAGACATAAAACTTTATCTAAAACTTTAAAACTTTTTAAAAAGCTTTAAAAAAGCACCAGCCGAGTACTTTTTCTGCCGGTGCTTTTTAATGTGGATAATAGATGGTCATACTCAAGCGGGTCAAGATATCACCGGAGTTATGATAGACGTGGGGCCTGTCGGCTCTGAACCGGATAGAGTCCCCATTTTTCACGGTGTATTCTATGTTGTTTACACGTACGGTTAATTCCCCGTCAAAAACAGTTACAAATTCTTCGGTGCCTTCTCCATGAGCGTCAGAGCTTAGAAAGCCGCCTTTGTCGATCTCGACGGAATACATTTCAAATCGGCGGTCATCCTGGAATGGAAAGTAGGGATATACTCTGTATTTTCCGTTGTCCTCTGTTAATGCTTGTACTTCGCTTCGCAAGACTACTTTCGTATCGGGCTGCGGATCATTGATCAGGGAAGTAAACGAGATCTTTAGTCCATTGGCGATTTTCCAGATCGTCGTAATGGTAGGGCTGGATTCACCTCTCTCAATTTGTCCAATCATTGTTTTGCTTACACCGGTCAGTTCAGCCACTTTTTCAAGGCTTAATTTTTTGTTTTCCCGAAAGGCTTTTAAATTTTTCGCAATGATAAGATGGATTTCCTCCATAAATAACCTCCAGACCTATTTACAATATAACGACCGTTCTGTACAATATATTGAAAATCGTTATAGTGTTCAATATAGACATTATAACATACGCAACGGAGGGGAATCACAATGTCCATCTTGTCTTTTTTGTTGTACGTGTTTGTTACAAGCTTCACTCCAGGTCCGAATAACATTATGGCGATGCTGTTTGCCAACCAATACGGTTTGAAGCGAACCCTCAGATTCTGTGTTGGAGTTGGAGCTGGATTCTTTATCATCATCATGCTGAGCAGCTACTTTAATCTTTGGCTGAAGAACTTCATACCAAAGATCGAGTTTGCGATGACGATCCTGGGTGCGGTCTATATGCTGTATCTGGCTTATAAGGTGTTAACCAGCAAAAGCAAGACTAAAAACAGCGGACGAGAAGACAAGAATAACAGTTTTAAAGCAGGCATGCTGCTTCAGTTCGTTAATCCAAAAGGCCTCTTATATGGCTTGACTGTCATTTCCACGTTTGTGATTCCCTTTTACCATTCCAATGCCAGCCTGCTGCTGATTTCATTATTTCTAGCGTTTATCGGCTTCCTGGCTACGTTTAGCTGGAGTCTGTTCGGTTCCATGTTTCAAGTCTTTTTATCAAAATACAGAAGAGCATTCAATGTGGTAATGGCCCTTTTGTTAGTGTATAGTGCGGTTTCGGTGGTTGTGGAATAAGATATCAATGATTTAAACGATCGTTTAAAGAGGCTGGTCATTAGGTCAGGTCTTTTTCTTCATATAATCTGGATCGATAGAAAAAAAGAGCACTGGCTGAGAAAAATGCAGCCGTGCTCTTTTGCTTATCAGAAGGATTATTTACTTTTTCGCTTTGCTGACTTTCAGTTTCTTGCCTTTAACTGTGGTATTTTCCATGGCTTGCAGGACAAGTGAGCCTTTTCCGTTAAGAATATCAACATAGGACCAATTCTCCTGGATGGTGATAATGCCGATATCATCTGCTGAGACTCCAGGGATTTTTGCGATGGTTCCAACGAAATCGACCGCTCGGATCTTCTTGTTTTTTCCGCCGCTGAAGTGGAGTTTCGTAATATCCTGGTTGATTCGGGCCGTTTTATTATTTCTCACGACTCGGCGCCCGCTGAGCTTTTCTTCAAAAGGCCGCTGCATTTTAGCCACTTCTTGTTTTGTCGGTGCTTCCGCTTCATCGATCTCAAAGCCGATGTATCTTTCGATGGCTCTAAGATACTTTCCTTCATAAGGCAATGCAAACGTAATGGCTCTTCCTTTTTTGCCGGCCCGGCCAGTTCTTCCTGTACGGTGGACATAGCTCTCTTTTTCCATAGGAACGTCATAGTTGATAACGAGGGTTACATTATCAATATCAATTCCTCTCGCAGCCACATCCGTGGCGACAAGATAACGGAAATTCCCGATCTTGAACCCGTCCATCACCGCGAATCGATCTTCTTGTTCCAATCCTCCATGAAGCTTTTCAACAGAATACTGAGAGGCTTCGAGCTCTGCAAACACGGTATCGACGTGCTCTTTCGTATTGCAGAAAATGATGCAGCTGTCCGGGTTTTCAACGACCGTCACGTCTTTCAGAAGAGCAAGCTTCACCTCTTCCTGAACGTTGATTAAAGAATGCTTGATCGTATCTGTCGTCATCCCGGCAGAAGCTATTTCGATTTTTGCTGGATCCTTCATATATTGATGGCAGAGATTTTCAATATCTTTTGGCAATGTTGCAGAAAAGACCATGGTTACTCTGTTTGAAGGAAGCTGTTTAATAATCTTTTTGACTTCATCAATAAAGCCCATGTTCAGCATTTCATCTGCTTCATCAATGATCAGGTACTTGATTTGGTCTAAGACGAGGGTTTCACGCTCGATATGGTCCATGACGCGTCCCGGTGTACCGACGACAACATGCGTTTTTTGTTTCAATTCTTCTTTTTGTTTCGCAAAAGGCTCTTTACCATATACAGCAACAGCTTTAATCCGCTTGAACCTTCCAATGTTGGTAAGGTCTTCACGAACTTGAACAGCGAGCTCGCGCGTGGGAGTAAGGATCAATGCTTGTGGCCGTTTTTCTTCCCATTCCAGCATTTCGCATACCGGAATACCAAAGGCTGCTGTTTTTCCGCTGCCTGTTTGGGATTTTACGACGAGATCTTGCTTTTCCAGAGCTAATGGTATGACTTCAGTCTGAACCTCAGTCGGAGTTTCATATTTCAACACTGTAAGTGCTCGTTTTATTTCATCGCTTATACGATAATCGTTAAAACTTCTATTATTCATGTAGGAACCTCGATTTTTTATATTATCCAGATTCAGCATAACCTGAATAGTGTTCATTATACTTGAAATGATGGACAATCGGGTTTAATTTTAAACGATTGTTTAAAGGAACCTTTCCGTATGATCGTAGGTGATAGGTAAACAATGATATAATGAGGGAATTAATTCAAAAGTGAAAATGCTGGCAATAAAAAACAGTTGAAGGAACGACAGCGCTGTTTTATAATAACTTTTAGCGTTAACTAACTTGATATTAAAAAATCCTCATCAATCCGATGAGGTAGAGGTCGCGGCTTTTATAAGTAGGACGTACGAGATGCAGAGGACATCATAGACTCCGTGTGAAAGGAAAAGCTGCCGAAATTTGTGCTTAACTCTGGAAGTATGAATTGGGGCTGTATTCGAACAGGAACAGCACTGTCACACCCACGAATAACCGGTGGGTGGGATGCGCTATCTTACGGAAGGCATGATGCGGATTAATAATAATCGTCGCCCAATGCTTGGCGGCTTTTTTTATTTCCCACTCCTTCCTAAAACGAAAAGGAGTTTTTTTATGCGAAACACAGCACGGAATCCATCACAACCGCAGTCGCCAAACGCGGACAATGAATTAAAGCGGGGACTGAAATCCCGCCATTTAACGATGATCTCTCTTGGGGGAACGATCGGAACAGGATTATTTTTAGCAAGCGGAGGATCCATTCATACTGCAGGGCCAGGCGGCGTTCTGTTTTCATATGTAGCGATTGGAATCATGGTGTTCTTCTTAATGACAAGCCTCGCAGAAATGGCGTCTTACATGCCGGTTGCGGGTTCATTCAGCACGTATGCTTCAAAATTTGTGGATCCATCACTAGGATTCGCGCTCGGCTGGAACTATTGGTACAACTGGGCAATCACCATTGCAGCTGAACTTGCTGCCGTAACATTAATCATGAAATTTTGGTTTCCAGATACACCTTCATTTATCTGGAGTGCACTGTTCCTAGGCATTATGTTCTTATTAAATTATTTATCGGTAAAAGGGTTTGGTGAAGCAGAATATTGGTTCTCTCTGATCAAAGTCATTACGGTCATCATCTTCTTGATCTTAGGAACACTTATGATCTTCGGCATTTTAGGCGGAGATCCGATCGGATTTAAGAACTTTACGATCGCTGACGCACCGTTCCACGGCGGATTCTTTACGACGCTTGGCGTATTTATGGCTGCAGGTTTCTCCTTCCAGGGAACAGAACTGTTAGGGGTTGCGGCAGGAGAAACAGAAGATCCGAAAAGGAACATCCCGAAAGCGATCAAAAGTGTGTTCTGGCGTATCCTTTTGTTCTATGTTCTGGCAATCTTGGTCATTTCTTTAATCATTCCTTACACAGACAGCCGATTGGCAAGCAGCGATATTACTGTAAGTCCTTTTACACTTGTCTTTGATAAAGCAGGAATTGCGTTTGCGGCTTCCGTTATGAACGCGATCATCTTAACAGCAGTATTATCTGCCGGTAACTCCGGTATGTATGCATCGACCCGTATGCTTTGGGATATGGCACGAGACGGAAAGGCACCTAAGTTTCTGGCGAAGCTGGATTCCCGCGGTGTACCGGTTCCAGCCCTAATTGTAACAGCCGCTGTAGGAGCTGTAGCTTTCTTTGCTTCACTGTTCGGTGACGGCGTCATCTACACTTGGCTGCTGAATGCCTCCGGGATGTCCGGTTTTATCGCCTGGCTCGGAATTGCGATCAGCCATTACCGATTCAGAAGAGCGTATGTGGCACAGGGGCGGAATTTAAAAGAACTGCCTTACTTGGCAAAATGGTTCCCAATCGGTCCGATCTTTGCTTTCGCTCTCTGTTTTGTCGTTATCCTCGGTCAAAACTATTCTGCCTTTACAGGCGGAAGCATCGATTGGAAAGGAGCCCTTGTTTCTTACATTGGGATTCCGATCTTCCTGGCTGTTTGGTTAGGCTATAAATTCAAACACAAAACAAAAGTCGTACCGCTTAAAGAGTGTGATTTTGAATAAGAAATAAGAGAAGCAGGAGCCTTTCGGGGTTCCTGCTTTTTTAGTGAAAAAGGTATCGTCTTCTAAACGCAGAACATATAAATTAACACTTACGTCAAGTGAAGGGGAATGGCAGCGAAAATAGAGAACGCAGGAGCATATAGGGGTTCCGAGTGTAACCTGTAGCGAATCAAAGAGGCCAAGCTCAATATTGAGCAGGGTCTCTTTATTGTTAGAAGTTGTTACCAAATGGAAGTTGTTTTACTAATTAGTAAAACAACTCTCTAAGCACATTCGGAAAATGGTAAACAGGGTTATGCATGTACCCACGTGTTTTTACATTTCTTTTGCGCTCTGATTTGAAAAGATTTTTGTTCCCGTGGTAAAGAGAGATATACCATATTTTCACCATCTGGTAGAACTCGCGATATTCACGGTTGGACAGTGAAAGATCTTGCGGAAATCCGATGTCATAAAGCCGTTCCATAAAGAAGTTTTCGGCAATCTTATCGGTTTCCTCGGAGATCTTCCCGCGCTTCACATCAAAACCTTTATGCTGCAACTGACGCTCGAATCCATTCAGTGTATTTCCTCTGCAGAGCAGCACGGCTTCATCTTTTGGAACATTTAACTGGGTGAGAAGAGACATAATGTACTCTTCCTTAGAGGTTTTTAATGATGTTTCAGAGGGGAGCGGGACATAGACAGCCGCTTGTTCTCCGGTTTCCATTCTTCTGGCTGCGAACACTTCTCCTAATATGGGGCATCCATTTCCTGCATCATCTACTTCAATCATTTAAAAGATTCTCCTATTGTATATTCTTATAGAACATTAACTCTCAGCTTCAATTTCATCAGCAAAGGCATTCATCTCGCTTTGAATGTGGTCGGCCAGGTCTGCATTGGTGTAGATATCTATTCCAGGCTCACCAGGACTGTCGATGAAAGCAACAATGATGAAAGCCGTCCTTTTGTTTGGCTGTTTTCGTAACCTTTGTTGCTCTTAGGGGTAGTTGATTTCCGTTTCAGGATGCTCGATTTCCGCGCGTCTCACCCGTCGCTTAAGTCTCGCTCCTTGCACTCCAACCAACTTGTCAAAGAAGCTCTTTACAAAAATGACTAAAAGCAACAATCTTTTAAAAAGGCTGTTTTCGTAACCATTGTTGCTCTTGAGAGTGGTTGATTTCCGTTCCAGGATGCTCGCTTTCCGCGGGGCGTGCGCTGAGCCTCCTCGGCGCAGGCGCCTGCGTAGTCTCACCTGTCACGCTTTCCCCGCAGGAGTCTCGCACCTTGCACTCCAATCAACTCGTCAATGAAGGCTTAAAAAATGTTCCCAAAGCAATAATCTTTTAGAAAAGAGCCTTTAAAAAAGAGCCTAGAGGAATCCGAGCTCTTTATTACTGTTTGATATGGTTTTCTAATTCAGCGACTTTCTGCTCAAGCTGCTTTACTCTTTTAGTGGCATTTATTGCGTAAACAAATCCCATGAGGCCAAAGACAAATCCGATGAACGCGTAGGTTTGCATAATAGATCCTCCAATCGTCAGTTGATCTCCGACTGAATGCTTCGATCAAATCCAAGATACCTTGTACCCTGAAAGCTGAGTTCCCCGGTATCTCCTTCTACCAGCATACCATATTCATCGCCTTTAACTTTAAGCTCTATTCTTTCTCCGTCATTCAGCTGGAATGTTACATAGTAATGGTTATAGGCACGGGTTTCTCCGCCGCCTTGGATATCGGTTCGTTTCGTAATCACCTTGGCTTTTTTGTTTGATACGGGTGAGTTATTGTTATGACTCCATTGAGCGGCACCTTTTACAATGGAAATAACAATGGTTGAAATAACGATAATCGCAATAATACCAATAAAAATAGGAACAAAATTAGACATGAAATCCCCTGCTGGATCGTCGAACATCTTACATCCTCCTGATGTATTTTTTCCTTATTTTAACATTTTAGAGTTTGTATTTGAAATACTTCTTTAAAATTTTGGTTTTATATGAAACTTTTTGTTATCCTTTTCGTATAGGTAAGAGTTGAGATCTAAGATTACTAAATGGAGGAAGGAATAGAGAATGTTAAAGAAGATTATTGCGGCTACCTTGGTTATGACGTTTGTATTGATGCCTGTGAAAGATATTGTTTTCCATGATCAGTCACAAACGGTAAGTGCGAAAGGCTATCGTTCGGGGGTAAAATCCTTTAACTCTGGTGGTAAAAGCAGCAACAACTCATTTTTTCAAAATAAGAGCCAAAACAAGCAAAAAAGCTTTTTCAACAAAAATAATAGCTATTCTGCGAAAGCTAAAAAGGGCGGATTCATGAAAGGTCTGATCTATGGCGGAATCGCTGGTATGCTTTTCGGTGGACTGTTAGGAAACCTTGGCGCTTTTGGTTCATTCCTTGGGTTAATGATTAACATTATCGCTGTTCTTATCATCATTTCCCTCATTTCGAGAATCTTTGCGAACTTAAGAAACAGCCGCAAACCAAAGGATGACCGATGGAACAGATAATGGTATCAGAGCAGGACATTATTAATGCTCTATGCTTGTTCCTCGCTCATAAAAAAGAAGTTGCGCCAGAAGACGTTCAAGTAGAACTGCTGTATGATGACGATTACGGTTTCTCGGCGGAAGCCTATGTGGGCGGCAGAAAACAAGTAATGATTGAAGCCAACCTGATAGAGGCACTCCGGTTTTGGCTGGATACACAAATGAATATCGATCCGATTTCAGCTGGCCTGGAATTGGTCCTGGATGACGAAGAAGGCATTGTGGCTTACGTTAGAACCAGATAAAACAAAAACACCAATCTTTTAGGGATTGGTGTTTTTTGCGTTTTGCAGGAAGGAGTCAGGCATGACAACTGCTGTGACTTGTCCTTTTACGCAGAGAGTTTCACCGGCAAACACTTCAGTATGTACCTTCCATTTCTTCGGATGAACTTCTTCCAGCGTTCCGATAGCTTTCAATGCTAAGCCATGCGGGGTAGGCTTCATAAAATCAACCTTCAGCGAGGCGGTTACAAATCGCGGTGGTTCTGCTCCGTCACCTGGTTCATGGCCATTTTTCCGGTGAAGGGCGAGAGCAGCTGAACCGGTTCCGTGGCAATCAATCAGCGAGGCAATTACTCCGCCATATACAAACCCCGGTACAGCCGTATGCTCGGGCTGAGGTGTGTAGATTGTTTCGGTCTTTTCTCCATTCCATCTTGTCTTGAAATGGTGGCCATCTTCATTCAGCTTTCCACATCCATAACACCATGAATAATCGTCAGGATACACGTCCTGAACGGCCTTTTGTTCTGCCATTTTTATTCACTCCATTCTTTTCTGCTCATTTGTTTCTTTCCACAGGTTAAGGTGATATTCCTTGTTTCCCTTTTTTAAAAAGACATAGTTTATTTGAAAGTACCTTGTGGATGGAAGACAAATCATTTGTATACTTTAGTTAAGAATAAACAGTGAGGTGAAGAGATGGTGAAGGAACGAAAAGTAGTCGTATATATTGCAGCCAGTCTTGATGGATTTATCGCTAAGAAGGATGACGATATCAGCTTCCTGTCGATGGTGGAACAGCCTGATGAGGACTATGGATACAGAGAATTTGTGAAGACGGTCGATACAGTGATCATGGGGAGAAAAACGTATGATAAAGTGTTAACCTTTGGGATTGATTTTCCTCATAAGGAGAGAAAGTGCTATGTGCTCTCAAGAAGCAAGAAGGATACGGATGAAAATGTGGAGTTTTACAACGGAAACCTTAATGAACTGATTCAAACCCTGAAAAAAGAAGAAGGAAAGAACATCTTTATTGATGGCGGGGCAGGGGCGATTAAAGAGTTAAAAGAACAAAATCTTATTGATGAGTACGTGATTTCGATCATTCCTGTTTTGTTGGGGAAAGGAATTCGGTTGTTTGCAGAAACGGAGAATGAAAGCAGACTTCAGTTTGTAGAGAGCAAGACGTTCGATACAGGACTGGTTCAGCTGCATTATCGGACTGTTATAGATTAATAATACTAAGGTTGCTTCGGCAGCCTTAGTTATTTTTTTGAATATTCCTTTACAAGAATATTCGATTCGGGTTATATTAGATGTGAAAGGAGAAACGATAGATGATCGCGAACATCAATGCCACATTATCTGCACTTGCCGAGCCTAAGCGCTTACAAATGATTGAGCTATTGCGTGAAGGTCCTCTCACTGTAGGGGAAATTGCTGAACGGCTTGGGCTTCTCCAACCACAAACTTCCAAACACCTCAGAGTTTTAAATCAAGCTGGATTTGTCGAGGTTCATGCTATTGCTAATAGGCGGATCTACAAGCTGTCTCAGCAGCCTTTCAAGGATTTGAATAAATGGCTAGTATCCTTCCAGAACGTTTGGGAGGGAAGATTTGATCGTTTGGATGATTATTTACTTAAAATGCAAGAAAAAACGGATGAACCTTAAGGAGGAATTGAAATGTCTGTAAACCATGGAACAAACCCTTTAAAAACAGCCGTTGAGGGCCAGGTACTTATTATGGAGAGAACATTCAACGCTCCTAGAACTCTCGTATATCAAGCATTTTCGCAGCCCGAGCACTTGTCAAAATGGTGGGGGCCCAAAGGATGGGAAACTGAAATTCGCCAGTTTGACTTTCAGGCTGGTGGCGTATGGTTTTATTGCATGAAGTGTATGGATAAGAATCAAGGAGACTTTTATGGCCAGGAGTCGTGCGGCAAAGCCGTGTTTCAGGAGATTCTTGCACCTGAGAAGATTGTTTACAAAGATTACTTTACTGATGGAGAAGGAAATGAGATGGAAGGCATGCCCGAAATGCTGGTGACCCTCGAATTTGCGGAGTATGAAGGCGCAACAAAAGTCATTATACGTACACAATTTGCTACGGAAGAAACCCTTCAGCAAGTCAAGGATATGGGCGTCGTTGAAGGATTCTCCTCACAAATGGAACGTCTGGATGATCTTTTGGAGCAGCTGCAATAAGAGATTGATAAACAGTAAGGGGCTGTCCAGAAAGTCGAAAATTGACCTTCAGGCAGCCCCTTTTTGGCTTGAAAAATCTTCAATAAAAAGTTAATTGAAGTGGAAGGTGCGAGACTCCAGCGGGACGAGCGTGACAGATGAGACCATTTAGACGCTTGCGCCGAGGGGCTCATCGCACGCCCCGCGGAAAGCGAGCATCCTGAAACGGAGATCAACTGCTCCCAAGAACAACAAAGGTTACGAAAACAGCCTTTTTGTTTTAGAATGTAATGAGAAGACATAGACAGGAGCACCGAGAATGAAAGAACAGGAATATGACGCCTTGCTTTACATAGAAACCGTGGGGGATCAAAAGGGATTTAATTCGTCCGCCCACTACCACCGTTATGAACCGACACCTTATGCAGCATTGGAGGATTTGGTTCAGCAATATGAACTGAAAAGCACTGACCGGCTCGTTGATTTTGGATGCGGGAAAGGACGGGTCAGCTTTTACATCCATCATTTTCAAAAGGCAATGGTTACGGGAGTCGAGATGAATGAAGGCTTTTATCAAGAGGCTATGGAAAACAAGGAACGATACGTGGAACAGCATACAAAGAGCAAGGATGATATTCACTTTCATTGCGGGCTGGCGCAGGAGTATCCCATCCATCCGGAAGACAACCGTTTCTATTTCTTCAATCCGTTTTCCATGCCGATTTTTATGAAGGTCATCCATAATATTCTTTTATCAGTGGAAGCCTCATCAAGAGAAGTGGAGCTGATCCTGTATTATGCCACTGAAGAGTACACATATTTTTTAGAATATCAGACGGCTTTTGAATTGAAAGAGGAAGTAAGGCTGAAGGATCTTTATGAAAAGAATCCTTATGAGAAGTTTTTGATTTATAATCTGAACATATAAAAACAGGACCTGCCTCAATGAGCACGTCCTGTTATCTTTTATTCTGCAATACGCTCAATCGGTTTGTCGGACGGAAACTGGGTGATGTTTTCGTATTCACCCGGCCGCAAGACGCTTTGGTCACCTTTCATCAAATAGGTGTAGGCAAACATGGAGATAAATAAACCAAACGTCCATGCGTTATCCCATAGAAAACGAAGCCCAGGAACAATCAAGCCGAGCACGGGTATGGCGACTCCAATAATCAGTGCGTACACACCGTTTTTATTGTAGCCGGAAGTGTAGTTGTACCGGCCGTTCAGTTCATACAATTCTTTCAGGGCCATCTGTCTGCGGCGGACGAGCCAATAGTCGGCAATCGCGATGCCGTCGATCGGGCCAAGCAATGCTCCGTACGTTCCGAGCCAGCCGAAGATATAGTTTCCGAAGTTGGACATGATGAACCAAGGCTGCATGAGGATAGCGAAAACGCCGGTGATGAGTGCGCCGATGCCGAATGTGATGCGTTTAGGATAGAGATTTTCAATTGCACGGGCGGGAGCAACGATATTCGCACCGACATTGATGGTAAGGGATGCCATGGCGATAATAATGGTTCCTAAGAAGATAATGAATGGAGGGAATTTTGCAAGCAGCTGAACAGGATCCCAAATCGCTGAACCGAAAATAACAACCGTGGCTGATGTAACGGCGATTCCAATAAATGAGAAAATGCTCATGGTGAGAGGAAGAGAGAAGCTTTGTGCGATCATTTGTGATTTCTGGCTTTTGGCGTAGCGGCAAAAGTCAGGGATATTCAAGGCAAGGGTGGCCCAAAAGGCAATGACCCCTGTTAATGTAGGGAAGAACACTTTTAAGAACTCACCGGTCGTCGTGAACTTAGATGGTGTGGATAAAATCGGTCCCCAGCCGCCTGCATGAGTGAACGCCCAAATCATAAGAATAATAGCTGAGACTCCAACAACAGGCGCAGCGATCAAGCTTAAAATTTTTATTGCTTCAGGACCTTTGTAAGCCACCCCGACGTTCAACGCCCAGAATAAAGCAAAGATGATGGCGGTATGTCCGGTCAGGTTTTTCCAGGCTGGGAATGAGGCGGATAATAAGACATCGATGGCGGTTGTCCCAATCCATGTATTGATTCCGAACCATCCGGCAGCTACAAAAGCACGGGCTAGGGACGGGATGTGAGCTCCCTTGGATCCAAACCACAACCGTGCAAACACGGGATAAGGTATGCCGAATTTTGTTCCGGCATGGGAGTTTAATAGAATGGGAATGAGGACAATCACATTGCCCAGAAAGATCGTTCCGATGGCTTGCCACCAGTTCATGCCGAGAGAGATCATCCCGCTCGCCATCGTGTAGGCTGGTATACACAAGCACATTCCGATCCATAACGTCGCAAAGTTCAAGCCGCTCCAGGAATGCTCCTTTTCTGTCGTAGGCCTCAGATCATCGTTCCATAGTTCACTGTCACTTAAACTTCTAGTTACATCTTCGGACAAGGTTACGATACCATTTTGTTCAATTTGCGTTTTCATCAAAGATACCTCCCTTTTCTGGCAACTCAAATTAACGGTACAAAAGACGTGACGTTTCAAGCGACCCTCCTCACCTCTCGTTATTTTGAAACTCAAACTTTTAAAAAATTCGCCATATGAACAATAAAAACCTTCTTCCCAAAAATTAAAGGGGTATTACCCTCAGAAGAGAATAGTATCAAGGAAGTTTCTTTAAGAGAGAGGGAAAGTGAAATTGAGCGAAACATTTACAAATGCATTTAAACAGGCAGACTATCACGTCAGCGGCCACGGTTCGAGAAATCTTCAAGTATTAAAAGATGCCCTGGAAAGCTATGACGGCGGGATGGAAAGTGATATGTACGGAAGCGGGAAGGTCATTAAAGACTTTCAGGAGAAGATGGCAGAGGTGCTGGGAAAAGAGGATGCGGTGTTTTTTCCGAGCGGAACGATGGCCCAGCAGATTGCCCTTCGGATCTGGTGTGATGAAAAAGGACTGAAGAGGGTGGCATATCATCCTCTGTGTCATTTGGAGATACATGAGGAAGACGGGCTGAAGGAGCTGCATCACATCAAGCCCGTTTTGCTGGCTGATGAGAACCGTTTAATTGCGCTGGAAGATGTCGTGAATTTGAAAGAAGAGATTGCTTGTTTATTGCTGGAACTCCCACAGCGTGAAATCGGCGGCCAGCTGCCCGACTATACAACGCTTGAGGAAATCTCTGCTTACTGCCGAGAAAAAGGAATTAAGCTGCACATGGACGGTGCTCGTCTTTTCGAGATCCTTCCTTTTTATCAAAAATCAGCTGCGGAAGTTTGTTCACTTTTTGATAGTGTCTATGTATCTGTTTACAAGGGAATTGGCGGGATTGCGGGAGCTGTTCTGGCAGGTGGTAAGGATTTTACTGATAAATCGAAGGTATGGAAAAGGCGGCATGGCGGAGATTTGATCAGCCTTTATCCTTACATCCTGAGCGCGGACTTTTATTTTGACCAAAGGCAGGAGAAGATGGATCAATATTATAAAGAAGCGAAGGAGCTTGCCGGATTTTTTAATGAATGCCATAGAGTTTCTACAAGACCTGCCGAGCCTGTTTCAAATATGTTTCATGTCCATTTTAAGGCGCCTAAAGAGACGATGGAGTCTTTGTTGGCAGAATTATATGAAGAAACAGGAATTGGTCTTAGCGGCCACATCAGAGAGGTTAATGAACAAACAAGCTATTTTGAAGTAAGTGTTGGTGATTTATACGGTAAGGTGCCAGAAGAGAAGCTAAAGGCTGCTTTTCAGAAATTGGATGAGAAGATGAGAGGGCTTTAAAATGAACACAAAAAAAGATGCGCTTTACGTCGAGCGCATTTTTTTTATATGGTATCCATCATAAATCAATCCCGGTGTTCAAAGGTTTTGCAGGCCGTTTCTTCACATCGCATAGAACTTCCAGTTTCAAGATAACTGCCTCCTTAAATTGGTTTTGTTCACCATTACCCTTTAAGGAGAGGGGTTAATCTTTATGCAGGGATATTCTGTTAAACAAATTGGCTCATATAGATGTCGTCTACATAGTACCCGGGACGTAATTTAGCGTTCCTTTTCCGTCTGCCTTCTTCTATAAAGCCAAACTTTTCGTACAGATGGAGGGCTCTTTTGTTATTGGAAAATACCTCTAGGGAAACCTTTTCGACTCGTTCGTCCTTTTTCGCCCATTCCAGAAGATGCTGCAGTAATGAGCTGCCGATGCCTTGATCGGTGTATGGCTCTTGAATGCTCATGCCAAACATTCCTTGATGGCAAAACTTCTTTCTCGTGGATAATCGAAAGTTTAAGAGACCGATAATCTTTTGCTCGACTTCAGCCACGAGCAGCAGGCCGTGCTTTTCATGAGAGGCGATCCACTCTTTCTCTTCTTCAAGTGTAGTATTGAATTCTTCTGGACTGCTGGCAAGGAAGTCAGGGTATGCCTCTAAAACCTTTTGAATATGGATGAGGATCTGTTCGGCATCTGCTTCTGTTGCTTTTCTGATGGTATATTGGTTGATCAAAGGAATCCCTCCTATGTAAACAGGGTTATACTTCGTTTATTGATAATGTAGGTAACTTTAAACATAGACAAGAGAGCAAAAAGCAATCCCTATAATAGCAGAAAATTTGGAGTCGAGGTTATAACGCTTGCTAAGCTTGAAAACGATTCTGCCGGATACAACTCCGAGAGGGGCAGTATAATAATCCACATATCCATCACTATGCACCCATCCTCTTTCATCTAGTAAATGACTCTTTTAACATTCTTCACTTATCCTTTTATCCCTTTTAAAACATAAAGATAAAGGGGCTGTCCAGAAAG
>NZ_JARMMC010000043.1:0-28293 GCF_036216745.1 Fictibacillus sp. B-59209 | reverse complement strand
CGGAAAGCGAGCAGCCTGGAATGGAAATCAACAGCTTACAGACTTCTTGGACAGCCCCCAGCTGGTTAGTCTTTAGATTGAAACTGCCGGAAGGGTTTGTCCGGTTTCAAGGAAACTTTTTAAATTACTTATTACCGCTGGCCATCCATTGTTAAATCCTTCAAATGTATGATTATCCTCTACAATGTCAGATTCCAAAAGATTTTCATGCCTAAGTGTCAGTTTTACGGTCGTGTTTAGAGGATGTAATTCAAAAGTTACGATTGTAGGACTTTGCCTTGGAGTATCATCACCCTTATAGGTCCATGTAAAGGAAAGCAATTTGTGCGGTTCACATTTTAAAATCTTGCCGTAGTCGGTAACTTCGCCGTTTCGAGAATAGGTGACGTCAGATCCTTCTTTCCATTCAGATTCAACTCGGCTGCCGAAAAAGTATTTCTCTGTAAATTCACCCTCAGTTAAGGCGTCCCATAGTTTTTCAGGTGTGGTGGCAATATAGGTCACGTAAACAAATACAGGCTTAGTCATTTTTGTTATCCTCCTCTAATCTTTTTTTTAGATTATTTAATGCTTCTAAATGATGGTTCTCATATTTATGGATCCAGCGGTGATAAATCTCGCTGATCGGCAGAGGGTTGAGGTAATGAAGCTTCTCCCGCCCTTGCCAAGATATTGCTACAAGATTTGCATCTTCCAAACTAGAAAGATGTTTTGTTACAGCCTGCCGAGACATATTAAGATGCTGGCATAGTTCGCTCAATGTCTGCCCGTTTTTCAGATACAATTCATCAAGAAGTTTTCTGCGGCTGGCATCGGCAAGAGCCTTGAAGATCTTATCGATGAGTTTCAACCTCCCTTAAAACAATATTATAGGCAACTAATAAGTTGCATGTCAAACGTCATTGGTTGTCTTCTTAAAAGTTTTTAGTAAAAGTTTAAAATTTTTTAGGTAAATGTTCTTATAAAATAGTAATTTTTAGTAATTTCGTCCAATACCTTCATCGTAATTTGTTTCTTACAATAAGGAAAGATAAACAGCAAAGGATGAGGTACGTTGTTTGATAAGCAAAAAAACAGGCTGCAGGCAGAAATGCTGGAGCGGTATTATGGCAAGGTGGAGCATTTGATGCAAACGCTTGACCAGCTGAGATGGGACCGTAACCGTGTGCTGACCAAAGCACAAAGCTGGGAAAGCAGGAGCAAAGCCACCTACCAGCAGATCATGAGCGAAGCAGCCGTTACGCATTTTGCAGCCGCCAGTACAGGAGAACAGCTGAAGGATGCGTTGAAAAGAGAAGCTCGCCGGCTAAGGGACGAGGCGGACGAATTCGAAGGACGAGAGAGGCTGAAAGAGCAGAACCTTTGAAGAATAGGTGCCAGGCACCGCAATTACACAAGTGTGTAATCGTGGTGCCTGGCACCTATTTATTTTGCGATAAAACTTTGAATGTAGGGTATATCACTAGTAAATGTATATCTTGCTAGGGAGGAATTTTATGAAGTGGAAAGGCAGAAGGCAGAGTACGAATGTTGAGGACCGGAGAGGAATGGGAGGTAAAACACTGGTTGGGGGAGGCATCGGCGGGATTGTGATCGTTCTGATCGTAATGCTGTTTGGCGGCAATCCTGGTGATCTGTTGAACGGTATGACGGACAACGGGTCAAATCAATCTGTTCCTTATAAAGAATCAGATCAGGAAAAGGAGCTTTCTTCTTTTGTGTCTGTTGTCCTTGCTGACACAGAGGATGTTTGGACGAAGGAGTTTAAGGAAGAGGGCAAGGTTTACAAAAAGCCAAAGCTTGTCCTATATAACGGCAGTGTCCAGTCTGCGTGCGGGACTGCGGGATCGTCAGCGGGACCGTTCTATTGTCCAGGTGACCAGAAGCTGTACATTGATTTAAGCTTTTATCAAGAACTGAAGAATGAATTTCACGCTCCTGGCGATTTTGCGATGGCATATGTTATAGCTCATGAGATAGGCCATCATGTGCAGAATCTGTTGGGAACAATTGATCAGAACTCACGCCAACACTTGAGCAAGAAACAAGCGAATGCCCAGTCGGTTCGGGTTGAATTGCAGGCTGATTATCTGGCGGGTGTCTGGGCACATCATGCACAGGGAATGGATCTGCTCGAAAAAGGTGATTTGAAGGAGGCCATTACTGCAGCAAGTGCAGTCGGTGATGACACCCTGCAAAAAAAGGCGCAAGGGTATGCTGTGCCTGAGAGCTTTACTCACGGAAGGTCCGAGCAAAGGATGCGCTGGTTTAATAAAGGGTTCATGAACGGAACAATTGAAGGTGGAGACACATTTCACGCGAAGGATCTTTAAATAACTAAAAGGTGCCAGGCACCGCAATTACACAAGTGTGTAATCGTGGTGCCTGGCACCCTTAGATTATGCGCCTTTGCGGACAGAGGCTGTTTCTTTAGCCAGCTCGTTAAACAAGTAGTCTTTGACTGGGTTGCTTGCATTCTTCGATTTCTTCACAAACAGGGGATTCAGAACGAAAACGGTCAGGAAGTTTGCAGACAGTCCCCAGAATCCTTCATAGATACCAAACGAGGTGCCGGTTGAATAGACAGTGAAAGTAACCGCTAATCCAACGATCAACCCTATGATAGTAGCTTCTCTCGTCTGGTTCCGCCAGAACAGACTGATGACGATGGCCGGGAAAATCTGCACCATGCCGGAAACGCCAAGAAGCTGCAAGGAAACGAGAGCAGTAGGGAAGACGAGGCCGAATAACAGAGCCAGTCCAATAACGACGAACACCATTCCGCGTGTGATCATTGTTAGCCGGGGCCCTTTCACTTCAGGGTTAATCAAGTCACGGTAAATGTTATTGGCAAATAAATTGGATGCACCAATCGCCATGATGGAGCACGGGATGAGTGAAGCCAGTGCGATCGTTGAATACGCCAGTCCTTGAGCAACACCGCCATAAGAGGTTTGGATCAGGCTTAATAAAGCAAAGCGGGGATCGGTCCCTTTTGGCAGTACTAGAAAAGCAATAAATCCAAGGAAAACAACAAGAATCAGTACGATATTGTATAAAGGCAGAAACATCGCATTTTTCCGAAGCGCATCACTGCTTTTAGCCGTAAATACACCGGTTGCTGCATGAGCCCACATGAAGAGCGCAAGCGATGAAACTAGAGAAGCGGTAATGAACCAAGGAATTCCTTTCGGACCGGAGTTTGGAATGGTTAAGAGCTGCGGTGCTTCTTTAACAATGTGATCCACCATAGGGTTCCAGCCCCCAAAGTGAATGATCGGCAGGGATACGACCATAAACAGCATGATCGCCCAAACAAGAACATCTTTAATAATTGCCGTGTAGGTTGGACCTTTAATCCCGCTGAAAAAGGTATAAAGCGCAACCAGCAAAAACGATGTGATGACGACGACTTTTACATTAATAAAACCAGTTCCGGCTACCTGAAGCGTATCCTGAATTCCGCTTAGCTGCAGACAGATGTATGGAATGAGCATAAGCACCCCGACAATAGCAATGAGAGCGGAAAGAAGCTTGCTGTCAAAGCGTTCTCTCGCATAATCAGCAAGAGTCGTTAATTTATGGTGATTCGCTACTTTCCAAAGTTTTGGAAGGAAAAAGTAAGAGATAAAGAATGCGAGTACGGAATATGGGATAGCAAAGAAGGCAAGGCTTCCAGCGGTATAAGCTGTGCTTGTCAGTCCAAGGAATGTATAGGCCGTGTATAGATCAGCCCCTACGAGGAACCAGACGAGCAAGCCTCCAAAACGCCTTCCACCGACAGACCATTCTTCAACCGAACTTCGGACGGCCTTATCCCTTCCGGCCAGGAAACCGATTAAAACGACAGTGAGAATAACAAAGATGGTAATGGACAGTGCTGTAAGATTTCCCTGCATTTTAATGTAAGCCTCCCTTTGATTTCTGAAGATGATAGATTCCCAATGTACATATAGGGGTTAGGACGATCCATAGGAACAGCCAGAAGTGGAGAAACGGCAATCCCAGAATGATGGGGCCGATCCGATTGACAAATGGCAAAATAGCAAGTTGTGCGAGGAAAGGAAGAACAATGAATAAGATCAGTAAAAATTTTTTCATGATGCCGACTCCTTCATAGGTGATTAGTCACGAGTTTTTTTAATGGAATGTTGACTATCATATCAGCAATGCAGCCGGTAAACAAGAGTAATAAAAAGAATTGTTAAAATATTTAGTATAAAAAGAAAATGATAGGGCTTACATTTAATTTATTTAATTTTTATCCATCAAAGGTATAAAAAAACTCCTGGATTCTGCATGTGAGCCACACGGAACCAGAAGTAATTATTAAGCCTATTTCTCAAAAACATACACCTTCCCATGTTCAATGCGGCGGCCGAGCTTTGGCCCGGAAAAGCCGTGCTTAAGCAATTCTTTTCGCATGAACATCATCACACCGCCATGGCAGACGATCAAAATGTCTTCGCCCTCGTTTTCAATGATTCGGTTCAGCGTTTCATTTATCAGCCGGATGATTTCTTCTTTGCCTGGGGACTGAGAAGGGTGCTTCATCAGCCAGGCGAGCCGAATGAAAAGGAGGTGAATGGCTAGCGGCAGTTTGACTTTGGAACGAAAGAAAGGCGAGAGGGGGATCTCGCGCAATTCTTTCATGAGGATAATCTCTCCATCAAACGCACGGCGGGCCGTCTTTTCTGCCCTTGAAAGATTGCTGGCATAACAGGTTTTCCAATCTACACCGCCCAGGTCTATCTCGCTCTCCTCAATTTCTGAAGCATCATATTCTTTAACCCATTCCATCAATTCTTCCGATGAAAAGAAACCATTCGGATACCCTCTTGTTACTTTAAAATGGCGCATCAACCCGACTTTAATAACACACAGCCCCCATCAGCCAACCCGGCCTTATGATTTTGTGAACATCCTCATCAGCATCTCAACCCTTGGCATCTCATAACCGTCTAACCCAGGGATGTTTAACGTCATCAATCCTGAAATAACGGTGAAATAACAAGAGATTAACTCGCCAATGTCGCCTTCTGCCAGTTCCCCGATTTTCTGGCCTTCTTCAAACAGCGGCTTGAGCATCTCAACATACATTTCCATCGAGGCGCCTTGAAGGAGCTGTTTAGCCTCCTCGGGCACTTCATCAGAGGTTCGTGCCTGATGCATCAGCATAAAATAAAGCTGGCCTTCTTCATCAAGGATCATTTCCGTCAGCCTCTTTAATTTCTCAAGAGGGGAGCCTTGCATATGATGAACCTGCTCGGTGCCAGACACCGATCCTTGGATGGCCTGCTCAACGAGTGTCGTGAAGAGTTCATCCTTTGATTTGAAGTAACGGTACATGAGACCTTGGCTGATGCCGGCCTCTGCGCTGATCATGCTCATTTTTGTACCGATGATTCCCCGGCGCGCAAACACCTTTAGTGCAGCTGCAAGTATCTGTTCTCTTCGCTCATCACGGATTTGGCGGAGCTGTTCTTCGTTTAATGGTGGCAAAATAGATTCACTCCTACGTTCTCTTGTTACCAAAAGTATACCAATTTCAATCTCTAAGCTCTATTGAATTCAGCTGATCGGCTGAAAAACTTCTCCCGAGAAGGACGGAAGGATATCACCCAGGAGTTCCTCTAAAGGCTTTTTGTATTCTGCAAGAAGTTCATCCAGCCACAACCGGCCTTCTGAGGAAGACGTTAGAACGGTCGAGACCATTTGAGGATTTAAAATAGCCTTTGGAGGAACTGACAAGGTGTTGACGGCCCAATACATCCCATAAAGCTTCCAATTCTGCTCTTCGGTAGCATGTTTGAGATAGAGATCCATGTATTTTTGTCCAAACTCGATACCTTTTAAAGGCTGTGAACCTTCATACTCAACACCTTCCCATTGCAGATCTGCTGTGCAATTCAGCCACCAGGCAGGGGCAATTACATCCTGGATTTTTTGAAGAACGTTCTGCTCAAAAAGAGGCTTCGGATCTGTTTGCTGTTCTCGTAGCAGCGAATGCAGGACCTCAGCTTCCATTGCAGAGACGGTCATGCCTTGGCCGAAAATCGGATCAAAATTACAGAAGGCATCACCTATAACAAGCAATCCCTCTGGCCAATGCGCCATCTGTTCGAAATGCTGGCGGAATAGTCCTGGTACACGGTAGCTCCTTGGGTTGGTCATCGGTTCAAGTTTACTGATGATTTCCGTGATGAGTGGACTTGGCAGCCTTGCGATCTCTTTTGCGTATGCCTCAGGCTCAGTTGGGGGATAGATTCCGTCGGGACGGTAAAGCAATGTTTCTGCCACATTGTTTTCGATAAATGAAAACACGCCATGGAATGTTCCTGTAGATGGATGGCCGGCAATGACTATTGCATCCCATTTTTCTGCCAGATGAAGTAAATGCGAAGGAAGCTTATATCTGCGGGTGCTGTATCCGATGACCGCTGTCATCCGATCAGGAGCAGGTACCTCGTATCCAAGCTCCTTCAGCCATTTGGGAAGCTTGGAGGAACGCCCGCTCGTATCTATCACAAGATCGGCATGGATTTCCATTTCTTCATTCGTTACGCGGTTTCTTCCAAGAATGCCAGTTATGGTCTGATGGTCTCCCGAGGATAACAAGTGAACAACGTCATGCTTTTGCAGGAACTGTACATTAGTTATGTTCCTCACCCGCTGACGGATCACAAATTCAAGGACGGGCCGGCTGAACTTAATGTCATTCCGCGGGTATTTGGCCACCATTGTGCCGTATTGATTATGCTGATGAACGGTTTTGTTTAGGGAGGAAGGCGCTCCATGAGCCTCTAAATCTTTTTCATAATCCGGAAAAAACCGGTTGATCACAGCCTTTCCGCGCCCTGTGATCCGGTGGGGATGGAAGGCCTGCGGAGTGCCTGGGCGAAGTTCGGGCTGATCGGAAAAAGCATCTTTTTCAACAAGCACCACCTTGCTGTAAAACTCGGAAAGTATACGTGCAGCTAATAAGCCAGCAATTCCTCCGCCGATCACAATGGCAGAGTCCCATCTCATCGCCATCATTCAGTTTCCCCCTTCCAATACTGTTTTTAAGTTGTTCAGATCCTGTTGGCCGGTAGTGATGACCTGGGAGAATTTTTCGTGTGACATCCCGGGCATCTGAAAACCGGTTAAAAATACTTCACAGCCATCGCCGTTCGGGATGACCCGCATCGCATCACAAATTTCAACACCAGGTGCAGGGATGGAACGATGATCCAGCACGCCGAATGAATTCTTTTGGGCAACCCTAACTTCAGAAATACAATAAGGGGTTTCCATCATCCAGGCATCTCCTTCATCAGCCTTTTGAATCGATTGGCAAAAGGATACCCATTGAGGGAAATTCTCCATGTTGTAAGCATACTCATAAACTTCTTGTGCTGGACGGTTAATAAAAACCCTGATCGTTTGGGAAGAAAGGTAAACAGTCATTTTTAAAAGCTCCTCTCAGTTTTGATGAATGAATGATTCATTCACTTTTAAGGTATGCGGTATATCGGCTTAAGTCAACCGAAATTTAGAAAAAACTAGTATTTTTTATTTTACATATGTTCATGACCGGTGAAATTTTGGTAAGATATTAGGGAAGGATTATGAGAAACGGCGGTGGACCCTTTGGAACAGGAAAAGTTAAAGAAGGTCATTGAAGCGGCAAAGCTCTATTATTTGCTGGATTACAATCAGAACCAAATAGCGGCAGAATTGGGCATTTCGAGACCGACCGTTTCAAGACTGCTTCAGCAGGCTAAAACCGAAGGGATCGTGCAGATCAAAATCATGGATCCCACAAATGGGATTGAACAGCTGGCCAGTGAGCTTGAAGAAAAATTTAACCTTAAAAAAGCAATTGTCGCTTCCATTCCGCAATATGAGAGTACAAGCATAAAGAAGGGTCTCGGTGAGAAAGCGGCTGAGTACCTTTATGAAATCGTAAAAGACGGAGATAGGATTGGGGTTACGTGGGGAACCACTTTATATAACGTGGCCTGCCAGCTGAAGCAAAAGTTCGTCAAGGATGTTAAAGTCGTTCAGTTAAAAGGCGGCATCAGCCACTCCGAAACCAATACGTACCACTCGGAAATCCTCGATCTGTTCGGCAAAGCGTTCAACACCGTGCCGACTCATCTACCGCTTCCAGCGATAGTTGACCACGTTGTCGTCAAGCAGGCGATGGAAGCCGACCGGCATATTAAACGAATTTTGGACATGGGGAAAGACGCGAATATCGCGCTGTTCACGATAGGACCTGTGAAGTCGGAATCCCTGTTATTCCAGCTTGGCTATTTTTCTGAAGAAGATCTGAAGCATATCCATTCAAAGGCCGCAGGTGACATTTGTTCCCGCTTTATTGATGAAGAGGGAGAAATTCTAAACGCCAGCCTCAATGAACGGACGCTTGGGATTGATTTAAAAGATTTGAAGCAGAAGGAACATTCCATCCTGGTGGCCGGCGGACAGCAAAAGATCGATGGCATTTATGGTGCGTTAAAAGGCGGATACGCGAATGTGCTCGTGACCGATCAGTTTACGGCAGGGTTTTTGCTGGATAAAGAAGAGTAAAGTTCATAAAAGTCCCTTCAACAAGGGCTTTTTTTGTTGGAAAAAAATACTTTTACATTTGTTCATTTAATTATTTACAATTGTTCAGTCGCTTGGTATAGTGTTCATGCAAGCAAAAATGCAATTGTATGACTGAAAGCGTTTTATTATATTTTCAAAATAGAAAGGAACGACCTGTATGTCAAACACAAAATTGGTTCAAATGATCGATCATACATTATTAAAAGCTGATGCAACTCAAGAACAAATTCAAGTACTTGCTGAGGAAGCAAAAGAGCACAAATTTGCTTCGGTATGTGTGAATCCGACTTGGGTTAAAACAGCTGCAGAAATTCTGAAAGATACTCCTGAAGTAAAGGTATGTACGGTTATCGGTTTCCCGCTTGGAGCATCTACTCCAGAAGTGAAAGCATTTGAAACAACAAATGCGATTGAAAACGGAGCAGACGAAGTAGATATGGTAATTAACATCGGCGCTCTAAAAAGCAAACAGTTTGACGTTGTAGAAAACGACATCAAAGCAGTTGTTGAAGCAGCTAAAGGAAAAGCACTAACAAAAGTAATCATCGAAACTTCTTTGCTTACTGACGAAGAAAAAGTAATCGCATGTGAGCTTTCCGTTAAAGCTGGTGCGGATTATGTTAAAACGTCCACAGGATTCTCTACAGGTGGAGCAACTCCGGAAGATGTAGCACTTATGAGAAAAACAGTTGGACCAGATGTAGGAGTTAAAGCATCCGGCGGCGTACGCAGCCTTGAAGATGCAGAGAACGTAGTAAAAGCAGGTGCGACTCGTATCGGCGCTAGCTCAGGTGTTGCTATCGCAAAAGGTCAGACGTCTAATAGCTCTTACTAATATTTAAAGTGCTTCATTGCAAGTTGATTGAAGTGCAAGGTGCGAGACTCCTGCGGTGGCTTACCGCACGCCCCGCGGAAAGCGAGCATCCTGGAACGGAAATCAACCCCTAGTAAGACCAACAAAGCTTACAAAAAAACCACTTGAATGGAGATCTGAAACATGGAAACAAAATGGTTAGTTGATCAAGCAATCAAAGCCCGTCAAAAAGCATATGTTCCATATTCGAAATTCCAAGTTGGTGCAGCATTGCTGACCGAGAACGATTTATTGTTTCTCGGCTGCAATATTGAAAACGCTTCTTTTGGCATGACAAACTGTGCCGAAAGAACCGCTATATTTAAAGCGGTTTCAGAAGGCGAACACACCATTAAAGCGATTGCGGTCGTTGGCGAAACAGAAGGGCCGATTTCTCCGTGCGGCGCTTGCCGACAGGTGATTGCGGAATTTTGTAATACCGATACCAGAATCATTCTGGCCAATTTAAAAGGCGACATCAAGGAAACAACGATCAGTGAACTCTTGCCTGGATTCTTTTCTTCAAAGGACTTAACGTAATTTAAGTTCTCACACAACCATGTGAAAATAACAACTAGGAGAAATTTTTATGACATATATCATTGCGATTTTAGGACTTGTTGTTGTGCTTGGATTGGCACTTCTTGCAAGCAATAACCGTAAACAAGTAAATTATAAGCCGATTGCCATCATGATCGTCTTGCAGCTTGTATTGGCCTATGTTCTTTTAAACACTCGATTTGGCCTTGTAGTCATTAAAGGGTTTGCCGGAGTGTTCGAAAAGCTGCTTGAATATGCAGCAGCAGGAGTTAACTTCGTATTTGGCGGAATTGCCAATGACGGACAAATGCCATTCTTCATTAATGTTTTGCTTCCTATCGTGTTTATCTCTGTATTGATTGGGATTTTCCAATATATCAAAGTTCTTCCGCTCGTTATGAGAGGAATTGGTTTCTTGCTCAGCAAAGTAAACGGCATGGGCAAGCTGGAATCTTATAATGCGATTGCTTCTGCGATGGTAGGACAATCTGAAGTATTTATTACTGTGAAAAAACAATTGGGCCGTATACCGGAGCACCGCTTGTATACATTATGTGCTTCTGCGATGTCTACGGTTTCCATGTCCATCGTCGGTGCTTACATGACGATGATCGAACCGAAATATGTAGTAACTGCTCTCGTGCTTAACCTTTTCGGCGGTTTCATTATCGCTTCCATCATCAACCCTTATAAAGTTGATGAAAACGAAGATATTCTCGAAGTTGTGGAAGAAGAGAAACAGTCATTCTTTGAGATGCTTGGCGAATATATTATGGACGGGTTTAAAGTCGCGATCATTGTTGGCGCGATGCTGATTGGATTTGTTGCCTTGATGGCTGCGATTGACAGCGTGTTCGACTTGATTTTCGGCGTAACCTTCCAGCATGTACTTGGCTATATCTTTGCACCGGTTGCCTTCATCATGGGTGTTCCATGGGCTGAAGCGGTTTCTGCCGGTGGAATTATGGCAACAAAATTAGTAACAAACGAATTCGTAGCCATGATTCAGCTTGGCAAGGTGAAAGAAGCAATGAGCCCGCGTACATTGGGTATCATCTCTGTATTCCTTGTATCCTTCGCAAACTTTTCATCCATCGGTATCATTGCCGGAGCGGTGAAAGGCTTGAGCGAGAAACAAGGAAACGTGGTTGCACGCTTTGGATTGAAGCTTCTTTACGGAGCAACACTTGTCAGCGTACTTTCAGCAATCATCGTAAGTTTTATCCTGTAATTAAAACAAAACATAAAGAGGGCATATCCCTTTCTGCACTAGCGGAGGGGATCTGCTTTTTCTTTTTTAGTTCCAATGAACTAAAGTCTAGCTCAAGCGCCCAGGGCTGAAAACGAATTCCAGTTTTCAGCTTTAGTCCTCGGAGGACGAATTGAAAAATCACAATTCGTCTTAGGTCGCTTCACTCTTCCCCCTCAACACAAAAATCGTGTTGCAGGTTAAGAGTTCCAGCGCTTGTCGGACTTAAACAGGGCGCTTGCGCTTTTCAATATAAGTGAGGTGAATTTGTCTGTGAGATTGTTTTCTCACAGCAAAACATTATGGGTGATGTCGGTTTATTTCTTTCAGGAGCAGCCCTGTTCTTAAACAGCTTCATGCTTTTCGGAAAAGCGGAGGGCAAGAGCGTCGGATATTTCAACTTGTTTGTCGGAGTCCTTCAGGTCGTTATTCCGTTTTATTTGATCGTAATCTCGGATCAGCAGCACTGGACCATTTTTAATTTGGCTTCGATCTTTTTGTTCGGGCTGACCTATTTATTTGTAGGAGTCACAAATTTAAAAGGTCTTCACGGCAGCGGGCTTGGATATTACTCGCTTTGGGTTTCCATCATTGCCGTTATGTATGCTGTTGTGTCTTATATGCAGTTTCATGATCTTGTAAGCAGCCTGACTTGGGTCGCATGGGCGTATTTATGGTTCCTCTTCTTCCTGTCCGGAGCACTGAATAAAAAAATTGATAACTATATCGGCAAGGTCGCATTCGTGCAATCTTGGCTGACGCTTACTTTTCCGGCACTCCTGTCTCTAGCAGGAGTATGGAAAACGCAGGCTGTTTCTCAGGCATGGGCGTACTTGCTGATCGCATCGTTCGTGTACTTTATCGGTTGTACTATACGGCTGATCCTGTCTACTCAGAAAAAAGAAAAACGGCTGGAAGTACAGACGGCTTCTTAAATAGAAAGAAATTCTCTCGAAGGACCGGGAGGATTTCTTTTTTGTGTTGGCGTAATGAAGGAAGGTACGCTACCAATGTCTGGAGGTCGAGGTTATGGCAAAAGCGGAACTGCCGATAATGTGGTTTGAAGATCAGCAAGCACTGGAGGAGTGGCTGGAGGACAATCATGAGGTTTCACCAGGAATTCGTCTGCACATTGCCAAAAAGAATGCAGGTATCGTCACACCAAGCTATGCCGAAGCTGTGGAAAGCGGTTTATGTTACGGGTGGATCGACAGCCAGAAGGAAAAGTTTGATGATAAAACATGGCTTCAGCGGTTTACACCGAGAGGGCCAAAAAGCATTTGGTCGAAAGTGAATAAAGATAAAACAGAAGAGCTTATAGCGGCAGGGAGAATGAAGCCTTCCGGACTCCGGGCGATTTGAACAGGCCAAAGAAAACGGTCTTTGGGAAAAAGCATACGCGCCGCAAAGCGATAAAAGCCTGCCCGAGGACTTTGAGAAGGAACTTCAGCAACGGCCGAACGCGAAAGCCTTTTTTGAAACATTGAACAGCCAGAACCGGTATGCGATTCTTTTTAGACTACAGACCGCCAAGAAACCGGAAACACGGATGAAACGGATGGACCAATTCCTTAAGATGCTTGAAAAAGGAGAGAAGATTTATCCATAATGTAAGTCGGCAGACATAAACAGAAAGCGGGCAGACCATGAGAATTAACAAATACATCAGTGAAACAGGCGCTGTTTCAAGGCGGGAGACGGACAGGCTTATAAAAGCGGGAAGGATTACCGTCAATGGAGCAGTATGTGAAGCGGGTCAATTGGTGAGTCCGGACGACATCGTGCTGATTGATGGGAAACCTATTGAAAATAAGGTACACTCGATTTACATTTCATTGAATAAACCGGCCGGCATCACGTGCACGGCCGCTCCGCATATTGAAGGAAATATCATAAATTTTGTAAGTTACCCAGAACGGATTTTCCCGGTCGGCCGTTTGGACAAGGCTTCAGAGGGTTTGATTTTGATGACGAATGACGGGGAACTGGCAAATGCCATCTCCCATTCTGATTACGGACACGAAAAGGAATACTTAGTAACACTTGATAAGACTTACAGCAAACAATTTATCGAAAACATGTCGAGGGGAGTACAGATTCCTGAAGCTATGACCAAGCCCTGTGTGGTCAAACCAGTAAGCGATGATGAGTTCCGTATCATTCTTACGCAGGGACTGAACCGCCAAATCCGCAGAATGTGCCGGGCGTTTGGCTATACGGTCACGAAGCTCGAACGGATTCGGATCATGAATATTGAACTGGGTGAATTGCCCAGAGGCAAATGGCGTGAATTAACGGCTGAAGAAGTTGGAAAGCTTAAAGGATTACTCGGGATGTAAGCTGAAATGGAAGGAGGAATGCGGGATGAAGGCACAGCTGAAGGACATCATATCTAAAAGCATCTTAACACCAGGGGTAGGGCAGCTCGATGATTTTTCCCATTCGCTGAATCCGTATGCCGGCTGTACCTTCGCCTGTTCCTACTGTTACGTTAGGCAGCTGCCGATTTCTCTTTACCGTGAAGAGGAGTGGGGCACTTGGGTCGATATTAAGAGCAATGCTGCCGAACTGCTGAGGCGTGATCTTTTAAAGGCGAGAAACAAAGGTCCCGTAACAATCTTTATGGCGTCTTCCACAGATCCGTATCAGCCACTCGAACACGAAACGAAGCTGACACGCAGCCTGCTGGAGGTTATGCTGGAAGTTCCGCCGGATTTTCTTCATGTTCAAACGCGCTCGCCGTTAGTGAAACGTGACATCGACTTATTAAAAAAGTTTGGGGATAAAGTCAGGGTGTCGATGACAATCGAGACCGACAAGGAAGATATCCGCAAAGCATTCGCCCCAACCGCTCCGCCCATTCCGGCACGCATGAACGCGTTGAAGGAAATAAGGGAAGCCGGCATTACTACTCAGGCCAGTATTTCACCGCTTTTGCCTTGTTCGAGGGAATTTCCTCAAAAGCTGCGTCCGATTGCTGACCGGATAACGATCGATGATTTTTGGATGGGGGACGGAAGCGGGGGAAAGCGCACCGAACGCCTTGGCATTTATGAAATCTACAAAGAGACCGGCATGGAAAAGTGGTACAATCCAACGGCCTATAAAGTGGTTTTGAACATGATGAAAAAACAGATCGGTAATGAGGTGGAAGTGATGCTTTCAAAGGATGGCTTTACACCGGTTGCTCCAGATCGAAAACCTGCGATCGGAGAGAATTTAACATTTTTTTAATTGTGAAAGACTGGTCGGACAGACCGGTCTTTTTTTTATGAGGATGTTCGCCGCTTTCGGGCTTTTAGTGACACTAGGACTTTCCTATCCAGACTAACGAACCTATTTTATGTAATTTTCAGAAAATATATGTACTTACCATCCCGCTCTATGAATAATGGATATATCTAATAGAATGGAGGAAGGCATATGCGAAAGTCAATGGTCTTAAAGTGGTTGGCGGTTTTGGGTTTTCTTGCTTGTGTTTTTTTGGGTGGAATGAGTTTTACCTCGGCCACTAAGAGTTCGGGTGAAGTGGAATGGAACGGCAGCCAACTGAGTTCGATGGAGGTTAATGGCAAGCCTTATGTGTCCGCAGAAGAGCTGGCACAAGCCACGGGATCCGAGCTGCATAAAGAAAGTCATCATTATACGGTTTCTTCAAGGCTTGACCGCATCATAAGAAAAGGGGTAATCCGGGTAGGTACGACAGGGGACTATAAGCCGTTTACCTTTTACAATAAAGAAACGAATAAGTTTGAGGGATACGATATAGAAGCTGCAGAATTAATGGCCAAGGACCTTGGAGTAAAGGTCAAATTTGTAAAAACCTCTTGGCCCACATTGATGAATGACTTGCTCGACGACAAGTTTGATATTGCGGTAGGCGGAATCAGCCGCAATACGGAACGCCAAAAGACGGCTCAATTAACCAGTCCTTATATGAATGAAGGGAAGGCACCCTTAATTCGTGCGGTGGATAAGGAAAAATACACTAGTCTTCAAGCGATTGACCAGCCGGGTGTTACGATTGGCGTAAATCCTGGAGGAACGAATCAGAAGTTTGTGGACGCCAACATTAAGCAGGCGAAAGTGGTAGTAGTAGAAAACAATCTTGAGATTCCGCATATGGTGGCAGAGGGCAAAGTAGACGTCATGATTACTGACAGTACCGAAGCGATGTACTATGCAAGCAGGGATCAAAGACTTTACGCTGCGCTGACTGATAACACCTTTACGAAAAGCCAAAAAGGATACTTGATCCCTAGAGGCGATTCAGTCTTTGAAAACTGGGTCAACCTCTGGATGGATGAAATGGAGCTTCAAGGTGAGTTTAACCGGTTAAAAGACAAATATATCTACAACAAATAGCTAAAGAAGGATGTAAAAGGAGGCCCGAGGAGACTTTTGGCCTCCTTTTTATGTGGTACAAGCAGAGATACGGGCAATTCAGGGAGAATTTTAAGAAATACGCGCCAGTCTCTGCGAAATACGCACCAATCTCCACAAAATACGCGCCAATCTCATAACAGCTAAATATATAAAAATAATCCTGGGATCCAAACGGATAACCCAGGATTATCATTTAAAAGATTATTTCTCGTAAACTGTTACTTTTACGTCTTTGCGTCCCCAATTGATTGCATCACCATGGTCTGGAATGAACACATCAATCATCTTCCCGTTGATTCCGCCGCCAGTGTCTGCAGCAATGGCTGTGCCGTAGCCTTCAACCACTACTTTTGAACCAAGCGGAATAACATCTGGATCCACTGCAACTACTTTGCCGTCATTGTATTTTTGCAGATCAATGCCCATTCTTGTTTTGCCGGAACAGCCGTCACAATCTGCAGTATAGGCAGAGCTGTTTACCGTGAAGCTTCGTGTGGAGTAGGAAGGGCTCTTTTGGCGAAGCTTTGAGAACGTCTTAGGTCCTGCGATGCCGTCAGATGTGATGCCCTGATTTTTTTGAAATGAAGCCACAGCCGAAACCGTGCTGTCACCGTAAATGCCATCAACCGTTGAATCGTATGTATTCCACGCTTTCAATAAACGCTGTAATTCAATAACGGGTTTCCCCATATCACCGCTGCGCAATACTTTAATTTTACTGATGGTCGCTGATCCAGCAACACCATCAACTTTTAAACGAGACTGCTCTTGAAAACGTTCAACTGCGCCTTTCGTGATCGGACCATAGTAGCCAGTAGCCGTATGATATGGAAAAACGCCCTTTGTCATCAAGTATTCCTGCAATTGTTTCACGTCACTGTTGCTTGAGCCTGTAGAAAGCATTTGACTGCCTAGAGCGGCGCTGCTGTGTCCAGGAAAAAACAAGCCAGTACAGAGGACTGCCATCATCAACAATCCCATTAGTTTTTTCAACATAATGATTTCCCCCTTAAAATTTTTGATTCGTGTAAACCCTTTAGTTTTTTCGCTAAGAAATGACAAAATAGGGGGAAATCTTGAATAAACGCTTCTATTTTCCTATGAACCTTACAAGAAAATCCAATCTGCTGTTTGCGGAAATTTCCAGCGGGGTATCTAGTCTAATAGAGACAAAATAAGAAAGACTGACCCTATAATGGATCAGCCCGCTACCATATTATACATATTTTGGAAATTTCGATAAAAAGGTGTTTAAAACAATAATCCCATGACCACCGTCGAGTAATAGACTCCGTTTATATACGTGTCGTTTCGAACTAAACCTTCCACTTCAAAACCGAGTTTCTTGTATAAAGCGATGGCCCGGTGATTGTCTTCTCTGGTCACTAAGCTGATCCTCTTGGTGGTCCCGTTATGCTTGGCCCAATCAATCAGCTCAACCATCATTTTCTCTCCAAGACCCATCCTGGTATAGTTTTGAGAGATAACAATTCCCAGTGTGCCGTTATGTTTCGACCGTGCTTTTTGGGAAGAGTTAATCGTGGCAATGCTGATGATAGCGTCGCCCAGGGTGGCAAGCAGCATGATGGAGTTTTCTTCTGAAGCCATACTCTCTATGTATGTTTCATACTCATCGGCATTTCTAGTAAACTCGTTTCCGCCAAAAGAGAGGAAATCTGTCTCACCCCCGACCACATTATAAAAATCAATGATGGTCTGTGCATCAGCTGGAACAGCTTCGCGAATCAAAGCTTTATCACCGTTCTTCATTACATAATTCTTCATGTTCAAACCTCCAACAATTATTTAACGGTGCCTGGCACCGCGAACTAAGCCTTAAGTCTTAGTTTTTTTACGTTTACGGGGCTATAGAGATGTTCACCATAATCATGTAAGGTAGAGATAGAGAAAAGTAAATTTTTTCTAAAAGTGAAACTCAAATTTGTTCTCTTCGTAGTATTAGAAAAGACATGATGTCAGGAGTCGATTTACATGAACTGGTTTTTAGCCTTATTCGTCAAGGTGTTCAGTACGATCAATACAATGGTCATCGTCTGGCTGCTGTCCTTCTTTGCCTTCGATCAGTCTTTCTTGCTCTCGAGCGGTTTTGCGGCCGGGGGAGCGGTGATCGGCTATACGATGACAGCGATGCTCTGGAATTACCGCATGCTGAAAAAATATAAGCTGACTCGCAGCGAATTTAAATATATCAAGAAAAATTTAAATGAAGCAAAGCCAAAGATTTACAGACTGCAGAAGACACTGTTTTCCATCCGGGACATCCCGACCTTGAAACAGAGGATGGAACTGACGAAGATCACAAGAAAAATATACAGCATGACGAAAAAGGAGCCCAGGCGTTTTTTTCAAGCAGAGCGTTTTTACTTTTCGCATTTGGATTCTGCCGTCGAGCTGACGGAAAAATATGCATTCTTATCAGGACAGCCCAAGAAAAGCTGGGAGATTCAGGATTCTCTTTCGGAAACAAGAAGGACGTTGAAGGAACTTACCGAATACATTGAAGAGGACCTTTACCATATGATCTCGGATGATGTGGATCAGCTGAAATTCGAGCTGGATGTGGCCAAGCATTCTATAAAAACCTTGAAAGATTCAAAATTAGAAACGAAAGCAGGAGATTATAATGAGCGATAATACGTCCCCTCTCTATAATCATGACGATAAATTGGATATTATGAATGACTTGCTCTCCGATCCGTTCGGAGGCGCTGAAAACGTTCAGGAGCTGAAGACAGAAGAACAAGTAAAGCAGAAGAGGCTGATTGATGTTCTGCCAGAGGAAAACAAGGCAAAAGCCTACCAGCTGGCCGAACAGATCGATCCGAAGAACCACCAGGCGATGATTACATACGGAACACCAGCACAGTCTAAATTACTCTCCTTTTCCAACACGATGCTGGATCAAGTGAAAAAGCAGGATGTCGGGCAAGTCGGAGAAATCATACATGACTTGATGAAAAAGCTCAGCCTTGTAAACCCTGATGAGCTGCAGTCGAACAAGCCGTCCTTGATTGGCCGCATGTTCGGCAAGATTTCCGGTTCTGTTCAAGAGGTGCTTTCCAAGTATCAAAAGACTGGCTCGCAGATTGACCGGATCAGCGTCAAACTCGACAGCAGCAAGAATGTGCTGCTCGCCGACATCGTCATGCTTGAAAAATTGTATGAGCACAACAAAGAATATTTTCAGGCATTGAACGTTTACATTGCTGCAGGTGAACTGAAGCTGGAGGAATTAAACGGAAAAATCATTCCGGCGCTCCGTAAAGAAGCAGAGACAACAAACGACCAGATGAAATATCTGGAAGTTAACGATATGGTGCAGTTTGCCGACCGGCTGGACAAACGCCTTCACGATTTAAAATTGAGCCGGGAAATCACCATTCAAAGCGCACCGCAGATCCGTTTGATTCAAAACACGAATCAGGCTCTCGTGGAAAAAATCCAGTCCTCCATCATGACTGCCATTCCGCTTTGGAAAAACCAAGTGGCGATCGCACTTACCTTGCTTCGCCAACGAAGTGCGGTAGAGGCGCAGAAACAGGTCTCCAAAACGACAAATGAGCTTTTATTGAAAAACGCCGAGATGCTTAAAGCAAATACAATTGAAACGGCGAAGGAAAATGAGCGAGGATTGATTGATATTGAAACGCTTAAGAAGACGCAGGAAAACTTGCTGACTACCCTGGAGGAGACTCTGCGGATCCAGGAGGAAGGCCGCCATAAACGCCGTTTGGCCGAGAACGAACTCGCTCAGATGGAAACAGGGTTGAGGCAGAAACTGCTTGAGATTAAGGGGCAATAACGGATTAAAAGGCTGTACCACACGAGGTGGTGCGGTCTTTTTAATGTGCATACATCTTTGTGGAATCCCCTTTTTATCCATGGAATGCGTGAACCGCATTGGCACCCGAACGCCTGGGAACTGACGCCGTTGTTTAAGGAGAAGCCATGGTATCCATTGTCGAGCAGGATTCCAAAAAGCTGCACAACTATCACGCCAAGCCAGGTAAAAGCCCACAAAGGTGTGTCTTTTACAATTCACTCTTCAGTTTTTCCACACTTTTCTATAAAATAAAAAGAAAGAATATTCTGTTAAGTGGGGAGGTTAATATGCTGACACGTGAACTGAATTCTTTTCCTTATCCGTTTAAGGGCGATCAATACCGCTATTCCAACAACTCCGTCTCCATGACTCGGCCATCCAGTATAGAAATTACTCCACGTTATACGGAAGAGGTCCAACTAAAGCGAGACCTGCTAACCCATCATCCTGAACGCTGCTTTCAATCCCTTTCTCACTCGTTAAAGAGCCAGTGGGAGATCGTAGACCTGGTAACTGAAAACCTCGTAACCTATTACCCCGATCAGTTTGCGCTTCAAAAAAACGGGGATCACTGGACTTTTGTAAATAAGATCCTTGGAGTGACCTCTCATTTTACCTATGGCGATGAAAAGACGATTCCGTGTGAGCCTTTAGACTTTATCGGCAGGCATGTTCAGGAAGATCTCATTTTCATGATGGAGAGGGATGGGGATCTGTATTTGGATGCGGGGCAGCTCTGCTTTCCAGCCAACTGGTCGCTGGCGTTTAACCTTGGCATGGAATTTAAAGAGATCCATCATCCGATACCAGGGTTTAAAGAGGAAGGGCTGGACGGCCGCATTTTGCGGTTTTTAAAGAGGCTGGAGGCAGGAGCCCCTTGGGAGCGGCTGAATTGGTCTTTAATGGCGGGGAACAGGCTCGATACGTCATTGGAAACATTTCATGAATGGGGGAAAGAACGAAAGAATGTAACAGAAGAAAATGCAGGCGAGCTCGTTCATTTGCGAGTGGAAGTCCAGAAGCTTTTTCGATTGCCGCAAAGCAACGGAATTTTGTTCACGATTCATACTCATTTATTGGCCATGGAAGACTTTACTGCCAACACAGTCTGGCTTCAGCAATTATATCAGATTATAAAAGAACTCCCCGAACATATTGCGGATTATAAAGGAATCTCCCTCTATAAAAAGCAGCTTCTGGCCTATCTGGAAGAGAAGCTAAAAAGCAGGAATCCTACATGAAGTTTGTGCCGGGAAAGCGAAAATACCTTATTTGCGGAGATACATATGGAATCAGATTGCTGCAGCCAATCACCCAAAAAATCATGGAACAAAAAACTCCTTTTGAACGAATGGAGCTCACAGATGAGGTAAAAGTCCGCAGCTGGCTGAGCCAACAGAAAATGGGATGCTATCTTTATGTTTCGGCAGCATGGCCAGAGATTGAGAGACTTAAAAACATCACCGAAGATATCGGCTTCCTCTCTGAGGAAGAGGTGCAATTCATCGGCCATGGTGACCGCGTCATTCATGTGTTCTGCTGCCGCTGCCACGGACTGACTGAGCTGAAAGTGACCCATTCTGAGACACTTCAGGATGGGATGGAGATCACATGCTGCCAATGCGCCTTACTTCTTTCAGTAAGTGATCATTATTCATCATTAAGAAATGCGTATTTAGGCTATGTAGCCAAACTTTAATTGGAGATGAACGGTGATGCTGCAAGAAAACATGCTTCCTGTTACGGTAACAGCTATCCATAAAGAAGCTCCGAAAGTGAAACGTTTTGAGCTGGCTTCGCTTGACGGCCGGCCGCTTCCGCCATATAGCGGAGGTTCTCATATCGGTATTTTTATAGAAACAGTGAAAGGAACAATACATCGCCACTATTCTTTAACCGGACATACACGTAAAAGAGGACATTATGAGATTGCTGTGGCGCTTAACGAAGATTCAAAAGGCGGCTCCGCTTTTATGCACCATGGAGTAATAGAAGGAGACATGCTGTACATCAGTTACCCGAAAAATCATTTTCCTTTGGCCTTTAAAGCAAAGCGTCATGTGTTTTATGCTGCAGGGATCGGAATTACTCCCTTTTTAAGCATGATGGAAGAATTGAAAGGGAAAAATGTTCCCTTCGTATTGCACTATACCGCCAAGACCAAAGACACCTGCGCGTTTTATTCTTTCCTGAAAAAAACTTATCCTGAACAGTGCCGCTTCTATTTTTCCCGTGAACCGTTGGGAGAAAGGCTGACTACAGATACTCTCGCTCAGCATCCTATCGGAACCCATGTGTACTTTTGCGGACCGGGTTCTTTTATTACTGAATTCACTGATGCAGCAGCACAATTAGGTTATCCATCTTTCAATATTCATGTTGAACGGTTTACCCCTCTTAAATCAAATGTTCAAAACGCTTTTCACGTAAAACTGACTAACGGAACGATCCTGCAGGTAGCGGAAAACCAGACCTTGCTTGATGCTCTTCATGAGAATGGAATTTATACCCCGTATTCTTGCCGGGCAGGACGCTGTGGTACGTGTGAGATCAAAGTTAAAAAGGGGGAGGTTGATCATTGCGACTCTTTTCTGACAGAAGAGGAGAAGGGTACGAATGATACAATCTTAGCATGTGTATCGAGGGCAAAATCACGTGAGCTGGTGTTAGAGATCGAGTAACAAAAAAGAGAGTTTTGACGAACGCTCAAAAACTGCTTGTTGCTCTGGCTTTTATTATGATTCTCCTTTTCCTTAACTTACGATTTGAGAAATGATAGAAGTAATCTCAACAATTAATAAACCTGTATCCTAATAATGGATCCAGGTTTATTTTATTTACTTTAGTTTTACAGCCTTTTAAAATGCTTGTAATAAGACATAATCATATCTCGTCACAATTTTGTAAGTTGATTATAACACTATTTGTAATCAATAAGTATCCAAAATGTAAGCGCTTTAAAATATGATTAAAACAGGAGGGATGATGACGTGCAACTGGAAGAACGGCCGGCCTTATTGTTAAACCAGCTTTCTGCACTAAATAAACCAACAATGTCACAGCTCATGGATCAGACAAATTTGACCAAGCGGCAGATAACGTATGATCTTGAAAAAATTAATGAATGGCTGAAGGATCGGAGTCTTCCTTCTATTGCTTATAAACGAAGAACATGGATTGAGGTTCCGGAACGGGTGATTGATTATGCAGGCACAAAGTTAACGGGAGAGTCTTTTATATTTACGGAAGAAGAAAGGCTTTATTCCATTTTCCTATTCTTATTTATCAGAAAAGAGTATATCTCGTCAGCCCATCTTATGTCTCTCCTAAAAGTAAGTAAAAACACAGTGATAGCTGATGTGAAAAAGGCCAATGAGATGATTAGTCCTTTTCTTGTGAAAATACATTACACAAGGGAACGGGGATACCACTTAAAAGGAACCGAGCTTGATAAAAGGGTTCTATTAATGAATCATTTAACAAAACTTTTTCAGAAGCCGTCAGGGAAAAAAATAATTGAATATCTTGTGAAAAAAGCAGGTTATGAACTTAGAGCTGATTATATGATCACTCTTCTTCAATCGCTTGAAAGGGATTCTAATCTTCAATTTGTGGAAGAACGGCTGCACCAGTTTGCTCATTTTCTTCAGTTCTATTATATCCGGCTTCTGGAAAAAAAAGTTATCCGTCTTCATCCTGATGAAATTGAGATTCTGAAACAAGACCATTTAATAGAAACAGCTAAACAAATGATTCACCTTTTAGAGCTGGATACCGTTGAATCAGAAATTGCTTACCTTGTCATTCAGCTATTGGGCCTTTCGTTGGGGAATGCTTCGGTTATCCAGGATGATTACGATCTGCTGCTGCGAATATGTGAAAGGCTTGTAACAGAATTTGAATCCAAGGCCTGTATTTCATTTGAAGAAAAGAATACAGTCGTGGAAACACTGTATCAGCACCTCAAACCAGCTTATTATCGGATGAAGTACCGAATACCCATTCATAATCCTTTGCTAGAACAGATCCGGGAAGAACATAAGGAACTTTACACCATTGTAAAAGAACTGCTTGAACCCGTGGAAGTCCTTCTCAATATTTCTGTACCGGAAGAAGAAGTAGGGTTTATTACCATCCATTTTGGAGCTTTGCTTGAAAAACCAAAGCAAATTGCGGCTAGAAAAAAGAGAGCGTTGGTGGTTTGTCCAAGCGGAATCAGTTCTTCGCTGATGGTAAAGCATCAGCTCGAATCCTTGTTTTCAGAGATTACGATTGACCGTACTATGTCATTGCAAGAGTTTAAGCATTGCCAGCTCTCCAATTTTGATCTTGTTTTCTCGACCGTACAGCTTCACACAAAGAAACGCTATTTTCTGGTGAAACCGATAATGACACCTGTTGAAAAAAGTACGCTGCTCAACGAGGTTTATCAGTTTTTATTTGGAACACAATACGAACCTGTTACAACAAAGGAAATACTCAAGATCATGGAAGGTTACGTTAATTTTATTGATAAGGACGGGTTGAAGCAGGCTTTAAGCCAATTCATGTTTCAAAAAAGGACCAACGTAAACAGGAGGAACAGACCAGTGCTAAGTGATTTGATTACAAGTGAAACCATTCAATTTGCTGAACAGCTTCCAGACTGGGAGGAAGCGATAAAAGAAGCAGCCCAGCCGCTGCTCTCGAAAGGGGCGATTGAGTCTTCATACATCGATGCCATGATAGAGAATGTATACACAATGGGGCCTTATGTCATTTTGGGTCAGGAAATTGCAATACCCCATGCACGTCCGGAAATGGGAGTCAATCAGGTGGGTATGAGTTTTTTGAAGCTGGAACATCCGGTTTACTTTTTAAACGATGACAAGCATCCAGTGTCCTTATTATTCTGTATAGCTGCGATCGATAATACGACCCATCTGCAGGCTCTTTCACAGCTTACTAAGCTTTTGAGCAATAAAGACAATGTAAAACGATTGAAAACGATGAAGAGTGTTGAAGAAATCATGGAATTAATACAAGAGTATTCCAAAGCAGTTTAGTTGAAGGGGAGGCAGATGTAATGAGAATTTTAGCCATTTGCGGTTCAGGTTTAGGAAGCAGCTTTATTCTGGAAATGAACGTTCAGGAAATCATTAACGAGCTCGGTGTGACAGGCGTGGAGGTAAGCCATTCTGATTTAAGTTCGGCTACCCCTGATATGGCAGATCTATTTATAGCTGCCAGGGATATTGCGGAAAGTGCCACCCACTTAGGAGAGGTTGTTGTTATTGACAGCATTATTGATATGGATGGAATCCGGGAGAAATTAAGAGAAGAGTTTACCAAAAAAGGAATGCTCTAGAGAGCATAAAGGGGGAACTGGAAATGGGTGAAAGATTTCTTAAATTGATGATGGACATTCTGAGTCAGCCTGCTGTTCTTGTTGCGTTAATTTCTTTTATAGGTCTGCTTCTTCAGAAAAAACCAGCGAGTGAAGTTGTAAAAGGAACAACAAAGTCTTTCCTTGGCTTTCTTGTTATTGCTGCAGGGGCAAATATCCTGGTTGGGGCACTGGATCCATTCGGAAAAATGTTTCAGGAAGCCTTTCATGTAAATGGGGTTGTCCCTAATAATGAAGCCATTGTAGCGATGGCACTGACAAAGTACGGATCGGCAACGGCTTTAATCATGTTTTTTGGAATGATTGCCAACATTCTGGTGGCCAGATTTACTCCATTAAAATATATCTTTCTGACAGGACATCACACATTATACATGGCCTGTATGATTGCCATCATCTTAGTTGTTTCAGGATTAAAAGGAATAGGTCTGATTATTGTAGGTTCAATTGCCCTTGGTTTAACGATGGCAGTATTTCCGGCTATGACCCAGCCCTTTATGCGGAAAATAGTAGGGAACGATAATGTAGGCTTTGGGCACTTTTCATCTCTTGGCTATATTCTTTCAGGATTAGTAGGAAAAGTAGTTGGAAAGGGATCTCGTTCTACTGAAAAAATCAACTTCCCTAAAGGCCTTGCTTTTCTGCGTGACAGTTCAGTTACTATTGCTCTCACTATGACGATTCTCTACTTGGTTATTGCGCTGTTTGCGGGCTCTTCATATGTTGAAAAAGAATTAAGTAATGGAACACATTACCTTGTCTTCTCTGTTATCCAGGCGGTAACCTTTGCTGCTGGGGTATTCGTCATCCTTTCTGGGGTTCGACTTGTACTGGCTGAAATTGTACCGGCATTTAAAGGGATTTCTACTAAACTGGTACCCAATTCCAAACCTGCGCTTGATTGTCCAATTGTATTCCCCTATGCACCTAATGCGGTATTGATTGGTTTCTTCTGCAGCTTTTTAGGCGGAATTGTAGGCATGGCGATATTGGGCTGGGCTGGTGCGGTGATCATATTACCAGGAGTTGTACCTCATTTCTTCACAGGGGCTACAGCAGGTGTATTCGGTAATGCAACTGGCGGCATACGCGGTGCAACAATCGGCTCGTTTGCTAACGGCTTGCTAATTACATTTCTTCCTGTTTTCTTGCTTCCAGTCCTGGGAGATCTCGGTTTTGCCAATACCACCTTCTCAGACAGCGATTTTGGCGGAACAGGAATCATTCTAGGAAACGTGGCCGATTCATTTGGTGCGACAGGCGTTACAATCTTTGTGGCAGCAGTGTTAGTTATTGCAGTTCTCTTAGGTTTACGAAAAAAACCACAAAGTGAAAAGGAAGAGGTTTCTGCTTGAGGCTAGTACCAATATAGGAGGTTTTCAATGAGCAATACAATTTCCGAAATTGAACAGTTTAGAGACCAAATTCGGCTGAAAACGTTAAAGGAACTCTATCATCTGGGCTTTGGCCATTATGGAGGAAGCTTGTCGATAGTCGAAACCCTGGCTGTGTTGTATGGCGGCGTCTTGAAGATTGACCCTGCCAACCCCAGATGGGAGGAACGGGATTATTTTATCCTATCTAAAGGCCACGGAGGTCCAGCTTATTATGCGGCATTAGCATTAAAGGGATTTTTCCGGGAAGAGCTGCTATACACACTAAATCAGAACGGGACATCGCTGCCTTCTCATCCTGACCGAAACCTTACACCAGGAGTGGATATGACAACAGGCTCACTCGGCCAGGGAATTTCTGTAGCGGTTGGTGTGGCACTCTCCCAGAAGCTGTCAGGGAATTCTAATAGCACGTATTGCATTGTGGGTGACGGTGAATTAAATGAGGGGCAGTGCTGGGAGGCGTTTCAGTTTGCTGCCCATCACAAATTGAACCATCTTTCTGTTTTTGTAGATGATAATAAAAAGCAGCTCGATGGATTAACAAAGGACATTATCGATCCTATCGATTTTGCTGAAAAGTTCAAGGCCTTTGGCTTCTATACTCTACAAGTAGACGGAAGCTCCATTCAGGAAATTTATGATGCTATTAAGCTTGGAAAGACACAAAATGAAAAACCGGTTGCCATTATATTAGATACGATAAAAGGTCAGGGTGTCCCATATCTTGAAACAAAGGCAGACAATCACCACATCCGTCCGAATCCTGAGGATGAAGCGGCCATACTTGAAGCTATAGCAGACCTTGAGAGAAGGATGGAAAGGACGGTAACAGGATGATTGAATCAGCAGCTACATCCTATGAAGTGGAAGAAGTTGAAATGAGGCAGGCATATGCCAGCACTCTGCTTGAACTGGCAAAACAAAATCCAAACATCATTGCACTGGAAGCTGACCTCATGAGTTCCATTTCTACCAATAAAATTCAAGGGCAAATACCAAATCAGCTGATTAACTGTGGCATCATGGAAGCAAATATGATGGGGATAGCTGCCGGGCTGGCATTGACTGGGAAAATTCCTTTTCTTCATACATTTGCTCAGTTTGCTACCCGCCGTGCTTTTGATCAGTTGTTTGTATCAGGGGGATATGCCAGGTTAAATTTAAAAATTTTAGGATCGGATTCAGGAGTAACAGCGGAACATAATGGTGGAACACATATGGCTTTCGAAGATCTTGGTCTTCTTCGTCTCATACCGAATGCAGTTGTATACGAAGCAAGCGACTCAACCATGCTGTCCTATTTACTCCGTAAAGTTTCCGTTGAATATGGTGTTCACTATATACGGACAATGCGGAAAGCAGCCGTGAAAATTTACACTTCTGGTGAGACATTTGAAGAGGGAAAAGGGAAGCTTCTTCGTGAAGGAGGAGATGTCACTATCATCGCTAGTGGAATTATGGTGGCTGAGGCTTTAAAGGCTGCTGATATCCTCCATAATAATGGAGTCCAGGCAACGGTTATCGATATGTATTCCATTAAGCCTATTGATAAAGAGTTAATTATAAAGTATGCAAAGAAAACAGGTGCAATCGTAACAGCAGAAAACCATAATGTAATAGGAGGGCTGGGGAGTGCTGTTGCTGAAGTATTAAGCGAGCATTGTCCTGTGCCTTTGAGAAGGATTGGCGTCAAGGAACAGTTTGGCCAGGTAGGTAAAACGGAATATTTGAAGGAAGTTTACAACCTGACGGCCAGGAATATTGTAGAATGTGTAAATGAGGTTAAATCGTATTGAAGGGGCTGTCCTGAAAGTCGAAAATTGACCTTCAGACAGCTCCTTTGACGTGAAAAATCTTCAATGAAAAGTTGATTGGAGTGCAAGGTGCGAGACTCCTGCGGGACTAGCGTGACAGGTGAGACTCCCGCAGGCGCTTGCCCCAAAAAGTAGGCGTTCACGCCGGTAAGGCTCACCGCACGCCCCGCGGAAAGCGAGCAGCCTGGAGCGGAGATCAACAGCTATCAGACTTCTTGGACAGCGC
>NZ_JARMMC010000042.1:0-966 GCF_036216745.1 Fictibacillus sp. B-59209 | reverse complement strand
TCCCATACCGAACACGGAAGTTAAGCTCTTCAGCGCCGATGGTAGTTGGGGGCTTCCCCCTGTAAGAGTAGGACGTTGCCAGGCATATACATATGGAGGATTAGCTCAGCTGGGAGAGCACCTGCCTTACAAGCAGGGGGTCGGCGGTTCGAACCCGTCATCCTCCACCATTATTTCGCCGGTTTAGCTCAATTGGTAGAGCAACTGACTTGTAATCAGTAGGTTGGGGGTTCAAGTCCTCTAGCCGGCACCACTTTCAAGAGCCATTAGCTCAGTTGGTAGAGCATCTGACTTTTAATCAGAGGGTCGAAGGTTCGAGTCCTTCATGGCTCACCATTTTCAAAAATTTTATATGCGGGTGTGGCGGAATTGGCAGACGCGCTAGACTTAGGATCTAGTGTCTTATGACGTGGGGGTTCGAGTCCCTTCACCCGCACCATACGGATGCGGAAGTAGTTCAGTGGTAGAATACAACCTTGCCAAGGTTGGGGTCGCGGGTTCGAATCCCGTCTTCCGCTCCATTTTTTTCTGCCTGCCGGGGTGGTGGAATTGGCAGACACACAGGACTTAAAATCCTGCGGTAGGTGACTACCGTGCCGGTTCGAGTCCGGCCCTCGGCACCAATTAAATTTGCGCCCTTAGCTCAGCTGGATAGAGTGTTTGACTACGAATCAAAAGGTCGGGAGTTCGAATCTCTCAGGGCGCGCCATATCGGGAAGTGGCTCAGCTTGGTAGAGCACCTGGTTTGGGACCAGGGGGTCGCAGGTTCAAATCCTGTCTTCCCGACCATCTTTGTTAAGGGGCCTTAGCTCAGCTGGGAGAGCGCCTGCCTTGCACGCAGGAGGTCAGCGGTTCGATCCCGCTAGGCTCCACCATTAGAAAATGTGTTGACATTTTCTTTTTTAGTCGGTATAATATGAAAGTTGCTGTTCGAAGCAGCACATTAGTTCTTTGAAAACCAAACAA
>NZ_JARMMC010000041.1:0-73352 GCF_036216745.1 Fictibacillus sp. B-59209 | reverse complement strand
AGGAGTCTCGCCCCTTGCACTCCAATCAACTTGTCAATGAAGCTCTATTACAAAAAGGTTCCCAGAGCAACAATCTTTTAGAAAAGAGCCTTATTTTTCAGCCAGCGTATCCGAGCTTTTTCCAGGTGCCGTATGGTATGATTTTTTACGGGCATAAAAGGGTAACTTAACTTAAAAAAGGTGATTGTATGATTGGCTGTCTATGTTTGCATGGATTTACCGGCAGTCCGTATGAAGTCCAGCCAGTTACGGATTATTTAAGGGAACATACCGACTGGCTCCTGTCTGTCCCCACCTATCCGGGGCACGGGGAGGAGCTCAAGCTGAGAGGCATTACACACAAGCTTTGGATCGATGAAGCAGAAAGCGCTTTTCTGGAATTGAGAAAGAAAAGCGATACCGTTTATATACTCGGATTTTCCATGGGCGGCATGATCGGGGGATATCTTGCTTCAAAGTATGGATGCGACAAACTGATCCTGCTGAGTGCAAGCGCCTATTATATGAATCCATCTCAAATGGTGAAAGATATAAAAGAGATGGTAGTGAAGGGGATACAAGGGAATTTAAAAGACGATGAGCTTTACCAGCGCTATCGTAAAAAGTTTTTGGAGACACCGCTTCGTGCAACGTTTGAGTTCCGCAAGCTGGTCAAAACGCTGAAGCCATCCTTTCAAACGATTCATGCTCCAACGTTAATCATTCAAGGCGAAAGTGACGGCCTTGTGCCAAGAAAAAGTGCGGAATACTTATATAAAACCATACCTGCACAGAAGAAAAAGATTTGTTATCTGAAAGAATCGAAGCATATGATCTGCCATGATGTAGAGCAGGATCAGCTTATTGAGGAAGTCTTTCAATTTTTAATGGAACAATCGTAATAAGGGAGAGAAGACATCATGATGAAAATAACAGCACCTAAACCATTTATGTTTGAAGCGGGAAAGCGGGCGGTATTATTATTACATGGATTTACCGGCAGTTCTGCGGATGTCAGGATGCTTGGCCGCTATTTGCAGAAAAAGGGTTATACATCCCACGCGCCGCAATATAAAGGGCATGGTGTCCCGCCGGAAGAACTCGTACATACAGGCCCATCTGACTGGTGGAGCGATGTGATGAAAGGATTTAATCATTTAAAAGAAAGCGGCTACAAAGAAATTGCCGTGTGCGGATTGTCACTAGGCGGCGTTTTCTCGTTAAAGCTGGCGACAGAACAGCCGGTAAAAGGTGTCATTCCAATGTGTGCTCCTATGCATATTAAGAGTGAGGAAACGATGTACAAAGGGGTACTTGCCTACGCTCGCGAATACAAAAGCAGGGAGAATAAAACACAGGAGCAGATCGATCAGGAGATGGAAGCGTTCAAAAGCACGCCGATGAATACATTGAAGGCGCTGCAGGATCTGCTCGGAGAAGTAAGAAATTCCATTGATATGGTATACGCACCTGCCTTTGTGGTACAGGCTAGACATGATGAAATGATTAATACAGAATCAGCGAATATTATTTACAATGAAGTAGAAAGCGATCTGAAAGATTTAAAATGGTACGAACATTCAACCCATGTGATCACACTGGGAAAAGAAAAGGGACAGCTTCACGAAGATGTTTTCAATTTCTTGGAGAAGCTCGACTGGTCCGTGGAATAAGCTTTTTGTCTTAAAGGAGGAAAATTTGTGGATAAACAGCAATTGCTAGCGTTTATGAAAGAAGAAGCCTATAAACCGCTCACCGTTCAGGAACTGGAGGATGCGTATGGTTTTCAGGAGGCTGAGGATTTTAAAGATCTCGTCCGCACGCTGAATGAAATGGAAGAGGAAGGCCTTGTCGTCAGAACGAGAACAAACCGATACGGTCTGCCGGATAAAATGAACCTTGTCCGTGGAAAGGTGCAGGCCCACGCCAAAGGGTTTGCCTTTGTTATTCCGGAAACGGGAGAAGGGAAAGACGTTTATGTTTCCCAATCCGATATGGGCAGCGCGATGAACAATGATGTCGTACTTGTTCGATTAAATACGAATTCAAAAGGATCACATCCGGAAGGTACGATTATCCGGATTCTTGAACGCGGGGTCACAGAAACGGTAGGAACCTTCCAGGAAAGCCGCAGTTTTGGCTTTGTGGTGGCGGACGACAAACGAATTCCAAACGATATTTTCATCCCTGCGGATGGCGTTAACGGAGCGGTTGAGGGACACAAGGTCGTTGTTAAAATAACGAAATATCCGGAAGGACGGAACAGCGCTGAAGGAGAAGTTATTCACATTCTCGGCCATAAGAATGACCCTGGAGTGGATATTCTTTCGGTTATTTTTAAGCACAGCCTGCCTCGTGAATTTCCGGAAGCTGCGCTTGAACAGGCGAACAGCGTTCCTGACACGATCGATCCGGCAGACATCGAAGGGCGGCGTGACCTTCGAGAGGAAACCATTGTTACAATTGACGGAGAAGACGCGAAAGACCTGGATGATGCCGTTAATGTCATCAAACTGGATAACGGCAACTACAAGCTCGGTGTTCATATCGCGGACGTCAGCCATTATGTTACGGAAGGTTCACCGATCGATGAAGAAGCCCTTGAACGCGGAACAAGCGTGTATTTGGTGGACCGTGTAATCCCGATGATTCCGCATCGATTGTCTAACGGGATCTGTTCCTTGAATCCGCGCGTGGACCGCTTAACGTTATCCTGTGAGATGGAGATCACGCCAAAAGGGGAAGTCATCAAGCATGAAATTTTCCCGAGTGTTATCCGCACCGTTGAACGCATGACGTATACAAACGTCAGGAAAATTCTTCAGGAAGAAGATGAAGAAGTATTAAAACGCTATGAGCCGCTGATCCCGTTTTTCAAAGGGATGGGTGAGCTTGCTGAAATTCTTCGGAAGCGCCGGTTCAAGAGAGGTGCCATCGACTTTGATTTTGCTGAAGCAAAAGTACTGGTGAACGAAAACAGTGAGCCGCAGGATGTTGTTCTTCGGGAACGTTCCGTGGCAGAGCGTCTGATCGAGGAATTCATGCTTTGTGCGAACGAAACCGTTGCTCAGCATTTTCATAAAGCAGAATTGCCGTTCATGTACCGGATCCATGAAGACCCGGATGCAGAGAAGCTTTCGCGGTTCCTGGAGTTCATCGCTATGTTTGGCTATGTTTTAAAAGATGCGGTTACTGAAGTCCATCCGCTTGCACTTCAAAAACTCCTGGAGGAAGTAAAAGGCGAGCCGGAAGAAATGGTGATCAGCAAAATTATGCTGCGATCCATGAAACAGGCAAAATACTTCCCTGAGAGCCTTGGGCACTATGGATTGGCAACCGAATTCTACACTCACTTTACATCGCCGATCCGCCGGTATCCCGACTTGATCGTCCATCGCTTAATTCGAACCTATCTTATTAATAAAAAAACAGATCCGGCAACGATAGGGAAGTGGACCGCACAGCTCGAGAAGATCGCGAAACATGCGTCAGAAATGGAACGCCGTGCCGTAGATGCTGAACGTGAGACGGATGATTTGAAAAAAGCTGAATTCATGCAGGATAAAATCGGTGAAGAATACGATGGAGTTATCAGCTCCGTGACAAACTTTGGTTTGTTCGTAGAGCTTCCGAATACCATAGAAGGCCTCGTCCATGTGAGCTATCTGGCGGATGATTATTACCGTTATGATGAAAAGCATATGGCGATGATCGGAGAACGCACAGGGAATGTGTTCAGAATTGGTGATGAAATCTCAGTTCGCGTCATTAACGTTAACCTGGATGAACGCGCGATCGATTTTGAAATCGTCGGCATGAAAGGCACACCAAGAAAACGGGGCAAAGACCGTCCAAAAGTGATCGAAGGCGGTGAACGCAAACGGAAGACACGCCGTCCGGAGAACGAACACGGAGATAAAGGCGGCTCTACAAAAGGCAAGAAAAAGCCGTTCTACAAAGGGAACATAACGAAAAAGAAAAAGAAAAACAAAAAGAGGTAAAAGCTAGGGCGGGAAACGTTTTTGTGATGAAGTCCAGTCACATTGACGTTTCCTGACCAATTTAGTATAATTAAGTTTGCACTGTTTGGGGGAGGTCAGGAACATATGCCAAAAGGAGAAGGAAAACTTGTCGCACAAAATAAAAAAGCGCGGCACGATTATCATATAGAAGAAACCTTTGAGGCAGGAATCGTCCTCCAGGGAACAGAAATCAAAGCCATTCGAGCTGGCCGGATTAATCTAAAGGATTCATTTGCCCGCGTACAAAATGGAGAAATGTTTCTTCATAACATGCATGTCAGCCCGTATGACCAGGGCAATCGCTACAATCATGATCCATTGCGAACCCGCAAGCTGCTTCTTCACAAGAAGGAAATCAGCAGACTGCTCGGTGCAACGAAGGAACAGGGTTACTCGATTGTACCGTTGAAACTGTATTTGAAAAATGGTTTCGCTAAAGTTCTGATTGGCCTTGCGAAAGGAAAGAAGAACTACGACAAGCGTGAAGATTTGAAGAAAAAAGATGCAAAACGTGAGATCGAACGGGCCTTCAGAGACCGCCAAAAGGCATAAACTGGAGGGTGCGTCCGGTTGAAAAAACACCACAAAAATGCTATAATAACTTTGTTGCTGACAATTGAATAAATGCAGCAGCTTTAACTTTTCCCGTAGATTCACCCCGGGATCTTCCATGGGGACGTTACGGATTCGACAGGGATAGTTCGAGCTTAAGTTGCGAGTCGAGGGGGTCGGCCTCGTTAAAACGCCAACGCCTATAACTGGCAAAACTAACAACAACCTAGCTTTAGCTGCGTAATAGCACTTTAGCTGATCCTCCCTCCATCGCCCATGTGGTAGGGTAAGGGTCTCACTCTTAGTGGGCTACGCCGGCTGTCCTCCGCCTGAGGACGAAGGAAGAGCACAATCAGGCTAGCGCTCCAAACGCCTGTCGATAGGCAAATGAAGCCGCGAAACGCCAATGTATCGACTACACTCGTAGAAGCTTAAGTGCCGTTATCTTTGGACGTGGGTTCGACTCCCACCGTCTCCACCAATACATACTGTTGGTGGTTTTTTACATATTTCTTTGCGTAGAGATCAAAATCTAACCCTAACCGTGTTAGGTTTTTTTTATATCTGTAATATCTCATGTACAATTGGGAACTTATAATCTTAAGGGTCAGTTCATTCAATGGTTTACCTGAAGAAAAAGAAAAAATGGCAGCATGTTGACGCCATCTAAAAGGTTATTGATAATATTTGGCCCATTCATTAAAAGTGGTTGGCGAAATCTGTTTGACCTCTTGAAGGAATTCCTCTGCATATCCGAGCTTTTCAAGACCCGATATTAACTTCATGGGATAAGTTCTATCAGTGGTAAATGCCCTTTTGTGGTCGATCACTTTTACCTCTCCCTTCTCGTTGAAGTAAATATGACGTACCTCTGTATCGTGTCTCAAAAAACCTATCCTCTTAAATTCAGAAAGCATGTATAATATTTGTTTTATTTTTGAATCAGAAAAACGTTTCTTTTTTTTGAGGTATTTTTTCAGATTGTATCCGTTGATATACTCCATGACAATATAGTTGGATCCATACTCATAGAGTCGGGGAATGATTGGGGATGATTGTCCTTTCTTTAATGCCTTCAGTTCAAGTTTTTGAGTTTTTTCTTTCCAGAAAATTTTTACACATTTATTGTGACTAATTTGAAAAACCGCTCCATCACCGCCCTTGCCAAGCTGTTTGTATTTTGTGAGGTTTTCCAAATCTAATTTTCCTTTATTCCTGGCTGCTATCGCTGTTATACTTTCCATTAATACACTTCCTTTATTAAAATTAGACTTCAGCAGCAACTCAATTAGTGTATTTAAGTTTTTAACGGTGATCTGCTAGTATAAACCCAATTCTTTCCCCCAGCTGTTTATTTTTTCAATGTATCTTTTTAGCAGAACACTTTGTTCTCCATTCAACACCCTTCTAAGGTGATTTAGGAGTCTTTTCTCTAATGTTCTTTGTAAATAAGCCATTTTTAATAGCTTTAGGGTGTCTGTATGAAAGGCTATTCCTTCTTTTTGCATTTCCTGAGCGTATAACAGCATGCAATGATTTCTTATTTCTTCTTCCTTTTTATGCCAGTCCGTTCTGAAATCAATCAACAATTCAACCAGTACAACCATATCAAATGAACAGGGTGCATACTTAGCAGACTCCCAGTCAATCATTTGAATGCTCCAATTTTCTTCATCCGTGCCGTTTTGGCAGCAAAGATTATGAAGATGAAGATCACCGTGGATGAGGCACTGGTCTGCTTCCATAATTTCCGGAAAGAAAATTGGCCCCTTTTGCAGGATATTTTGAATAGTGTTGTATCCAGGTTCTACTATTTCTCTTACACCTGGATCTTTCATCGCAAGATCTAGATATTCTTTTGTTTTTTCAATATGTTTGCGTCTTTCTGTGTTTGCCAGCGCAGAATCATATCGGGGCAGCCAGGAATCAAAAGAATCCTTGTACCTGGTTATCCGATCACCAAATGTGCGGGCATGGAATTTTGCAGCAGTCGGAATGATAAGATCGAGATGTTTGGGCGTAATCTTGATTTGCCCGCGCAAAGGTTGAACAAATTCTGTAAATAGCCAGATTTCGTCATCATTTACTCTTTCCTCAATCCAATACATTTTTGGCATAAATTCAGCCATTGCAGTATATCCGCTGCGATACATGTTAATTTCCACACTATGATTTTCATTAAAAGGTGGTTTATATATTTTGAGGACTACTGGAAGACTGTTTAGGCCATCTGTAAGGATCAGTTTCCAGATACTTGTTTTTTCCCTGGAATTTTTAAGACATTCTATTTTATCTTCAGGCAGCGCCACTTCATTTTTTGAGAAAAATTCGAACTTTTTTTTCCATCCATATTGATTCCACTGTTTTACGATTACTTCTTTACTGCTCAATGCAGAAATCCCCCCTAATTTATATTGAAAAACTCATTTTCTTGTCCATAAATATCGAATGTGGGACACAAAGCTCCTTATAAATGGAAGTGGATCCTTCCAGCTGAATAAAGCTTCTACCTTATGTCCGGAAAGGCTTTTTATCCATTCGGTGATTGTCATTTTCCCTTTTTTTTTGTTTTGGCGGAAGGATAGAAAATCGCGGACCAGGTAAACCCATTTGATGCCCTCTGTCTGTTTCGTCACTGGGGAAGGATTTTGTCCAGTTACCAGCAAATAGTTCAAGTATGCTAAATTTACACCGCAGGCTATTGACAATCTTTGGGTTAACCCAATCCTGGGGTTAATCTCAATAAATTTCAACTTGCCGTCTCTTTCATCCCTCTTAAATTCCGCAATTGCCAGGCCTTTTAACTTGATATTACGCAAAAATGGCACTGCCATATTTATTACGTCCTCATCTCTGATACTTAACGCCATGGCGGTTGAACCGAAGTCTGGAGGGAATTGGTGGAGTTTTTGATTCATCCAGAGTCCAATTAGATTCATTTCCTCATCAAATAAAGTTTTTACTGAATAAATGGATGCCTCTTCTCCAGGAATCACCTCTTGAATCATGAGCTCTCCAAAACGGCTGTAAAAGAGGTACTCTTCCCTTAACTGGACTGGATTTTCAACTAATATTGCTTTTTTATACAGATGATGATCGATACGATTCCGGAAATTGGAGGAAATGACTGGTTTTAATATACAGGGGAACATTACTTCAGAAACAATCCGCTCAAGATGATCTTCATCATCAATAATGAACGTTCTAGGACATGGAACGTTATATTTTACTGATAAATCGTAGGTTAATCTTTTATCTAACACAGCCTCGATTAATGAATGGTCAGGTAAAAGAAAAAGATAATTCAAAGACAACTGATCTCTGTATTTTGATATAAAGCGCACATAGTCATCCGATCCAGCGTAGAGTACCGCTTTCTCCTCAAATGTTTGTCCTAGCCTTGTAAGGTGCTCTAATAATTTTTCTTCCTCAGAAACAGGATTAGGGCATACACCGCAGCTTGCATACCTGGTTTTTCCAATTTTTTGCTTGCTCTCTGTATCAAATGCATATACTTTTATGCCTTGTTCGGCTAAACTCCGAACTATCCCGATCCCAGTCGCACTTAAATCTAAAACTACGGCTGGTAGATCATGCCTCACTGCATCTCACCTCTGTGCAAAAAAGATTGATAAACTTCCTCAATCTTTCTAGCCATACTGGCAATCGTTAAATGCTTTTCAGCAAAGAATTTAGCATTTTGTGCCAAAGAATTCCTTAGTACGGAATCGTCCAGAAGGATCGTTAATTTTTCAGCTAGTTGTTGAGAGTTACCCGGTTCAGCTATAAGCCCCGAATGATTGTCCTGAATAATTTCTGGTATTCCGCCACAGTTTGTTGTAATGATCGCTTTCCGGGCAAACATCGCCTCTATCACAGAAATGGGAAGTGTATCACTGGTAGTTGGCAGGACAAAAATATCTGATCGTTTTAATATTTTTGGAATATCCTTTCTCTTTCCTAGAAAATACACATTTTCCAGCTGTAAATCCTGACATTGGCGTTCAAGCTCTTCTCTCATTGATCCTTCTCCTACAATCCATATTTCAACATTTTCAAGCTTGTTTCTAATGAGCGAAAGTGCTTCAAACAGGTATTTATGGCCTTTACGCGGCCGGAGACGAGAGATACAGGTAATAATTGTCTTATCTGCAGTTTTCTTTGATTTCCCTTGAGGGCCAATTCCAAAATCAATTCCAGTGTAAACAGTTGTCAACTTGGTTTCCGCAGTACCTAAACTGTTTAGCAACGGTCGAAAATATTCACATAAACTAATGATATGGGTCGAGCTTTGAACGGCTTTTTGGTCAATGGCCAAAAAGTAAGCTTCTTCTGCAGACCCTTTTTCAATTAGATTAAACTTTAGACGTGTGTGTGTCATAAAGCCGTGGGGAGTGAACAGCAGCGGTTTTTGATAACCTTCATTAAGCTGGCACATGACATTTGCTGTAAACCGATCTTGTGCGTGAATAATATCATACCTAGAAATATCCACGCACTTTAGCATCCATTCATATCTGCGCATTTGCCAAACATTTTGGATGATCTTTTCACTGAAACTTCCATACCTTTTAACAAAAAATTGTTTTACATCCTCCATAATTGTTTGGCGCATGCCGTCAATGCCATCATTTTCGAAGTGGTTAGGTGCAGCAATATGGACAATGTGGCCTAAGCTTTCCAATCCTGATTTAAGTGCAGTGATGTAGTTTTGCAATCCGCCAACAAAAGGATAGTTCCAGAAAGTAGTGATTAAGATTTTCATGTTTTTCTTTTGTTTTAATTCAAAGGATTTCTGGATATCCGGTTTGTTTTTTTCTTTTTTTAAAGCTGTTGTCAGTCCATAATATTGATCCATTGCAGATACTAAATGGGGATAGGGGATAAATAATGGAGGTTGTGTTGAATATTGACGGTCTGTCATTTCCATACCCTCCTGATGATTTCAAACGCTTCCGCATAATCTACTCCAACCGTCATGCCTCGGACCTGTGCTAATGATTTCACTCCTTGATATGAACGGGGATGAGGAAAATCCCTCATCTCCACGTGATAAAAAGAAAGAGATTTGAGTTTATCATCAATAGTTTCTGTTATATCCACAAAATAGTTTGGTTTAAATTCTTTATCGTTCGTATGTTGACTCCATTCAGATGAAGAAACCGTTTCAAAACAGAGTATTTCAGCAGCCTTTTTCCCTGGCAATGGCCTGGCTGAAGTAATTACGGCTTGGTACAATATTTGATGGTCCCGGTTTAGGTCTCCGTAATGATGAGTAAAAATCATGGAAGGCTCATACTTGGCCAAAAGCGCTTCAATTTCTTTAGTTAGAGAATGTAAAGGGAGAGTTTCTAATAGTAGATTCGGATATTCTAAAAAAACAACCTCTTCTACCCCCAAGTATTTATTAGCCTCTAACATTGATTCTTTAATGCAATCCTCTTTTTCCTTACGCCCCTTTGCAACAACCACGGAAATCACTTTATATCCATTTTCAACCAATTTTTTTATTGTTCCACCAGGGCCAAGGATTTCATCGTCTGGATGAGCAGCAATCACAATTACATTGGTACTCATGTATTTCACCTCGACTTTTTTTCGTTCTTTTATATATATGGACACACCATTAGTTAGGAAACTGACATTAGTGGAAAGGAATTGGAAATTTATCATAAATCATTGGCAGGTCCTTTTATTTACTTATAGAGAGTTCCGGTTTGAGTTTAAAATAAATTAGAATGTGGAACATGAATAAGCAAAGCTCATTAATTGAAAGACTTTTTGGGTGTAAGCAAAACAGGAGGTAAGTATGATGAATGATAATGAAAACAACAAGCCATCAGAAGATAGTAAAGAGGCTTCCGTTTCCAGAGCCCTCATAGGAGGAGCCGTCGGGGCAACAATAGGATGGTTGTATAAACCTGAAACACGCAAATTAGTGGTATCTCACATTAGACAATCAGAAACCATAAAAAATTTAGCTGCGGAAATAGGAAGATCAGTTCAAGAAAGGGTAACAGAACAAGCATTGAAAAATATAAAATCGACGACAGCGGGTTTCTTAAATAAAGATAAAAGCAAGGACTCTGATGAGAAAGAGAAGGCGAGAAAAAATGAAGATAATGAATCAACAAGGTATTCTGCACTAGAAGAGGAGAATAAACGGCTAGCAAACCAATTACAGATGCTAGAAGAAAAAATAAACAAGCTAGCTGAGTAAAAAGTCCTGTTCTTTATATAAATGTATACTTTCAGAACCTGTCCATTTTTTATGTATATGGACAGGTTTTTTTATGTGACCCGGTCCCTTTTGTTACTAACAACTTCCTTTTCTTTATGACTTTTCTCTTATCAACGTATTATTGGATCTCCGTACTAAATTGACCACAAATATAGTAAATTTAGTTTTTATTGAAAGAAACAATGACTAGGAACGTTATAGTCATATTGTTTGAGTAAATGTAATCTAACTGTAATATTTTTAATGTTTTTATAAAAATCACAAATAAAATACTGCCAAAGCAGTGTTTTTCATTTTTCAGCAAGATTACGCTGACATAATAAGTGAAAATAATGGTAAGAAACACAGTGTTCCAACGGGTCCATGTTTTTATTGCGTTAGTAAAGGGGTATAGCGTTTTTATGGAATCATTAATTTGATTTCGTTTGTTCGAGTACATTCACAGACAACCTTCATTGAGTAAAGGTTCACTTATTTTTGAAAGGGGGGATTTGGTGACTCGGCAAACATCAGGACAAAGCAAATTAAGAAAAGGCACACTTATAGGAGGACTACTTGCGAGTACAGCTTCTTTTATGATCCCGAGCGTCAGAAAGAAAGCAAAGAAAGGGATGCAAAAAGGAGCAATGAAAGCAGCTGTAAAAGCAGTGAAGAAAAGCCCTTCCGGTTTGAAAGATAAAGCTAAAGAAAAGGTAAAAGAAGAGGCCAAGGATCAGCTTAAATCAAAATTTCAGGAAGAGCTTCAGTCCAAAGTGAGTAAGGCTGCTGAAAAATTGGAAGATGCGAAAGAAAAGAACGCTGATAAAGTTCATGGCAAAGCTGAGCAAGCAGCAGACAAAGTAAGAGATGTTTTATTAAATGTCCAGGATAAACTTAAGAATTTAAAAGAAGCAGGAGAAGAGTTTCAGGAAAAAATTAATTCCAAGAAAAAAAATACGAAGCTTAAAAGTGTTAATGATATCAAAGGGGCTAACAACATCAAAAGTTCCAATCAGTTGAAAAGCTCCAATGATATTAAAAGCTCAAAGGATATTAAACGAGCAACTGATATTAAAACCATCAGTTCCTAATAAATCTTATTTTATTTAAAGAGAGGAGAATGAAAAGATGAGTGTTCAAAAAAGTACGGATAGTTCAAGTCTTGCAGAGGTTATCGACCGAATTCTTGATAAGGGTGTTGTAATCGATGTATTCGCACGAGTTTCTCTTGTGGGAATAGAGTTAATAACTATTGAAGCTAGGGTAGTTATTGCAAGTGTTGACACATGGCTGCGATATGCTGAGGCAGTTGGGTTGCTGCGAGATGAGGTTGAAAAAGAAGGACTGCCATCTCAGTCAAATGAAAGAGGCAGCCAAGCCTTTAGCATTTAACTATTATACGGTCAGAGCAGTGTAAAAGCTGCTCTGACCACCTACTAAAATATTTCTAATAGCAAAGGTGGAGGCTGTCAATGGAAATAAAAGAACTAATGGATGCGGTAAATGACTTTTTCAAAGAGCATGTAGCCCCCCCTCACAAGATTACATCAGTTGAAGGCACGGAAGATGAAGGCTGGAAAGTCATTGTGGAAGTGATCGAAGAAAAAGATTACATGAAGAAATATGCAAAGGATGAAATGTTGGGCGTCTATCAAGTTTCCTTGAACAAAAAGAAAGAAGTAACGTCTTTCACAAGGATAAACATCCGATATCGAAGTGCTATTGCTGAAGACTAGGAGGCGATGATGGGTTGGAATGGGGGAGTAAAAAATGACGGTCTTAACGGAAAACAAAAACAAAGTAAAATCAGATTTACTGCAGCATGACGGTATAAAAAACTTAATTTCTCGTTCCTTAAACTATCTTTCAGCAGGTTATCCCGTCCATTTCACAGGACCGCCTGGAGTTGGCAAGACGACTCTTGCACTCCTTTTAGCGAAAAAGCGAAAACGTCCCGTTATGTTAATGCATGGGAACCGGGAGTTATCGAATGCTGACCTAATTGGGGCATATACAGGATATACCACCCAAAAAGTGGTCGATAATTTTATCCGTTCGGTTTACAAAAAAGAAGAAAATGTTACGGAAACGTGGAATAACGGAAGATTATTGGATGCTGTAAAAAATGGGTACACATTGATTTATGATGAATTTACCCGTTCTGAGCCCTCAACTAATAATATTTTCCTTTCAATTTTGGAAGAGGGGATTTTACCGTTATACGGCACGAAGCAAAAAGATCCCTTTATGAAAGTCCATCCGAAATTCACAGTAATCTTTACGAGCAATCCTTCTGAATATGCAGGCGTTTACGAAACACAGGATGCTTTATTAGATCGTCTGATCACCATTCCGTTAGATTATACAGACAAAGATACTGAAGCCGCCATTGTCTCCAGCAAAACAGGTGTTGATTCAAATCAAGCAAAAGCCATAACAAGTTTTGTTGCTGCTCTCAGAGAAAAATGCAGTGAAAACAGCAATAACGGACCAAGTCTGCGGGCTTCTATTATGATTGCAAAACTTGCAGATGAGGCGGATATCCCAATAAACGGTAAAGATGAAGATTTTCAGCGGTTATGCCTGGACATCTTATTCGCACCTGTCGCCAAATGCATGGATGAGAAGGATCCATCAAAGCTAAGAGAGTTAATAATAAGCGAATGCAAAAAAGCAGTAAAGGAGTGAGCGATCAATGAGTCAATCAACAGGTATTTATATATTTTGCGGTATAAAAACAACAGAGGATAAGTATCAGTTTGGAAATGTCACCATTGAAGGCCAAGAAAGATCAACGTTTACCATTCATTATAAGGATGCAGCCATTGTAGCAGCAAAAGTGCCAATGAAAATATATCATCCCAATAAGGAAAACTTAATGGCTCATCAAGATGTGATATCTTCTGTTATGGCTCAAAACGATACGGTCATTCCCATTAGTTTTGGAAATGTGTTCAATTCAAAAGAAGATGTAAAAGTTTTACTGGAAAATTTGTATCCGCAGTTTGAACAGTTGTTTCCAGAAATAAAGGGAAAAATAGAACTTGGTCTAAAGGTAATGGGCAAAAAACAATGGCTGGAAGAGGAAATTAATAAAAAACCTGAAGTAGAACAAATGAAAAAAACGGTTCAAGGCAAGTCTCAGGATGCAGCGTATTATGAACGCATTCAGCTTGGCGAAATGGCTCAAAAATTTTTCAGTTCTCTTCAAAATGATATTAAAGCGGAAATCTTTGATCCATTAAAAGAAGCATCTACAGCTTCAAAAATCAACAAGCCGATTGGCGAAACGATGCTTTTGAATGCAGCCTTTTTAATTGACCGCGATAAGGAAGAACTCTTTGACCAAAAAGTAAATGAAGTTCATGAAAAATGGGAGGACAAACTCGATTTTAAGTATTCCGGTCCATGGCCTGCCTACAATTTCATCAACATTCAGCTGAAGGTTGAGGAAACATGATCCACAAACTTTTAATGTCCCCGATGAATCTTGTCATTAAAGTTGGTGAAAAGGTAAAAGAAGAAGTGGATCGGGAACTGTATGACATTTCATTTATTCAGCAAAAATTGATTCAGCTTCAAATGATGTATGAACTTGAAGAAATACCGGAAGAGGTCTACAAGGAACAAGAAGAAGTATTGTTAGTAAGATATGAGATAGCAAAACAGCGGGAAATGGAAGAGTGGGAGAATTTGACGAAGAAGCAAAAGTGAGGGAATAAAGATGGCGAAACTCGTTTATTTATATGGACTTATTCCCACCGAAGAAGCAATAAAAGACGCAGTTCCTTCTTTTCGGGGGTTAGATGAACAGAATGAAGTATATACCATTCAATTAAATGAAATTACGGCTGTTGTCTGTGACCTTGATGCAGACACGTATTCAGAAGAATCAATTAAAGAAAAAATGAACAATGACATGGAATGGCTTCAAGGAAAGGCGCTTCATCACCATGAAGCTCTATTGGCACTCCAAAAACAATATACAGTAATTCCAATGAAATTTTGTACGATTTATAAAAGCGAAAATAGCTTGATCGAAACAATTGAAGATCACCAAAAGAAGATCACCAACTCGTTTACTCAACTCGCAGGCAACGAGGAATGGAATTTGAAAATCTATTGTGACCACTCAAAATTAAAAGACTTTATCAGTGGCCACAATTCATTAATAGAAGAAAAAAAAGAAGAGATAAGCAAATTGTCTCCTGGCAGACAATTCTTTGAAAAAAGAAAGATCGATCAATTGGCAGACCAGGAGTTAGAGAAAGAAATAAATAAAACGTGTGAACAGATCCATGAGGAACTTGCCAAATTCTCCCTTCATGATTCAATAAAAAAAAATTGGGGTAAGGATGTAACAGGGAAACAATTCGATATGTGCTGGAATAGCGTATACCTTATACCGGCAGATACAGTGGATGAATTTTTAGAAGAAATTAAAAAAAGGAAAAATGAGCTTGCAGAAACTGGTTGGAAGTTCGAGGCTTCTGGTCCATGGCCCGCCTACCATTTCGCAAGCTTAACCTGAAATGAGGGATTAGCTCATGGGACACAGAGAAGCCATTGAAAATAAGGAAGTTACTCTTATTGAAATATTAGATGTGATTTTAGATAAAGGTGTCGCCATAAAAGGAGATCTAATCATTTCAATTGCAGGGGTAGATTTGGTTTACCTTGATCTGCGTGTGCTGATTGCTTCAGTTGAAACGCTTGTTAACTCATCTTCAGGCAATCGTAAAGACATCTCGTCCGACCAATTTGATAAACAAAGGGAGGGCCTAATTTATGCAAGCAACTAATCCATCCAGCGGGAAAATTAATCTGGATCCCGATAATGCTGAGCATGGCTTGGCACAGCTGGTTCTGACGGTCATTGAATTGTTAAGGCAAATCGTTGAAAGGCACGCCATCCGCCGGGTGGACGGCGGAAATTTAACCGATGAACAAATTGAAAACCTTGGTGTGGCATTGATGAATTTAGAAGTAAAAATGGACGAGCTTAAAACCATTTTTAATTTAAAGGATGAAGATTTAAATATTGATCTTGGGCCTTTAGGGAACCTATTATGAGCCAGACGTGCAAATTAGGGAGTGATAAAAATGGCAGTACAGCATCCTGCAGAGTCCAGTACAATAGTCGATGTATTAGAAAAGATACTGGATAAAGGGGTTGTCATTGCTGGGGATATAACGGTTGGTATCGCTGATGTAGAGTTGCTAACCATTAAAATCCGCCTGATTGTGGCCTCTGTAGATAAAGCAAAAGAAATCGGCATGGACTGGTGGGAAAATGATCCTTATCTATCCTCCAAGGCTTCAGAGGGCAATCGAACATTGGAAGAAGAAAACAAAGAATTAATGGAGCGAATCCGACTTTTAGAAGAGAATGTAGGCAGTAAATGATTGACTTTCAATCATTTCAAATAAAAAAGTTAAAGATATTAAAGGAGGAAAAATAACATGGCTACTAACCAAACTGAAAATACCCAAGTTGAAAATCAAACAGGTGAAAAGAAGAAAAAGTTAAGTGAAAGTCCCGTAAATAGAACACTTGTAGGAGGAGTTGTAGGTGCTACTGTAGGATTGCTTGCTACCCCGAAAACCGGAAAAAAAATATTGGCTGGTATAGAAAAAGCCAACCTGAAAGATAAAGGTAAAAATATAGGCAGATCTGCTAAAGAAAAGTTAAGTGGCGTTAAAGAAACCGGGTTTGCCAAATCACAGCAAGCGGCTACAGGTCTAAAAGAAAAAACATCCAGTTTATTTAAGAAAAATAAGAACCAGGATAACGATCAAAGCGAAGAAACAGATGTTACAAACGAAGACCAAAATCAAGATAATGGAAATAACGAAAACAAACAGTATCAATCACTCGAAGATGAAAATAAGAAACTAAGTGAACGAATGGAAATGTTAGAACAGAAATTGCAGCAAATGGTTGATGCAAGTGAGGAAAAAGATGAAAAAAAAGATAAAAAAGGAAAGAAGGAAAAGAAGAAAAAGCAAGATGAAGAAGAGCAATTAGAGTTGGATAATGAAGAAGAAGAAGAAGAAGAAGAAGAAGAAGAAGAAGACGTAAACAATGTAAATGAAGACGAAGATGATGAGGAAGAAGAGGAAGAGGAAGACGAACAAGAGGAAGATGAGGAAGAAGACGTAAACAATAATGTAAATGAAGACGAAGATGACGAGGAAGAAGACGACGAAGAGGAAAAGAAGCCTGCAAAGAAAACAACAAAATCAAAAACCAAAAAGACACCTGCAAAAAATAAGAATTCAAAGAAAGCAAAAAGCAGCAAATCAGAGACATCTCTTTCCAGCAATGACGATACATCTTCGAAATAAGAGGAGGATATTTGATGAGTTCAACCACGTCATCCCAATCTAAAGACAGCATACTTGAATTTTTTGTGAAGGCCTGCAATAAACATGGGTTTTCATTAGATATTACGTTAAATGTCAAAGGGGCTGTCATTACAGGCACAACGATCACCGCTCAAGAATACTTCGAAACGCTGGCTGAAACGTTTGAGGATGGAAACGAGATCGCTCAGGAGATAGGCGAGCGCCTTGTTAAAGCCGGTGAGGCGGCAGAAGACGACAATAACAACAGCGATATAAATTTCATTCATTTAAAGAACACACGAGTGTTTTGTGGTGATAGTAATTCAACTCCATCTAAGGGGAAAATTCTTTGGAGGGGAAAGTTGGATCAGGTTGATGGATTTTTCCTCGGAAGAATTTCTGACAGTAAAAGTTAAAGTAATAATGCTTAAATAAATCAAATAGAAATGTTTAAAAAACGGGGCTGTCCTGAAAGTNNTTGGACAGCCCCTTTTATTTTAAGTTTTTTGAACATGTTTTGGCCAATTAAACAGTCAGTGTAACTTTTTCAATTACCGATCCAGTTTTACAAGTTCAGCATCTTCATTTGGATGGTCCAAAATCAAATCTCTAATAATATGAGAGCCAAGCATGCTGTATACGGTTCCGTTTCCTCCATACCCAAGCAGATAGTACTGGCGGTTTTTATGAGGATGCTTTCCGATGAATGGAAGGTTATCGAGGGATTCACCGAAACTTGCCCCCCAGGCGTAGGCAATCTTTATAGGGAGATGAGGAAACAGCTTTATAAGCTCCTGCTGAATCCGCTCTGCACGGTTGGCGATCCATTCTTCACTTTGAGGCGCTTCAGGCTTATCTTCATCCAATCCGCCTGCAATGATGCGATGATCAACGGTTGTCCTCATATAAAGGTAAGGTCGTTTCGTTTCCCAGATCATTGCGTTATCTTCCCAGGAAGACAAATCTTCAATCGGTTCAGTCGCGATCGCATAGGATCGGTTGATGTCTGATCCGATTTTTTCATTAATAGGGATTGTGTCATATCCTGTTGCATAAATCAAATGGGATGCTGAGAATGTGCCGATGGAGGTGTGCAGCAAAATGCGGTCATCTTGTTCTTCTGTCTCTTTAGCTTCCACATTTTCAAACAAATGAATGCCTTTTTGCTCCAAATGTTCCAAGATCCCCTGAATAAAACGGTAAGGATTGACTTCGGCATCTCCATGCGTAATTAAAGCCCCCGGTTTTTCAAATGGCAAATGCTCTTTCATGTCCTCTTTGGTCCAATATTCAGCAGGAAAGCCATGCTTGATTAAGGCCTCATATTCCTTTTGCAGCTTTTGAACATGTTCCTCAATGCTCGCATAGCAAATGCTTTTTCGTTTGATCAAATCCACTTCACGGGGAAGTGTCCCAGCTACCTCTTTCAGCTGGTCCACTGCTTTCTGGCAAAGCTTATAAAAGTGCACGGCTTGATCCTCGCCAATCTGATCAATCAGCTCATGAAGCATAATATCATTTGAAAATTGAAGAAGGCCTGTGTTGGCAGAAGAACTGCCCGCAGCCATCTCCCTCTTATCCACAATGGCAATATGCAAACCTTCCTGTGCGAGAGTAAACGCCGTTAGAGCGCCGGACATGCCGCCGCCTACGATTACTGCATCATAATGTGTGTCGAGTTCCTGTCTTCCTTTTATGGTCTTCTCACCGTCTAGCGTGGTCGGCCAAAAAAGGCTGCCGTTATGCAAATCCATATCTTTTCCTCCCGAAATTACTGCGTATCTAGTACTTTTACCCTGTATACTTAGTGAGTTAAACAGAAAGTAGTTGGAAGATATAACATGAGTGTAAATGTGAGAAGGCCAACTGTATTTAAAAATTTCATGACCAAACCTCCTTCATGGCTTTAAATAAAAGGAGCCGTTGCTAAGTAACGGCTCCATCAAATTACTGTTCTTTAGCTGCTGAAACCGCAGAAACACCACGCTGAGCGAATACTATAGGAAGTATTTGTTTTGGGAATGATACTATTCTAAAAAAGACCTGTTCTAGTCGGCAGGTCTTTTACAATCTTCTTTTCAAATCTTCAACTTCTTTCTCCAAGTGATGAATCTTTTTGTTCAGGTCATCATTGGGTGCAGTGATCTTTTTGGTAATAAGAATGATTGTACCGATCAGCACGACAAGTCCGCCGATCATCGCAATCATGAAAAATAAATACAAATCTGACATTAAAACAGCTCCTTTAAATGTTAACACTTTAACATTATTATAACTGTAATGATATGTACAATTCTCTGGGTTTTTCACTGATCTACTTTTTGCTGGGGTTTTCTGTGCAGGGGATCGGACAGTATTAAACATCTTCCATGTTTAAAGAAGTCCGTTTCAAGCAGAAACGAAAAAATGCAAGCTATCTTAATTCCTTTTTTGTAGAAAATCAAAAATATGCTTTAACTAAGCCTAAACAAAAGTTAAAAATCATGGGCATTGATTTGCCCATGATTTTTATTATTTAATCTGTTTTCCGTTAAACACTTTAAGTTCTATTGGACGGCTGAGATATTCAGGCGCTTTTGCAACGAAGGAAGTGAAGTGTTCGCTTTTATTGTGAGCATCTACTGCTACTAGATCCTGCCACACTTCCACCATCATGTAGGCATGTTCTTCTGCTGTATCTTTGAACAGTTCGTAAGAGATATTGCCGCTTTCCGCTTTTGAAGCTGAGATAAGCTGCTGAATCTCGTTTACAAATTCCTCTTCTTTTGCTGCATTAACATAATTTTTTGCGTGAATAATGATCATTCTTATTCATCCCTTAGTTTTTTTATATAAAATTTATTTCCACTCCGCCACTTCTTCAACAGGAAGACGAACAGACGGATACCCAGTATTCGCTGCTTTACCGATGGAGATCAGCATAACCGGAACGTAACGGTCTTTATCCAATCCAAAAGCTTCAGAAATTTTATCTTTCTCATAACCGCCGATGGGGCATGTATCATAGCCATGGGCACGTGCGGCAAGCATAAGATTCATGGATACGAGGCCGCCATCGATTAATACTGTCTCCTTATTTACCTCAGGATCAAGAGTATCAAAGTGGGCGGTGAGTCTGCCCATCATTTGTTCTTTTACATCTTGCGGCATGTAGCCAAGCTCAACGGCTTTGCTGTAGATTTCTTCACCTTTATCGAAGTTGTTCAAATCTCCGAATACAGCAATCATGGCAGATGAAGTTTCCACTTGAGAGTTATTAAAACGAGCAAGCGGAGCGAGCGTTGCTTTTGCTTCATCACTTTCAATCACTAGAAAACGCCATGGCTGCATGTTGACAGAAGAAGGTGCCATTGTAGCTTTATTAAGGATTTCTGTCATCTCTTCCTTGCTGATTTTAACGGATGGATCGTAATAGCGAATGGAACGGCGTCCAGTCACGATATCATTAAAGTTATTTACTAATGTTGTATTCATGGATAGATTCCCCTTTTTACTTATGATGTTTGTCTAAGGTGTCAAAAGGCTAACCTTCAATCTGGTCAGCGTTATGCTGCATGCGTTTAAGCATATCTAAAAGAACTGGAAGCTCTTCCTCTTTAAAATCTTTCAAAAGGTTAGAGACAAATTGATCTCTTTCTTTTCTGTAGGCAATGATTTCATTGCGGCCTTGATCGGTAAGGCTGACGAGCGTTACTCGGTTATCCTTGGGATTCTTCCGCCTTGCGACCATCCCTGAGATTTCAAGCTGTTTTAAGTGCCTCGTGACAGCAGCACTGTCAATTTTGACCTCTTTTTGAAGGGTGGTCTGGCTGATCTCCTCAACTTCATATAGACGATGAAGGAGCTCAAGCCGGGACTGGCTGATTCCTGTACATCGTTCAAATTTTGGGCTGATCTGGTTGTGAAGCTCCCGTAATGTATAGGCGATATGCGTTTTTGTAGCACATGATTGGTTCAAGTAAATCTCCTCTTTCGTCATTAAAAGAATGATTGACCGGTTAATATTTGACACCTCAATGATTGATGCGTCAATTAATATAACGCGGTTGTAAGAAAAAATCAAGGACATAGCTCAAATCTTTAAAACTTAAGGTTTGATTAAGGTTCGTCAAGTAGACTCTGTGTATACCTTGAAAAAATACAAAGTAGAAATGACTTTAATGATATAGGAGTGGCGAACGATGAATAAAAAGGTGAAGTGGTCCGTAATCTCTGTCAGCACCCTTGCATTCTTCACGTTTGGCGGTCTGGTTGCAAAAAATCAAAACACAGGGACGACAGTGCAGAATAACCCGTCACAAGGTAGTGGCAGGCAAGACGTTCAAGATGATTTTAACGATCAGGGTGATTCCTCGGCGTTTACGGATAATGGGCAAAGCGATGATTTCAGCCAGGGAGATGGCCAGTCTTCCGATTGGGGACAAGATCAGTTTCAGCAGGGACCACAGGGCGGGTTTGATCAGGGCCAAGGAAGTTCGGGTTCTTCACGATGAAATTTAATGCGATGAACTGTACCATTCAGCTTGATGGAATGGACATGGAAACAAAAATGCTTGTGAAGAATGAGATGCTGGATTTTGAACAGGCGGCGAGCCGCTTTCTTCCAAATAATGCGCTTGAGGTGATCAATAATGCTCCCTTAAATGTGCCTGTTTTTCTTCAATCACAGGTTGCTGAACTGCTGGAACGTTCATTGCGGCTGGCAAGAAAGACGGGTTATTATGTCCATCCATTTGGCGGAGATAGCATGAAGGCCTCAGGATATGCTCAATCCTTTGAAAAAGGAGAAAAATCCTCCGAGAAGGAGATGGTTTCCTTTGTTACGGAAAATCAATTTAAAGAGCCGATTGATCAGCTGACAAAAAACTGCATCATAAAGACACAGCCTTTTTCGTTCGACTTTGGCGGTTTTGGAAAAGGATTTATTGTCGATCGGATGAAGGAGCTGTTCTTTGTGGATGAAAAGGAGAGCTGGCTGATTAATGCAGGAGGAGATTTGCTGGTGACAGGCACCCGGGAAGCAGGAATCGAACATCCCATACAAATGGGGAGGGATATGATCCGGCTGCAGCTGACCAACTGTGCGCTTGCCACGTCTGGGAAAAATGTTCGGAAGTGGAGCATGGGCTGCAGGGAGTACAATCATATTTTAAATGGACGGACCGGAAGGCTTGCCAACAATGGGGTACTTCAGGCAAGTGTAATCGCTAAAAATGTCATGGAGGCAGAAACCGCAGCAAAAATCTTTTGCATTCTTCCTTATGAAGAGGCAAAAACATTGCTCTATCGAAATTTCCCCTGCATTGCTTATTTTGTTTATTTCGAGGATCATAGAATCGCTGTCGGCGGGGATTCCACGCTATATGAAAAACTGGAGGTGGCACAATGAACTGGATCTGGTTCTTTATACGGGTTACAGGCTTAACCGCCTATTTATTGCTGACCCTATCCTTACTGGCAGGTATTATGCGCCATGTTCCACGCAACAAGGGATTTTATCTTTCCTTTCACCAGATCATCGGGCAGGTTGCCTTGCTGTTTATTGGGATCCATGCCTTTTTGCTTCTATTTGATCAGTATGAACCTTATTCACTGGAAGCTATCTTCGTTCCATTTGCGTCTTCCTATCACCCCATCCTCTCAGGACTCGGGACGATTGCGGCCTATATGCTGCTCATCGTCATAATCACATCAGATTTTATGAAAGTGATCGGCAGGTCAGTTTGGAAGAAAACACATTACCTTGTGCTTCCGCTTTGGCTTCTTTCCTTTCTGCACGGCATTCTGATGGGAACGGATTCCGCTGCAAATCGGGCTCCATTCTTCTATTGGGGAACCTTTGCCGTTATTGTCTGCGGAACCATATACTTAGGAGCAGCGATGACTCGTTCAAAAAAACTTCGCAGCAGCCATTGAAAAGACCCGCCAAATCGGCAGGGTCTTTTTATTATGCATTTTGATTAAGTTTTAGAAAGTTTTCGTTCAACAAGGCAATTTTGTAAGGGAAAAGTTCAGCGGTCATGACTCCTTCTTTTACTGCAGGATCACTTTCCATCATTGTTCTGGCTTCCTCTTTCGTATCAGCAAGCAAAATGACAATGCCGAACGTGGTTTCATCCATGTTCAGGGTCCGGCCGGCCATAATGAGTTTATCTGCCATCTTTAACTCCTGCAGTGCTTGAAAGTGATCTGATACGATGCTTTTCTCTTTTTCAGTCCAATTGTTTTCATCTACTAATCGCGGAATCAATTTTAACGTATAAATAAATTGTTTTTGCGTCATTTAGAGGCTCCTTATATTCAATTTCTTCGTATGTCTATAGTCCTTCTTTATTTGGAATTAAAGAAGCTCAATCCCCATAATCCTCGCAATGTCTTTCCTGTCATTCTCCAATTCCTTTACCCCTTTTAAGTTGGCAAGCATGCCCTGGAACACCATCTTGTTCGGATCTGTTTTTTCATTTTCACTCAGCAAGAATTCGATGACACTTTTCAGCTCGTCCCTTTTTTCAGCGGGTAGTGGGAGTTTATCCAGCGTTTTCCCCATGTTTAAAAGTTTTTGATGAATGGTATCCTGTAGAGATTGTTCCGTATGGAGATGAAGCCGGGAGAACAGGTTTTCTAAGTTCTTGATCGAAATCATCGTAGCCTTCGTTTTCTGCAAACCGGCAACGATGTCATCCAATCTCTGCAGCAGGAATTCAGCCAATGCCTCCGGCTGGAGAAGCTGATCATCAAAAATAAAAATACGAATGTACGTGTTTTGAAGACCCTGAGCCATCAAAATTAAATCCCCTAAATAAGGAGTAATTTCTTCTCCGTACAAAGAAAGCAGGTTTGTTTCCAGCCATTTCATCGATCTATATTGCGTTTTCAGCATATGCTTCCGCATTTCTTCATTGATCGTCGAGTTCTGTTCGCGGAAATGCATGATAATGAAGTTTTTATGTTCTGTGAATGAAGTAAACAGTGCGACCATTTGCTTTTTTATTGTTTCGCGAGGAGGAAGATTTTGTTCCCCGATTTCTGAGATCTTTTGACTGATTTTATCGTTGTAGTAATGGAATAGGGCAATCATCAATTCTTCCTTAGAGGAAAAATAATTATAAAAAGCCCCTTTTGACATCCCAGCATGATCGGTGATGTCCTGAATGGATGTTGAATGAAATCCTTTTTCCGCAAATAAGGCAATCGCCGACTCAATGATTTCTACTTTTCTCTGTTTCATCCCTTACCTCCAAGTAAACGTCTGATTCTATTATCTTAAGTACATATTTTTTCGTCAATTGAAGCTATTATTAGTTCTTGCATTCCGGGGAACGGTCCTTTATATTTATATCTATTATGACCGTTCATTTATATTATAGCACAACCCGACTGGTCAGTCATGCGTTTGAAAGGAGAAGAAAGAATGAGTTCAATCATCAGGTTCTGTCTGAGGAATAAATTTGCCGTATGGCTTTTAACGCTGCTTGTTGTTGCAGCTGGCTTGTACTCTGGTTTGAATATGAAACTGGAAACGATGCCTAATATTAATACACCGATCGTCACAGTATCCTCGGTATATCCGGGTGCTACTCCAGAAGAGGTAGCTGACAAGGTGACCGTGCCGATTGAGCAGAAGGTGAAGAATTTATCGGGTGTTGATTTCGTAAGTTCCTCTTCATATCAAAATATCTCTTCTGTCCAGATCGAATACAATTTTGACAAGGATATGGAAAAGGCGAAGGGAGAGGTGCAAGAGGCTCTTGCCAACATCAGTCTTCCTGATTCAGTCGATGACCCGAAAGTATCCCGTCAAAGCTTTAATGAATTTCCGATTTTATCATTAAGTGTTTCGGATAAAGATAAATCACTGAAGGACTTGACCAAAGTGGTAGAAGATGATGTCGTACCAAGACTTGAAGGAGTTGAAGGTGTTTCCTCTGTCCAGGTTGCAGGCCAGAACGTTGAGGAAGTTCAGTTAGACTTCAAACAAGATAAATTAAAAGAAAAAGGTCTGACAGAAGACACGGTCAAGCGGTTTATTCAGGGTGCCAATTCTTCCATGCCGCTCGGACTGTACAACTTTAACAACAAAGAAAAATCTGTAGTTGTCGATGGTAAGATCACAACCATCAAGGAACTGAAGAACCTTGAGATTCCGGTGACTTCTCCTGCTCCAGAATCAGGGGCGGGCAATGCACAGCAGGCAGGAAAGAGTCCTTCAGCTACTTCAGGTGGAACTGGCGGACAAAGTGCCGGAACAGCTGCAGGCCAAGGGGCACAGCAAGGCGCACCTGGTGCTGGTCAACAAGGTTCACCAGCAGCCGGTTCGGCACCACAACAAGCACAGCCTTCAGAGCTGCCGACTGTTAAATTAAAAGATATCGCGTCGATCAAGTCGGTAGGAAAAGCAGAATCGATCTCCAGAACGAATGGCCATGAATCCATTGGCGTTCAGATCGTTAAATCTGCGGATGCCAACACGGTTAATGTGGCAGATGACGTAAAAAAAGAATTGAAACAAATCAAAAAGGATCACCCTGGATTGAAAACCGTTAATGTGTTCGACCAGGCAACACCAATCAAAGAGTCAGTCAGCACGATGCTGAACAAAGCGCTGATCGGCGGATTGTTCGCCGTGATTATCATCCTGCTTTTCTTACGGAATATCCGTTCAACAGTGATCGCGGTCATCTCGATCCCGCTTTCGTTGCTAATGGCCATTCTTGCACTGAAGCAGATGGATATCACGCTCAACATCATGACCCTCGGTGCCATGACGGTTGCCATCGGCCGGGTAGTCGATGACTCGATCGTCGTTATCGAAAACATCTACCGCCGGATGTCACTAACAGGCGAACGCATCAAAGGCAAGGAACTGATCACATCAGCAACACGTGAGATGTTTATCCCAATCATGTCATCAACAATTGTCACTATCGCAGTATTCCTGCCGCTCGGCCTCGTTAAAGGACCTGTCGGAGAGCTCTTCCTGCCGTTTGCTTTAACGATTGTTTTCGCCCTCGTGGCATCCCTGATCGTGGCCATTACGGTCGTTCCGGCTTTTGCAGATTCCTTGTTTAAAAAGGGGTTGAAGAACAAGAAGGAAGTCGGCCACGATAAACCGGGTGCACTTGCAGGCTTTTATAAAAGAGTTCTGAACTGGTCGCTCAACCATAAATTTGTTTCATTCGGGCTGGCCATCCTTCTGCTAGCCGGAAGTTTGTTCCTTGTTCCGAAGATCGGCGTCAGCTTTCTGCCATCCGATGATCAGAAGATGGTCATAGCAACGTTCAATCCAGAACCAGGGCAGACGAGAAAAGATGTGGAAAAAGAATCTCTTAAAGCTGAAAAATTGCTCATCGACCGTAAACATGTGAAGACGATCCAGTATTCCGTTGGCGGTGAGAACCCGATGAATCCGGCAGCGAGTAACCAGGCTATGTTCTTTATGGAGTATGACAAAGATACCCCGAACTTTGAAAAAGAGCAGAAGCGTGTTATTGATGACCTGCAGGGAACAACGAACAAAGGGGAATGGAAGGCACAAGACTTTGGAGCTACAGGCGGAAGCAATAAGCTGGAGGTTCAAGTCTATGGAAACAACATCAAGGACATTAAGCCTGTCACTGAAAAAGTCCAGAACATCATGGACGATAAGAATTCCTTGAGAAATGTGGATTCCAGCCTGTCCAAATCGTACCAGGAATACACGATTGCCGCTGATCAGAAAAAGCTGAGCAAGCTCGGTCTGACCGCCAGCCAAATCGGCATGGAACTGAATGATTCCGGCGATAAATCAGCGCTGACGACGCTGAAAAAAGACGGCAAGGACATTAACGTCTATGTAAAAGTTGACAAAAGCAAATACAAAGACATTAACGACCTAACCGCTAAAAAGCTGCAATCCGCAACTGGAAAAGAAGTGGCCATCAGTAACGTAGCGAAAGTGAAAAAAGGCGAAACCGCAGACACGGTTACACGCAAAGACGATAAGATCTATGCGAGCGTCAGCGGAGACGTCACCAGCAAAAACGTAAACAAAGTATCTGAAGATGTGAAGAAAGAAATCGATAAGCTTGATCTTCCTAATGGTGTAGACGTGAAGATGGGCGGGGTAACCGAGGATATCAATGAGTCCTTCAGCCAGTTGGGACTTGCGATGCTTGTAGCGATTGCGATCGTTTATTTTGTACTCGTCGTAACGTTCGGCGGTGCATTGGCGCCATTCGCCATCCTGTTCTCATTGCCGTTTACTTTAATCGGTGCACTTGTCGCTCTTTATATCTCTGGTGAAAGTATTAATATCTCTGCTATGATTGGTGCTTTGATGCTCATCGGTATCGTTGTAACGAATGCGATCGTGCTGATTGACCGCGTCATCCACAAGGAGAACGAAGGTTTATCGACGCGTGAAGCGCTGCTTGAAGCGGGAGCAACCCGTTTGCGTCCGATCTTGATGACTGCTCTGGCAACCATTGGAGCCTTGATTCCGCTCGCGCTCGGATTTGAAGGCGGCGGTTTGATCTCCAAAGGTCTTGGCGTGACCGTTATCGGCGGTCTTACAAGTTCAACACTGCTGACTCTTGTGATCGTACCGGTCGTATACGAGTTCTTGATGAAACTGACACGAAGAAACAAAAAAGAAGCAGCTGAATAATTATTGGTCATGAGCGGGCTTGCCGATTGAGGCGGGCCTGCTTTTTTGTGGAGGATTATTTAATGGAGGGGGAGAATTAATGGAGGTGGGAGGCGATGAGAAATGATCGTTGAGGAAATGATGAACAAGTTGGAGGAATTGGTGGTTGGGTTGAGGAGGTGGGAGGAGGGCGCAAATGATTGTAGCGAAAACAGTCGAACGGTGTCGAGGTTATCCTGTTTGAAAATAAAAGATGAGTTTTTGAACATAAAATCATTTTTTTGAACATAAATCCGGATTTTTGAACATAAATTAACCTTTTTTGAACATAAAATTTTTTAGTCCCCTAATTACAAGAGCTAATCTCATTAGTCAAACCAATTTTGTCTGAAAAACTCTTCAATTTTTGACTGGGAGTGAAAATATGATCGTTAAAACCCGGAATCGCCCGTTATACATTCAAAAATTACAGGCTTTATTGCGCAGATTGCCAAAAAATCATTCGAAAATCCCTTTCATTCAAGAAACGCTCGCAAAACACACCGCCGGCTATAGAGGAGAGCACTCCATAGATTATCCCCTAAGCTTTTTATCCCCGCAAAACTACTTTATAGTGCATGACCTCAGATTACCCCATAATGAATATCACTTTCAGATCGACACCCTGCTCATATCCCCGTATTATCTCTTCATTTTAGAGGTGAAGAACATAGCTGGAACTTTATTTTTTGACCAGGACTTTCACCAACTGATCCGAACTTTAGACGACAAAGTAGAAGTCTTTCCTGATCCCATTCTCCAAGTCAAACGTCACAAAGTTCAACTTACCTCATGGCTTAACAAGCATAAACTCCCTGATATTCCCATAGAAACACTGGTAGTAATCAGCCACCCGAACTCACAGATTCAAACCTCTCCTCCACATCAGCAATACGTTCGCAGGAAGGTTATTCACCGCAATGCCCTTCCGTTTAAAATTAACCAGATTGAAGGCCGCTATAATGAAGCGATATTATCGATAAAACAACTAAAAAAAATAACCCGCCTTCTTCTAAAACAACACAATTCATCTGATTCCTCTGTTATGGAACAATTCAATATTCATTCAAAAGATATTATTAAAGGGGTCCATTGTCCCGAATGCTTTCAAATACCAATGGAAAGAGTGCATGGTACTTGGCTTTGTGCTCAATGCTTACATACCTGTAAAACTGCGCATATTGACGCTTTGAGAGATTACAGTTACCTCATCCAATCAACCATTTCAAACCGTGAAGCTCGGGACTTCCTAAAAATTAATTCAAACCCCTTGGCCAGTCGAATCCTTCAATCTATTTCAACAGAGACTGAAGGAAACCAAAGAGGAAGAACCTACCATCTCACCTTCGAAGACTAGCCCCAACCCCTCGCATCATTTCCCTTTTTCCTCACAATCCCGTATACTCAGATATTAAAAAGACAGAGGAGAATGGAGAGCATGCAAAAGAGTGAAAACGTACTAAACAGCAACAAAGGAAGGCTGCTGATCAGCTGTCCGGACAAGCCGGGAATTGTGGCTGCCGTTTCGCAGTTTTTATATAGGCAGGGAGCGAATATCGTGGAATCCAATCAATATTCGACGGATCCGGCGGGCGGCACATTTTTTATGCGTATCGAGTTTGAATGTGAAGATTTGGGCGAAAACGCTCCAAATCTAAAAGAGGCTTTCACCGCAATCGCCGAAAATTTCGAAATGGACTGGCGCCTCTCGCTGGCATCCCAACTGAAGAAGACGGCTATCTTTGTTTCAAAAGAACCACACTGTCTGCTCGAGCTGTTGTGGGAGTATCAGAGCGGAGAACTCGACGCGGAAATTGCCCTTGTGGTCAGCAATCATGAGGATTCAAGAACGCTTGTCGAATCGCTCGGCATACCCTACCATTACATACCGGCCAACAAGGATATCCGTAAAGAAGTGGAAGAGAAACAGCTGCAGCTTTTGGAAGAGTATCAAATTGAGCTTATCGTCCTCGCACGTTACATGCAGATATTGACGCCGGATTTTGTATCGAAGCACCCGAACCGGATCATCAATATTCATCACTCCTTCCTGCCGGCGTTTATTGGTGCCAAGCCGTATGAACGGGCGTACGGAAGGGGAGTGAAACTGATTGGTGCGACCTCTCACTATGTGACCAACGATTTGGACGAAGGTCCGATCATTGAGCAGGGAGTGGAGCGGGTCAGCCATCATCATAATGCGGAGGATCTGAAAAGAATCGGCCGTTCCGTTGAGCGCAGTGTACTTGCCCGGGCGGTAAACTGGCATCTGCAGGACCGGGTGATTGTTCACGAAAACAAGACAATTGTTTTTCATTAATTCGAAATTATTTTTAAAATAAAACTTTTTGTCCCTCCATTGTAAAAAGAATGTTGATATATTAAAATGACCTTTATTCCTAAAAATTAAAATAGTATCCTTGTATAATATCAGTACAATCAATCGGTCTGATAGTTTCTACCTGGCAGCCGTCAAATGCCGGACTACAGGGAAGCGTGAAATTTTAAAGAGTCTCGATCTCAACACAGAGCAAGACCGATCACTTTTCCGGACATTGCTCTGCTGTATGACAACGTGTATTGCTCTTATTTTCATGCTTTCTGTCCAATTTGGCTGAAAGTAGGGAAATAAGGGCATTTTATATACGGAAAAACATACAACGGGAGTGGTTGGACTTGTATTTTTTGATGAATCTGTTAGGTGTGCTGGTTGTGGTCGGAGTTGTTTATTTATGTTCTCCGAATCGAAAGAACGTAAAATGGAAATCCATTGGGATTCTTTTTGCGGTTGAATTGCTCATTACGTGGTTTATGCTTGGTACAAAAATTGGAACAAAAGTGATTGATCAGTTTGCGTCATTTTTTTCTTGGCTCATTGCCTGTGCAAACGACGGAACGGCCTTTGTATTTCCTTCCGTTATGGCAAATAAGAACATCGATTTCTTCTTTAGTGCTCTTCTTCCCATTATTTTCGTCGTTACGTTCTTTGATATTCTTTCTTATTTTGGAATCTTAACGTGGATTATCGATAAGGTTGGCTGGGTCATCTCAAAAATTTCAGGGCTGCCGAAGCTTGAAAGCTTTTTCTCCATCCAGATGATGTTCCTTGGAAATACAGAAGCACTTGCGGTGATCCGTCAGCAGCTGGTCGTGCTCAAACAACACAGGCTGCTGACGTTCGGACTGATGAGCATGAGCAGTATCAGCGGTTCCATTATTGGAGCGTATTTGACGATGGTGCCGGCAACATATGTGTTTGCGGCTATTCCTCTCAACTGTTTGAATGCCTTGCTGCTCGCAAGCATTCTGCATCCGGTAGACGTGGCAAAAGAGGAAGATGTCGTCTATGTTCCGCCAAAAGAAGAGAAGAAGGATTTCTTCTCTACGATCTCTAACAGTATGCTTGTCGGGATTCGCATGGTCATTGTCATCCTTGCGATGGTGATCGGTTACGTGGCGCTGACGTCCGCTTTGAACGGGATCCTTGGATTCTTTATCAATGGACTTACCATTCAAAAAATCTTCTCGTTCATCTTCAGCCCGTTTGCCTTTTTACTAGGGCTTCCGGTTCATGATGCAATGTATGTCGCAAAATTGATGGGAATCAAGCTGGCGACCAATGAGTTTGTGGCGATGATGGACTTGAAAAATCAGCTTAAAAATTTGCCTCCGCATACGATTGCTGTTGCGACAACGTTCTTAACATCGTTTGCGAACTTCAGTACAGTTGGTATGATCTACGGAACGTACAACTCCATTTTAGGAGAAGAAAAATCAACGATCATAGGCAAAAACGTCTGGAAGCTGCTCGTCAGCGGAATGGCAGTATCACTGCTGAGTGCGATGCTTGTTGGATTGTTTGTTTGGTAATATATATAAAACCTTCTGGAAACGCGTTTTCCGGAAGGTTTTTTGTTTTGAATTTTTTTACATTAAATTTATTGACGTATAACAAACAAAATAATATTATGTTTGTAAATAAATAAACTTTTATAGGGGTTGTTTGTAATATGTCGATATCGGATTTGTTTTGGGAAGCGTCATTGGAAGATTTGAAAAAGGGTTATGTAGAAGAAGATCATCATTTTGTTTGCCTCTTATGCGGGAACACCATTGAAAAAGGTATCATCTATCCTGAAAATGATGTACTTTACGAAGCGGAAAAATATATGACTCTTCATATCGGCTCTGAGCACGGTTCCGTTTTCGAGTATCTGATCGGACTAAATAAAAAACTGACAGGCTTAACCGATCACCAGAACCGGCTTCTCCGGCTTTTTTATGAAGGGAAAAGCGATGAGGAAATCAAGCAGGAAATGGAGGTTGGCAGCACGTCAACCATCAGGAACCACCGTTTTGTGCTGAAAGAAAAAGAGCGTCAGGCGAAAATGCTGCTGACGATGATGGAGCTGCTGAAGGAAAAGGATCAGCACGCGCCCCCAATGATCGCACCCCATCAGACAGCGACCATGATTGATGACCGGTATAACGTGACAAAAGAAGAGAAGGAGAAGATGGTGAAAAAGTTCTTTATTGAAGGAACAATTGCTCTTAAGGCGTTTCCGTCAAAAGAAAAGCAAAAGCTTGTTGTGCTGCGGGAAATCCTCTCATTATTTTCTGCTGAAAAAACGTACACCGAAAAAGAGGTCAATGAAATCCTGAAGACGGTCTATCATGACTACGTTACCTTGAGAAGATATATGGTTGCCTATGGATTTTTGGATCGGAAAAATGATGGAAGCTCGTATTGGCTGAAAAAATAAAACGAAAGAAGGAACATATTTTGGACAGGAAAAAAGAATTAAAGCAACAGTACATGGAAACAAAGATTGAAGCGGGTGTTTACCTGATCAGGAACACCGCCAATCAAAAAATCTTTGTAGGAAGCACAAGAAACTTGAAAACGCTCAATGGAAAAAAGTTTGAGCTGGAGCAAGGCAGCAGCATGAACAAGACACTCCAAGCAGAATGGAATGAGTTCGGTAAAGACGGCTTTGAATTTGAAGTGCTGGAAGTTCTGGAGAAGAAGGACGATGGATATTTTAATGAGAAAAAAGCACTTGAAAAACTGGAATACAAATGGCTGCAGGAGCTTAAGCCGTTTGAAGGCCGGGGATACAATAAGGAGAAACCCCGATGAATGCGAATGAAGCGATAAAAGAGAATTCTTCACAGATGACGGTAATGAAGCCGATGCTTCTGTTTCTCGTACCGCTGCTTTTCAGCAATGTTATGCAATCGATCGGGCAGCTGGTCGGGATGGTGATTATCGGGAGATGCCTGGGAGTGGACAGCGTGGCTGCCATCTCTGCTTTTTTTCCATTGTTCTTTCTGCTGATTTCTTTTGTGATCGGAATCGGTTCAGGAAGCTCCATCCTCAACAAAAACCTCTTTGGATGAAACCAAAGAGGTTTTGTTTCGTAGTAGTTAGTGGAATGCTTGTTTCAGGAGGTTTACATGCAGAATTGGATTACAGACATTATTGAACAATTTGGCTATTTCGGCGTCTTTTTGATGATCGCCCTTGAAAATATTTTCCCGCCCATTCCCTCTGAAGTCATTCTGACGTTCAGCGGTATGATGACGTCTTTCTCTAAACTCTCGGTGTGGGGAGTCATTTTGGCAGCGACGGCAGGCTCGGTTTTTGGAGCTGCTGTTCTTTTCAAAGTGGGTACGTATCTTGATGTTTCACGCCTTGAAAAAATTGTAGACCGCTGGGGAAAAGTCCTGCGGTTAAAAAGAGAAGACATTTATAAAGCAGATTCCTGGTTTGATAAATATGGGTATTGGGCCGTTCTTCTGTGCCGGCTCGTTCCCCTTATCCGAAGCCTTATTTCGATTCCGGCGGGGATGTCGGGCATGAGGTTCAGTCTTTTCCTGCTGTTTACGACGATCGGCACACTCGTGTGGAACACGATTCTCGTTTATGTCGGAGCAGCGTTCGGGCGCAATTGGGAACAGGTCGTTCAGTTCATGGACATCTATTCCAACATCATGTACGCTCTGCTGGCTGCTGGGCTGTTGGTGTTCGTCTTTTTATTTATGAAAAAAAGAAGAAAGTAATGAAGCTGTCCGCCATTTGAGCGGACAGCTTGTTTATTTTGTCTTTGCTGCTTCGGGATAGACGTGGGACTCTGTTTTTGGATTGAACAGCGAAAGAACTCCAGACGCGGTAAGTACGCCTAAAATTACACATCCGACTCCAAGCAGCTGAGGGTAGGTGATAGATGTCCCAGTCATGGCGGATATGATCATCGTAACCACAGGAACAAGGTTGAAAAATAGGGAGGTCTTGCCGGCTCCAATTTTTCTGATACCAAGGTTCCACCATAAATAGCCAAGTACGGTCGTACATATGGCCATAAAAAGAATAGCTCCCCAGCCTCCAAGCGGAATGTGAGGTGTTTCGGCCGGTGGTCTTGAAAACAAAGAGACAGCAATTAATGCGGCAGCACCGATCAGCATCGGATATGCCGTTGTTTCAAGAGAAGAGCTGTCTTTCATCCATATCCGTCCTAGCACTCCATAGCTTGCCCAGCAGAGGTTTCCTCCCAGGATGATAAGATCTCCTTTAGAAAAGGATAGGCTCATTAACGTTTCCAAGGAGCCTTGCGTGATGACTAAAACGACGCCAATAAAGGCAAACCCAGTTCCGGCCATGCGCTGTTTTGTCAGTTTTTCTTTTAGCAGGAACAGTGCTAAAACCGACGTCAAAATAGGGTTGGTGCCAATTATAAGCGCTCCATTGATCGGTGACGTATATTTCAATCCCGTGAAAAACAAAGTGTTAAAGCCGAACACTCCGATGATGCCGAGAGCCGCATAAGCCGCTAAATTCCGGGATAGCGTTGTTTTCTTCACACCTTCACTAACGATTAAAATCAGAAAAAGCACGATTGCAGCGATACCAAAGCGCCAGGCGGCTGCCGAGGCCGGTGAAAAATACCCTACTGCATACTTGCCGAGATTAAACGTAGCTCCGGTAAACACCGCAAAACCAAGCAGCATGAGATAGACTGAGAGATTTTTCATTTCTTCGCTTCCTCTTCCAATAACGTGTGATACGTTTGAAGCTTCTCCCTGGTGACTTCCATAATGGCTTCCAATTCCCGTTTTTTGTTCTCCATGTTTTTTAGATGTTTTTCTAGGATGTCCACTCTTTTCGTCAGTGTAGGAGCGGGCTTGTAATCGGGATCTTCTTCCAAACTGTCCCAAATGCAGCCATCCTGTACAAACTCTTTTACCTCTTCCAATGGCATGCCAGTATCCTTCAGGCTTTTTAAAAACTTGATGAACGCAATATCTTTTGCTGAATACAGACGCTTATGGCCATTCTTCCTTCCAGGTGCCGGCAGCAAGCCCAGCTTTTCATAGTAACGCAGTGTATAGGCACTGATGCCGGTATCCCGGGCTGCTTCACTGATTGTGTACATAACCAATCATCCCTTTCTTTCACTTTCTTAAAGCTTACAACTTAGAGCTTGCTCTAAGTCAATTGGATATTTGGAAAAAAATAAAAATAGGCAATGGTTTTGGGGTTGCGAATATGTGGTAAATTGCTTTGATTAGCCAAATCAGTGTCTCCCGAAATTTTTATTTTGGGTACATATATATTTTTCAGGTTTACCCCGTAAGATAGCACATAAGGTTTGTTGCAGCAGTAAAAACAAATCACAGATAAAAGAGGGGTCTGGCGAAATGACTGAATTAACGAGGATGAAGACTGTGCTCGTAACGGGGTATGCGAAAGCGCCGCATGGAAATTATATGTTTGAAGTCTGCAAGACATCGGGCATCGTCATGGAAATTGATACAGAGACCAATATGATCGTCAATGCTGAGTTTACGTTTGCCACGGAGCTGGCACGCGATTTTCTGAGAAGGGTCATCGTCAATTATAATTTAGCACAGGGGATCGACGGATTGATCCAGAGAATCGAAGACTATTATTATACCCCTTCCACACCTTCCGTCATCATGGCAGTCAAAGCCGCCCATAAACGGTATTTAGAGAAAATGAGATATTCCCAAGCGGCAACCTGATCCTTAAACCTTCAAACCTATTAAATGGGTGGCGATCTGTACTGATCGGCTGTGTACTCATGTTTATTGTTCTGGGCATTTCAGAACTTCAGAGTTTGTTTTAATATAGAGTAGAAAGGGCTCGTCCATTCGGATGGGCTCTTTTTTTATTCGTGAAGAGGTTTTTGGTAAAATAAAGCCAATTAGAAGAAGGAAGATAGTTAAAAAGAAGGATGTGAGCAGCGGAACGTATTCTGCTGAATAAAAATGAAAATTAAAATTATTATTGCGGATGACAATTCCTTTATTCGAGAAGGAATGAAAATCATATTAAGCACGTATGGAGATTTTGAAGTGCTTGTTACCGTTAATGACGGTAAGGAAGCCGTTGATTTTTGCAAAAATAATGAAGTGGATGTTGCCCTTCTTGATGTGCGGATGCCGAACATGAACGGTGTGGAGGCGACAAAATTCATCGCAGAACATACGTCGTGCAAACCCATGATCCTGACCACCTTTGATGATGACGAATATATATTTGACGCTATAAAAAACGGTGCAAAAGGCTATTTGTTAAAAAACACAGAGCCTGAACGGATTCGCGATGCCATTAAGAGTGTCTATCACGGCAACACGGTAATGCAGGATGTCGTTCTGGAAAAATTGAAATCGAATATCGATGGAAGCAAAAAGGCAGAGACAAAAATTGATGCTAGTCTTTTTACCGAACGCGAGATGGGAATCATGGCGCTCATCGCCAAGGGGTTCTCCAATAAATCCATCGCAAAGCAGCTTTTTATCTCAGAAGGAACCGTCGCCAACTATATTACCTCTATATTAGGAAAAACAGGTCTGGAGCATCGAACTCAGATTGCTATTTACTATTTAACAGGATCTGTGGAGTAAGGGGTAGAAACAATGGAGCTATGGATCATTTACACCAAGCTGATCGTCGTGCTTTTTCTTGCGGCCAGCTATGCCCGCATGAATGTGGAAAATCTGCCGTGGATCATATTTTGTCTCCTCTTATACGTGAGCTTAAATATCATCATGTATATCTTCAGCCGCGAGAAGTTCCAGCAAACGGTTCTGCTTGTTTCAATTCTGATGACCTGCCTGGCCTTTTATTATGTGGATCCGCTGTTTATTTTGCTTTTGCCATTAAATCTATATGAGCTGGCCTCAACATATTTCAAAACGAAATGGCTGCTGCTGGCTCTGGGTCTAATCCCGGTTTTGTATCTGCCTCAAAATAAATACTTATTTGGGTTGGTTTCTGCCTTCACCTTTGTTGTACATACGATGACCACCCGCTATACAGAAAAACTGATTCAGTATGAAAGCAAGCTGGACAAGGTGAGGCATGATATGCAGCGTCTGACGTCAAGCCTCAATGAAAATCAGGAGTATATCAAGCAATCTGAATATACGCATCGGCTTGAGGAGCGGAACCGCATCTCACAGCAGATCCATGACAGTATCGGCCACTCCATGACTGGAGCATTGATACAGATGGAAGCAGCAAAGAGCTTGATGGGAATGGATACGGGGAAAGCGAAAGAACTCTTGCAGAATGCCATCGTCATCTCGAAAAAGGGAATTGAAGATATACGAATTACCTTGAAAAATATGAAGCCCCCCACTGAACAGATGGGGGTTCAGCGAATGAAACTGATGATTGAAGAGTTTTCGGTAAAGCACCGGATCAAGGCTCCTTTCGTATACAAAGGAAATATGGACATGATTACTCCTATCCAGTGGAAGATTATCGCGGAGAACGTGACCGAGGCGCTTACGAATTCCATGAATTATGGCAAACCGACGGAAATATCGATCGAGATTCATGTACTGAACCGCATGATCAAAGCGGAGGTCAGGGACAATGGAAGAGGAGCTGTTAAAGTGGTAAAAGGGCTTGGAATCCTGGGGATGGAAGAGAGAACAGCCTCTGTCAACGGAACGATTATTGTGGACGGAACGAACGGTTTCTCTGTTACCACGCTGCTTCCTATAGGCTAAGTGAAGAGCCTCATATAAAAATAGTGAAGATTCTCATGTGAAAAGAGTGAACTAATGCACTGACGTTGGTTCACTCTTTTTCCGTATAATGACAATATAAAGAATACATGAGGTGAGATGATGAACGTTTTAGAAATCAATAACCTGACAAAAAAATTCGGTGACTTCATCGCTGTAGACAATATGTCCTTAACCATTAAAGAAGGTGAAATTTTCGGGTTCCTCGGTTCGAACGGAGCCGGAAAAAGTACAACGATCAACATGATTGCAGGTTTGTTAAGAAGCAATGAAGGAGAAATCAAAATCCTTGGCAAGAACATTGCAAACAACAGCAAGTTCGCAAAGATGAACATCGGCATCGTACCACAGGATCTGGCCATCTATGAAGATATGACAGCCTATGAAAATATACGTTTCTTCGCAGGACTTTACGGACTCCGCGGTGCAGAACTCAAAGACCGGGTAGAGGAAGCACTCGAGTTTGTCGGCTTGCTTGATAAACAAAAAAACTTTCCAAAGAACTTTTCCGGCGGGATGAAACGAAGGCTTAACATCGCCTGTGCCATCGCGCACCGTCCGAAACTGATCATCATGGATGAACCGACGGTCGGGATTGATCCACAATCCAGGAACTATATTTTGAACTCTGTCAGAAAACTGAACGAGATGGGATGCACCGTTATCTACACGAGTCACTATATGGAGGAAGTCGAGGAAATCTGTACCCGAATCGCCATCGTCGACCATGGGAAAGTGATAGCGGAAGGCACAAAAGAACAGCTGAAAGCCATCATTACAGACACGAAAGACATCTGGGTCGATGTAAAATCAAATGAAAATATTGAAGAAAACATATTAAAAGACATCAACGGGGTAAACACGGTGCAGGTTGAAGAGAACATCGTTAAAATCAATTCTCAAGCCGAAGTCAGCAACTTAAATAAAATCATTCAATATTTTATCAACCGGGAAATCGAAATCCGCTCACTGCAAGAACAGGCACCTAACCTGGAAACCGTATTCCTCACCCTAACCGGAAGGAATTTGAGAGATTAAGGAAAATTGGCGTTAGCCAATTATTCCTACCTTTAATTAACTCTAAGAAGCTATGAACTTCTTTACAAAAATAACTAAGGAGGACTTCCCCCTTGAACATATTTAACATTGCACTTCATCATTTAAAAATCAGCATCAGGGATACCAGAACGTTGATTTTCATGCTGGCATTTCCGATCGTGATGATGCTGGTTCTTGGCTCTGCTTTATCCAATGCGTTTGATAACAATATCAAGATTGATAAAATGCAAGTCCTTTATAAAGAAACCGGGGACACCAGCTTCTCCCCGTATTTTAAAGAATTTACGAAGGCTGCCAAAAAAGAAGATATTTATTTTTATAAAGCTCCTGACAAAATGGATGGAAAAAAAGAAGTAAAACAGAACCGCTATGATGCTTATGTGGAAGTTTCCAATAAAGGCTTAACCTTTTACGGAAGTGAACGAAACAGCATTGAGAGCAGCATTGTTCAAGGAATGCTGACAGCTTTTGCAGATAAATACAATCTCGTCAGCCAAGTGGCTAAAGTGAAGCCGGATCAGACACAGACGGTGCTCGCCAGCGGTACACCGGGCGATTACGTAAAAGAGAAGTCATTGAACGCCAATAAAGCACCGGGATCAATGGATTATTATGCGGTGGCTGTAACAACGATGATCGCTTTGTACGGGGCGATGGGGGCATCCTTTTTGCTCAGGGGAGAGAGAACACGAAATACAGCGGTACGTTTGGCAACCGCACCGATCACCAAGGCTGAAATTTTTCTCGGGAAAATTATCGGAAGCATTGTACTAAACCTGCTATCTCTTCTTCTCATTGTCGCTGTGAGTTCCTTGCTGTTTAACGCAAACTGGGGGGAGCATCTCGGCCTGGTCATTGTCATATTACTATCTGAAGTTTTCCTTGCCGTAAGTTTCGGCATTGGGGTCAGTTACATGGCAAAAACCGGCGAGGCTTCCAGGACGATCATCCTCATTGTTGTTCAGCTCGCTTCCTTCTTCGGCGGGGCTTATTTTAAAATCGATAATCCCGATGGCTTCATGAAGCTGGTCACGAACCTTTCACCGCTGACTTGGGCAAATTCAGCCATCAATAAAATTATCTATAATAATGATCTTGCTGCTTCACTGCAGGTTATTGGATTAAATCTCGGGGTAGCTGTCATCTTTTTAACCATTGCCATTGTTGCTTTCAAACGACGGGAGGGCCTTTAAGTGAAAGAGATTCTTTGGCTCATAACAAATTCTCTGCGCTCCATCATTAAAAATAAAAGAAAGCTGTTCACCTACCTATTTGTACCGCTGATCGGTATTCTCATTGGAATTGCGGCGTATGGCAACACAGGTCCCGCTACCATGCATGCTGGCGTCGTTAACCAAGATAAAGGGGAAATTGCCAATGACACGGTTAAATTTGTCGACGGATTAACAAATGTAAAAGTGAAAAACATTAGCTCTTCAGAAGTGAAAGATCAAATTGCTTCAGGAAAGCTTGACTGTGTTATTGTCCTGAATTCGGGCTTCTCAAACAGTGTGCTGAACGGCAACCCTGATCACATTGAAATCGTATCCATCAAAGGGGCAACCATCACTGGTTTTGTGAAAACCTATGTGAATAACTATTTGTCTAACATCGCTTCCTTAAGCAAGGCAGCTGGCGGAGATCAAGCTGCGTTTCAAAAAATGTATGACCAGTACCGTGCATCAGACTTTCAAGTTTCAGCTCATTCACTCAAAGATACTTCAAAAAATAATGATATAACGAATCAGACGGTCGGTTTTCTTATCATGATCATGCTTTCATGTGCGGGCGGATTATCTGAAATTATCCTTCAGGAAAAAGAAAACAGAACCTATCTGCGGTTAATGTCAACACCGATTAACAGCCGAAAATACGTTTTCTCAAATGTGGTTGTTAACATGATCATCATGACGGTACAGATCTTAATTACACTAACGTTTATGACTCAAGTGTTCCATATTTCTACGGGGATCCCGTTCTTGACGATGGTAGAAATATTAATGATTTTCGCTCTTGCAGGTGTTGGATTATCGCTTGTCATCACAGCATTTGCATCGACCACGACTTCAGCTGGAGCACTGCAAAATTTGATCATGACACCATCGTGTCTGTTGGCTGGCTGCTTCTGGCCAGTGGAGATCATGCCGAAGACGCTGCAAAAAATAGCAGATTTTCTTCCTCAGCGATGGCTGCTGGACACATTTACCCAGCTGCAAAAAGGCCATTCGCTAAGCAGTCTTTCACTGAACATCGCCATTCTTTTCGCTTTCGCATTAGCCTTCTTCATGATTGCGATCTATAAGTTCAGCCGCGGCAATAATGTAAGGAACTTTATATAATAAAAAGCTGTGTTAATAAATGTTGTTGATTTTTGGTAGGGGTGATTGAAGCGCCATCTGAAAAAGCAGAAGGGTATAAGCAAGCTTTTTCCCATCTGCTTTTCGAGCGCTTCATTTGTTTCACAAATCAGCCGGCTCTTATCATCGCCAGCTATCACCCCTTTTTCTCTAAGAAAAAGACTTGAGAGCCTCTTTTAAACATCAGTATGCGATGTCCATTATGATTGGAAATCAACAAAATGCTTTAAGGTTTTAAGACCACTTTAATACACTCATCCGCATGATCGTTGAATGTTTTGTACGCTTCGCTCGCCTGATCAAGAGGTACTCGGTGTGTAATGATCTCAGTCGGATCAAATTCCTTATTGGCAATTTTATCAAATAGCATCGGCATATAATGGATAACAGGGGCCTGGCCCATTTTCATTGTGATATTACGCTCAAAAATGTTTCCAAGCGGGAACATGTTGTACATGGATCCATATACACCAGTGAGTTGGATGGTTCCAAACTTTTTAACGGCCTTGAGGGCGATCTGTATGGCACTCAGCGTACCGCCCTGCAGCTTCAGTTTTTGTTCAATCGCTTCAACAGGCGACTTTTTGCCGTCCATTCCTACACAATCGATAACAACATCTGCGCCGCCGTTGGTGACTTCATGAATGTGGGCACCCATGTTATCGAATTGATCAAAGTTAAAAGCTTCAACATTGTTTATTTTCACTGCATGATTAAGACGATATCTTAAGTTATCTACGGCAATGACACGCTTGGCGCCTTTCATCCATGCAAATTTCTGTGTCATTAAGCCAATTGGACCACAGCCCAGAACAACGACCGTGTCACCTTCTTTTACCCCGGAATTTTCGACGCTCCAGTAGGCTGTAGGAAGAACATCAGACATGAAAAGCACAGCTTCATCCTCAAGTTCCGCTGATTCAGGAATGACAAACGGCATAAAATTTCCATAAGGCACACGCAAATATTCGGCTTGTCCACCGCTATAGTCGCCGTAACGGTCCGTAAAGCCGAAATATCCGCCTGTATCAAATTCAGGATTTCGGTTGGAATTATCACATTGGCTTTCCATTTCATGCTGGCAATAATAGCAGTGGCCACAAGAAATATTGAAAGGAAGGACGACCCTGTCTCCTTTTTTTACTTTGGTGACCTCAGGACCAACTTCTTCTATAATACCCATGGGTTCATGTCCAATGACATAATCCTTATGTGCTGGAAGAGCTCCCTGATAAATGTGGAGATCTGATCCGCAGATAGCGGTTGAAGTAATGCGGACAATGATGTCTTCCTTTTCCTGTAGTTTGGGATCTTCAACATTTTTCACTTCGATTTCTTTTGCTCCCTGAAAAGTAACAGCCTTCATAATCAACCTCCTAAAATTGGTATAAAATACTATACCCCAAGTGAGGTTTTTTACCCTTCATTTACATAAACACAAAAGAGCAGTCCCTCTAAGGAGGAACTGCCCTTTGTTCCTCAAGGAGGAACTGCCCTTTACCTGTTTTTTATGGATTTGTCGACCACATGCCTGCGTTTTTAATAAAAATACGCGGATTTAATTTTAACTGGGAAACCATGAACTCGGCCATATCCTCAGGCTGCATCACTTTTTCTGGATTGCCGTCCGTCAGATTTGTATCAATGGCCAAATCTGTCGCCACTGTGCTTGGTGTCAGGGCACTGACACGAATATTATGTTTCCTTACTTCAAGCATAAGAGATTCGGTTAGACCTAATACTGCAAATTTAGAAGCACTGTACGCACTTGTTACCGGTGCACCTTTTTGCCCTGCTGATGACGAAATGTTAATGATATCGCCTGCTTTTCTTTCAATCATTCCCGGCAAAACTGCTCTTGTAACGTTGTAAACACCCATTAAATTGACGTCTACGATATTTTTCCACTCTTCAGGCGAAAGTTCAAGGAATCCGCCAAACTTTGCGATCCCGGCATTATTTATTAAAATATCGATGGAGCTCAGTTCATCTTCAATGCTTTTTACAGCTTGAACAACAGCATTGCTATTCGTAACGTCAGCTTCTGCAATCGCCACCTTCACGCCATATTCCATCAGTTCTGCTGCTGTTTTTTCGAGATTTGAACGGGTTTTACCGATAAGGCCAACATGAATGCCTTCATTTGCAAAAGCAATCGCTGTTGCACGGCCGATTCCTCTTCCAGCTCCGGTGATGAGCGCTGTTTTTCCCTTTAATGTTTGCATCTGCGCTTTCCTCCTTAATGTAAAAACAACTGGAAGGACGCCAAAGGCAGTCCTGTCCTGTTTTTAATGAATATCTATTCCAAATTGGCATGCCGTCCGAACATGGTATCGGTATCCAGCCCTTTTCTTTCCATAAAACGTAAAATAACGGCATCGAAAAACAACAGAAGTGTTTGTTCGAATAGAGATCCCATAGGCTGAATGGTCTTATAGTCATTTTCCGATTGATCTTTTGGAGAGCCAGGTAATTTTACGCAGACATCGGCCAATTTGCCAAGAGTCGAGTCGGGAAAGATGGTCACTGCAATAACTTTACCGCCAATGCTTTTCGCTTTTTCGGCCATTGAAATAAGGCTTTTTGTTTCCCCGGAACCTGAACCGAAAATGATGAGATCGTCCTCGGTCAGGTTAGGAGTAACGATTTCACCGATGACATAGGAATCCAATCCCATGTGCATCATTCGCATGGCAAAGGATTTTCCCATCAATCCGCTCCGGCCAGCTCCTGCAACAAATATCTTCTTGGCTTTCAAAATTTCATCTACGAGCTTTTCAGCCTCTTGATCTGAAATTAGGTCCGCTGCCCGGCTTAATTCCTTCACAATTTCCGTATAATAATGTGAAGTATTCATGTGGAAAATCCTTAGCTTTGTTTTACTAATTTTTGGATTTCAGCTGCGGTTGCTTTTTTATCATCTTGTCCAGTAATACCGCCGCCGACAATAACCAGGTCAGGCTGAGCTGCAACAACTTCAGGCAATGTTTCTAATTTAATTCCGCCTGCGACAGCCGTTTTTGCGTTTTTAACGACGCGTTTGATCGCTTTTAAGTCTTCAAAAGAATTTTTCCCGACAGCCTGTAAGTCATAACCTGTATGGACACAAATATAATCAACACCAAGCTCATCAAGCTCTTTTGCTCTTGTTTCGATATCTTTAACGGCAATCATGTCCACAAGGATTTTTTTGTTTTGTTTTTTTGCTTCATCAACCGCACCTTGAATGGATGCATCTTCAGCTGCCCCAAGGATGGTAATGATGTCAGCACCGGCTTCAGAAGCCTTCATGACTTCGTATCCTGCAGCATCCATAATCTTTAAGTCGGCAAGGACTTTCAAATTTGGAAATGCTTCTTTCATTTCTTTAACTGCTCTAAGGCCTTCGTTGATGACAACCGGGGTACCGATCTCAACGATATCGATATGTTCTTCAACTTCTTTCACCAATTTGATGGCTTCTTCTGTATTTACAAGATCTATCGCTAATTGTAATTCCATTTTTACATTCTCCTCCTGTGGTGTTTTATCTATGTTGCACCTCATATTATTTCCTTTGGCGGCTGACTTTATAAAGTCCGTAAAGGATTAGTTGTAAGTATACTCTTCATGATTACCTATTGTGAAGTACTGACTTTAATATTACATAGTGTCAAAAAGTATACTATAAGGTATAATAAGGGTGGAGGTGATGTTCTATGTCACGAATGGACGATAAAATGTTTAACTGTGAGAAAGAATTAACGTTATCTGTCATCGGCGGCAAGTGGAAAATGATTATTTTATGGCACCTTGGGAAAGAAGGAACAAAACGTTTCGGTGAGCTGAAGGCTCTTATACCCGCCATCACTCAGCGCATGCTCGTTAACCAGCTTCGTGAACTGGAAGAGGATATGATTGTCCATCGCGAAGTTTATCCTGTTGTTCCGCCAAAAGTTGAGTATTCATTGACGAAGCAAGGTGAGAGCCTGATGCCGATTCTTGATGCCATGTACCAGTGGGGGAAGGATTACATGGTAACCATGGATATGAAACCGATAGACGAGGTAAAGTAATCCCGTCCGAAGAAGGACGGGATTTTTTTATGTTTATGAAAGTGCTATTTGTAAAACATTTGTATTTGTTCCTAACAACATTTAAACTATTTATAAAATATTCTGAATATATGTACAAGTTATGCATGCCATGAGAGGTGAAGATATGAAACAGCAAACCATTGAACAAACAACAGAACAAACATTTTATGATCATGAACGATATCCTTTTGCTTCCCGGCGTTCAGTAACGTACGGAAAAAAAGGAATGGTCGCAACATCTCAGCCGCTAGCGGCACAGGCAGGCCTGGATATCTTAAAAAAAGGCGGAAATGCCATTGATGCGGCAATTGCGACGGCTGCCTGCCTTACCGTGGTCGAGCCGACGTCAAACGGGATCGGTGGAGATGCTTTTGCGCTTGTTTGGACAAAAGGAAAGCTGCACGGGTTGAATTCAAGTGGTGCCACACCCCAAAATATTACCGTTGAAGCGCTCAAACATGAAGGGTACGACAAGATCCCGAAATATGGCTGGTATCCGGTTACTGTCCCCGGAGCTCCTGCGGCATGGGCAGAATTATCGCGCCGTTTTGGAAAGTTGCCGCTGACTGAGGTGCTTCAGCCGGGCATTACATATGCAGAAGAAGGTTTTCCGGTTTCTCCAGTACTCGGAACGTATTGGAAACAAGCTTTTGAAGCTTACAAAAAAGAACAGAAGGCCGATGAATTTAAGAGCTGGTTTGAAACCTTTGCGCCCGACGGAAGAGCTCCGGAAATAGGTGAAATGTGGCGATCACCCGATCATGCAGCCACATTAAAGGAAATCGCCGAAACAAACGGAGAATCCTTTTATAGAGGGAGACTGGCTGATAAGGTCAGCAAAGCCTCTGAAAATGAAGGGGGTTTCCTGCGAAAAGAGGATCTTGCGGCCTATTATCCAGAATGGGTAGACCCGATTAAGGCGGAGTATAAAGGATATGAAGTATGGGAGATCCCCCCGAATGGCCAGGGAATTGTTGCTTTAATGGCGCTTAATATCCTAAAAGGGTATGATTTTCCCGAAACGGAAGCTGCTGATCGGTATCACAAGCAGATTGAAGCGATCAAGCTTGCTTTTATGGATGCCAAAAAATATGTGACAGATACTACGCATATGAAAGTAACAGCAGAAGCTCTTTTATCAGAAAAATACGCAGAAAAGCGCAGACAGCTCATTGGTTCAGAAGCGATGCTGCCTGAGCCGGGAACACCTCCAAAAGGCGGCACAGTCTATCTTGCAGCGGCTGATGAAGAAGGAAACATGGTATCGTTTATTCAAAGCAACTATATGGGCTTTGGTTCTGGAATTGTGGTGCCTGGCACCGGGATTAGCCTTCAGAATCGGGGACATGATTTTTCATTGGATCATTCTCACGACAACTGCCTTCGTCCCGGCAAGAGAACCTATCATACCATTATTCCGGGATTTTTAACGAAAGACGGCCAGCCTGTCGGTCCTTTCGGTGTTATGGGAGGATACATGCAGCCCCAGGGGCATGTCCAGGTCATCATGAACACGGTCGATTTCCTGCTGAATCCACAATCCGCGCTTGATGCGCCAAGATGGCAATGGATCGAAGGGAAAAAGGTACTGGTAGAACGTTCACTGCCGCAGCATGTTGCCGAGGAATTGGCGCGCAAAGGCCATGACGTAAAAGTTGCACTTGATGCCGGAAACTTTGGGAGAGGCCAGATCATATGGCGCAATCCTGAAACCGGTGTACTTGCCGGCGGAACAGAAGGCCGGACTGACGGAGCCGTGGCAGCCTGGTAGAAATAACCTTCATAAGGATTTGATGCATTCATGACCTATTTGCAATTATTTATCGCTTTTTTTCGATCAGGCATTCTTGGATATGGAGGCGGTCCGTCCTCCATACCGCTCGTACATAAGGAAGTGGTCGGAAAGTTTAAATGGATGAACGATGAAGAATTTGGAGATGTGCTTGCCCTTGGAAATGCCTTGCCTGGCCCCATTAACACAAAAATGGCAGGATATATAGGATACCGGGTGGCCGGTTTATCCGGTATGCTTGTTGCTTTGCTCTCTTCTATTCTTCCTACTATTATTCTGATGATCGTCCTTCTTACCTCTCTCGCACAATATAAAGACCAGCCATGGGTTCAAGGAATGACAAAAGGCGTGCTTCCTGTTGTTGCCGTTATGCTTGCGGTGCTGACGTGGCAGTTTTTCACCAGCGCAAAGAAAGGTCTGGGAGTTAAGCTCAGCCTGATTCATGTAGCGGCAGGCATCTTATTATTGCAGCTGATGAGGATACATCCCGCCATTTTGATCGGCGTGCTTCTGGCTTATGCGCTTCTTAAGCCCACAAGGAAAGATAAAGAGAAATCTTCTGAGAGAGGGGAAGGTATGGGATGATTTATTGGCATATTTTCCTTGCTTTTTTTATCCCCGGCATGCTGGGGTATGGGGGAGGCCCGGCTTCGATTCCTCTGATTGAAAATGAAGTTGTGGGCCGTTATCATTGGCTGACTGTCAATCAGTTTACTGAAGTGCTCGCGCTTGGCAATGCCCTCCCGGGTCCGATTGCCACAAAGATGTCCGGCTATATCGGTTACACGCAAGGAGGCGCTCTTGGCTCTTTTGTGGCTGTTTTTGCAACGGTAGCGCCTTCCCTGGTTTTGATGATCGTCTTCCTGAGTGTCATCTATAAGTTCAAGGATTCACCAAGAGTGAAAAAAATGACGTTATACGTAAAACCAACGATTGCCGTTCTTCTCGGAGTGATGGCTTATGATTTTTTTGCGGAATCTGTCAGCTCTTCCGGCTGGATACAGACTGCAGCCATAGCCGCTATCAGTTTTCTATTAATGCAAAAATTCAAAGTATCTCCAGTTATTGTAATCGTGGCTGCCATTGGCTACGGGGCAGTTTTCATGGCATAAGAAAAGAACTGACATTGTCAGTTCTTTTCTTATGTCACCTTTCTTTGGCTGCGTAAAATGATCGGGATAATCGTTCCTGCAAGGACAAGCCCGAATGCGATTGCCCCTGAAATCAGAAAGGTTTGTGAGCCGAGCTGGATCGCGGCGTTGTAATCATTCTCGACCAGCTGCCTCATCGTGTCATAGGCACCGCCGCCTGGTACGAGCGGGATGATGCCGGAGACACTGAAGATGATGACAGGCATACGGTGGATCCGGGCATACAGGTGGCTGATGGCCGCTACCACAAATGAGGCCATCGCGGTGGCCAGAACCAGATCGAACTGGCTGTTTCCTGACATCCCTTCAAAGATGAGCCAGCCGATCATCCCGCAGATGCCGCCGGGGATGACAGCCTTTTTTGGAACGTTAAATAGAATACCAAACCCGGCCGAAGCAATAAAGCTCGTCCAAATAGCTTCAATCATGTGCATCGTATTTCCTCCTCACAGCGTAACGATAACAAAAGCAATGCCAGTTCCGATGGCAAAGGCCGTCAGCATCGCTTCAGCTCCTAATGAGATGCCGGAAACAAGGTGACCGGCCATCAGATCTCGTACCGCATTTGTGATCAGCACACCCGGCACAAGCGGCATCACGGCTCCTATAATAATCTTATCGAGCTGGTCTCCAATGCCGGCCGTAATGGCAAGCTTGGCGATCAGGCCGATAAAAAAAGCAGCAAGAAGCTCAGAGAAAAAGCGGACCGAAATGTAGCGTTTTGAAAATAAGAAAATGGCATAACCGACACCTCCGGCGATCATGGCAGGCAAAAAGTCGTTCCAGTTTCCTTTGAACATTAGGGCGAAGCAGCCGCTCACGAGAATGGCAGCCACAACCTGAATCCATGTTGGATACGCTTCAGGTGTGACTTCAATCTTTTTCAATTCCTTTTTTGCCGTCTCCAGTGAAAGGGATTCATTGGCCACTTTCCGTGACAGATCATTGACGAGAACGACGACATGCAGATCTGTCGACCGGTCGAGGATCCTGACAATCTTCGTATAATCCTTTGTTTTTCCCTTTTCAAGCAACGATAGAATAATGGCGGTCGGTGTAACGAAAACCTGGGCGGCTTCCATGTTATAGTTTTGCGCAAGCCGGGTGATCGTATCTTCAACCCGGTAGGTTTCTGCACCATTTTGAAGCATGAGCCTGCCTGCCAAAAGGCATACTTCCATTACATCTTCAATTTTATTCTTAGGCATAGTAGGCCCCCCTTTCAGGAGATTAGTTCATAGATTTTTCTGCTGACTTTAGAAATTGCCTGCCTGCAAAAAATACAGCGGCTGCAAATAGAAAAGAGGCAAATAAAAATTCGGCACGATTTCCAACCTTGTAAAACATCGAGCCGATCATCGGTCCGGCCGCCATACCTAAGTACCGGAAAAAGTTATAAACGCCTATGGCTGTTGCACGATTATGCTGAAAAGCCCGTGCCAGCAGGGTGGTTTGGACAGGGAGTGACAGCCCAAGACAAAGACCGAAAAGTGAGATGCTCGTGATTAAAACGGGCAGTGATACTGAAGATAAAAAAACAAATAAAACGGTGGCAAGAACATTTAAGCTTGATGTTACAATCAGGAAATTTTTCGGATTGCCCCTTTCCTGGAGCCGTCCGCCAACATAGCTTCCTGCCACTAAGAACAAGGACATAGGAAGGAAAACCAAGCCTTTTTCGCTAGCCGATAAACCATAGAAGGCTGCGAGCAGATGAGGCAGGAAAACGAGAAAATTATAAAACGTATAATATTGAATAAATCCAAGAAGAACGATAGCAAGTCCGGTTCTTTTCTTAAGTACAATGGTGAAATCCGAAAAGCTGAATCCTTTTCTTGATTCCCCTGCAGGCTTTGTTTCAGGAAGCAGCTTCAAATTAGCAAAAAACATCAGCAGGCCAGTTCCTGTGAGTACCCAAAATACACCTTGATAACCAGTATACCCTCCAACAAAGCCTCCAACAACAGGCCCAACTACCGGGCCGAGCGCTACAAGCATTTGAAAGGTTCCCATAGAACGTCCAAGGCCCTTACCTTCAAATAAATCTCCGATGACAGTGGTTGCGACGACAGATCCTGCTGCGATTCCTGCTGCCTGAACAGCCCGGAATACGAGGAGTGTCCATATGTTAGGGGATAACGCCGCACCGGCTGAAGCGGCAACATAAAGAAGTATTGCAGGAAGCAGCACTTTTCTCCGGCCGATCTTATCTGTCAACGGGCCATAAACCATCTGCATCATAGCGAGTATGAAAGTAAAGATGGAAATCGTTAAATTCACAATGAATCCCGAGGTCTGAAATTCATGCTGGATTTCAGGGAGGATCGGTGTATAGATCGTTTGTGTGAAGGGACCGAAGAATGCAGCAAAGGCTACACAATAAAGTATGATTTTTTTATTCAATGAAGAGATCCGCCTTTCCAATATAACCGCCTATTCATTTTAAAAAAACAGATTTAAAATTTCATAATATTAACTTTCTGACTTTACTATTTTACACTTTTCTTATCATACGGCAAATCATATATTCAGCAATAGAAGAAATAGAATAAACCTTGCTTTATTTGCTCACTCTAATGATAGGAGAATAGCTTTAAAGGGAAGGTGAAGGAGATGCCGGGAGATGAAAAAATCATGCAAGAATCAGTGGAAATCAAACCGGTTGACTCTGCGGCTGCAAAAAACCTGGAGTTTGTAAATCAGGTCCTTCATCAAAGCAGTGATTTGAAATCAAGAGACATCAATCATAATGGATCAGCAGGGATTGTCATCTACCTGGAATCGATCGCTGATACAGAAAAAATTCAAAACAGCGTACTAGAACCGTTAAGCAGACAGCCGAAAATAAATATCATGGCAGGCATTACGAATGCAGAAATGATACAGCTTAACGATTTGAATGAAGCCATAAAAAAATTGCTGACGGGAAACTGCCTTCTGCTTTTGGACGGGATGGACAGTGTTTACGCCATCAATGTCCAGTTAGAAATCACCCGGCCTCCTGAAGAGCCCTACAATGAAAAAGTCGTCCGAGGTTCACATGAAGGCTTTGTCGAGAACATAAACCAAAACCTCGGATTGATCCGCAGGCGCATCGAAAATGAGAGTCTAGTCTTTAAGCAGTATATTTTGGGTAAAAAAACAAAATCAAAAGTGGTCATCGCTTATATGGATGATTTGGTGAATAAAGAAATATTGGCGGAAGTGGACCGGAGAATCTGTTCTATTTCCACAGATATGATTTTTAGTCCGGGGTTTATGGAAGAGTTTCTGGAAAATAAATCATTCTCGCCTTTTCCGCAAATGCTTCCTACAGAACGTCCGGACCGGACGATGGCACACTTAATGGATGGTAGGATTGCGCTCTTGGCAGAAGGGAGCGCAACCGCATTAATTTTACCGGTTACGTTCCTTTCCTTTTTTCAATCGCCTGATGATTTTAACAGCCGACTCCTCTCTGGTTCTTTTTTTCGCTTGCTGAGGATGGTAAGTTTTCTGGTGGCCATGACACTGCCCGCGATATACATAGCCATTATTGGATTTCATTTTGAGATATTACCGAATGAACTCGTTCTTCCTATTAAGTCATCATTGGAAGGTATTCCTTTCCCGCCTATTGTTGAGGCCTTCATCATGGTGTTTACAATTGAGCTGATCCGCGAGGCGGGGGTGAGGCTCCCCACTCCGATCGGTCAAACAATCGGTATCGTTGGCGGTTTGGTCATCGGTGATGCCGTAGTAAACGCCGGCTTTATCTCCAACGTGATGGTCATTGTCATTGCGGTTACGGCGGTCGCATCGTTTACAGTTCCAACCTATGAAATGGGTGCTTCGATTCGTATCTTGACGTTTCCTCTGATGATTGCCGCCTCTCTTCTTGGCTTCCTGGGCATTGTTATGGGGCTGATGGTCATCCTGCTGCATCTTTGTAAATTGGAATCAATTGGCACTCCATATTTCTCACCTTTTGGGCCGTTTAATCTCAGTGGCTTAAAAGATGCAATCGTTCGCTTTCCGATATGGAAACTGAATGATCGGCCGATGGACACTTTGCCGCAAAAAATAAAGAAGCAAAACAAAACCAGAGGATGGAATAAAAATGAAACTAAGAAATGAGGACAATATTACATCCTTTCAGTTAATCTTCTTCATCGTCCAGGCTCAGGTCGGAGTAGGAATCTTATCTATGCCATACAATATTTACACACAAGCTGGACATGACAGCTGGATATCTGTATTAATCGGAGGCTGTATTGTACAAGTTCTATTAGTTTTATTCTGGTACACCATGAAAAGATATCCAGCCATGACCATTTTTGAAATTTTTGATCATAGTGCGGGCCCCTGGATTGGCGGAGTGATTAAATTTCTATATATCATTTTTTTTATTTTGATCGGCGCGAGCATTCTTTCTCTATTTGCAGAGATGATCAACTTATGGATTCTTCCTTTGACCCCCAGGTGGCTGCTTATTATTCTAATGGCGGTTATCGGAATCTATGCAATAAGGGGGCCGGTTAAATTTCTTGCGAGGTTTTTTGTATTTGTCTCAATCATGCTGATCATTTTTGTATTACTTGTCATTTACGCTTTTTTTGAAGTGAATTACTTGAATATTTTCCCTGTAGGTGAGAGTGGCTTTTTCCCAATTTTAAAAGGGACGGAGAAAGCTTTTTTCTCCATGCTGGGATTTGAACTTTTTCTGGTCATTGCCCCTTATGTAGATTCAAAGCCGATTAAGAAATTAAAGTCCATTTCCATCGCCAATCTAATCGTTACATTGTTTTATGCTTTCTTAACACTGATCTGTATTCTCTTCTTTGGTATTAACGAATTTAAACTGGTTCCCCAGCCGTTGCTGTATATGATAAAATCCTTTTCATTTAAAGTTCTTGAACGGATTGATTTGCTGTTTTTGTCCATGTGGATCGTTTCGGTTGCCACATCTTATATGGCCTTCTTGTTTGGCGCTTCAAGAGGAATGATGTCCTTTTCAAAAAAACATCAGGATCATACTCCTTTCGTTATTTTTACTGCAATACCCACTGTCATTCTTGCGCTCATACCTGAGGGGGGGTATGAGGTTGGAAAGTTTACCAATTCCGTGACGTATTTAAGCTATATATTCGTAATCGGGATTCCAATCCTGTTTTTTATCATAACTGCTTTTACCTATATAAAGGAGAAGAAGGCGTTATGAAAAATAAATGGACAAGAATAATCTGCGTGCTGTTCTTGATCGCTTCGATAATCCCCTTGATGACAGGATGCTGGGATCAGCGTCTCATCAAGGAATCCAGGCTTATTTTAGCAGTAGGGCTAGATCTTGCTCCTAACGGAAAAATAAGGGACACCGTCGTATATCCAGTTGTAAACAAACCTTCTCAAGCGGTCGCTATGGTAAAAAGTGTGGTTGTAACTTCAACCGGAGACACCACACGTGATGCGCGGTTTAACCTCGATAAAAAAGTTTCACAGATGTTCGACGCTTCAAGAAACCGCATCTTCTTATTTGGTGAAAAGCTGGCCCGAAAAGATATGTATTCCAGCCTCGATGTCATTTACAGGGATCCCAGAGGGTCCATTAACGCCATGGTGGCCGTTGTGAAGGGACAGGCTAAAAAAGGGCTGGAAATTCAGCCTCAGGATTCAACGCTATTGGATATCTATTACCCTGAACTGATAAGAAGTGCCAGTAATATCGGCCTCTATGATATAGAAACCGTCCAATCGATCTGTTCGCTCATGTTTGATGAAGGGAATGATTATCTGCTGCCTTACTTGAAGATCAGCGAGAAGCAGCAAAGAGCATCAGTGATCGGAACAGCGATGTTTCATAGGAACAAAATGACAGGATCATTGAACGGTAGAGAGTCCACTCTGCTGCTGCTCTTGAACAATGTTAAAAATCCTTACCCTCGATTTACATTTAAAATCAGCAAAAGGCAAGAAATCAATGAAAAGAATTACATGACCATTCTTGTTAATGATATTGAACGGAAAATGAAAATTAACATTTCCCACAATCAAAAAGTACATGTTAAACTAAATTTGGAAATGGATGTAAATGTAAATGAACTTCCGATGGATCATCTGGACAATCCCAAAAAAGCAATAAAGCTGGATCGTTTATTATCACGAGAAATGAATAATCTTGCTAAAAAAACGATTAAAAAAATGCAAAAAGCCAACTGTGATGAGCTTGGGATCGGCAAGAAGATTCGAGCGTTTCACAATTCCGATTGGAAGAGGATGAACTGGGATAAAGATTATTCAAAGATCACTATTGAACCAAATGTAAAAGTTATGATCACTCAGCATGGCATTATTAACTAATGAATAGGCTCCAATTGCCGATAGTAGAAGAGGAGAATAATTCATAGGGGGAAATATTAATCATGCGTAAAAAGGCAATGAAATGGATTGTAACAGCAGCTCTGATGGCCAGCATTATTCTTCCATCCCATGCAGCTGCAGCGTCACCAACTTATTCGGTGACTCCAAACAGTAAAACCTACAAAGGACTTATGATGAACTTCAGTACGTATAATTCGTATACGAAGCATTATTATTTGCTGCGGTCGTACTTGGAACAGCTGGAAAAGACGGGTGGAGGTACTCTCGTTTTAAACAGAGGAACGTACACAATTTCCAACACCCTGTATGTTCCGTCCAATGTAACCCTGAAATTAAAGGACGGAGTGAACATTGTGAAAGGAACGAAGACCGGGACGAGTGTCTTTCAGTCAGCGAAATCTATCTTTCAGCTGATCCGTCCTTCCAAATCGGCAAAGAGCAGTATATATGGAGAATATAACGGAGAGAAAAACATCTCTTTTATCGGTGAAGGTTCAGCCGTAATCGATATGAAGTACACACAAGATGGAATTGCCATAATTGCAGGCCATAACATGAATATAAATGTAAAAAACATTACGTTCCGAAATATGCAATCTGGCCATTTTATCGAAATGGATGCAACGTCACACGCAACCATCGCACATAATCGTTTTCTTGATTCCAAGCCTTCGCCTAACAGGAATAAAGAAGCCATCAACCTTGATACACCGGATCATTCTACATTAGGATGGAGCCAGAAATGGAGCACGTTCGACCGTACACCGAACCAGAATGTAACCATTGAAGATAATGAGTTTAAAAATCTTGACCGGGCGGTTGGGACTCATAAGTATTCAGGCGGAAAATATCATGATCAGGTTGTCATCAAGGACAATACGATAGAAAAAACGCGCCAGGATGCCATTCGCGTCATGAACTGGTCAAACGCTGTCATAGAAGACAATACCATCAAAAATGTAGCTGACGGAACTGGGAGTTACAGGGGGATATTGGCCAGTGGTGCCATCCATCCGAAGTTTGAAAATAACGTCATAGAGGATGCTGCAAGACCTATGCAATTTCTCGTGTGGCGAAACACAGGACCGGGTTCACAGTACGATACGATCTACAATGATTTAAATGAAGAGGATATCAACACTTTAAAGACGAATAAAGTGAAGACACCGACAGAAGGATTTATCCGGATCAATAAAGAATATAATTCCTTCACAAAGCAAAATACCGATTTAATTCCTGTGAAAATCATGAACTAACTGGAAGAGTGAGGCTAGCTCACTCCTTTTATTTATAATGACATTCTAAGGGAGGAAGAGGTCAATTAAAATCGCTGCATTCCGTTCTTTTTTTGCTGCAGGAGGAACCATCATTTTACTGTTGGCATCCTGTACGATTCAAGTGGATAAAAAAGAAGAAAATGTTACCGTAATTCCTGATGTAAACTATAAAGCGGATCAAACGATGCATTTGAAATTAAAAGAGATGAGAAAGAAAAAGCCGGATGGCGAGCCGCTTTATAAGGTATATAAAGATCTCCCCTTAATTGATGTGCATAACCACCAATCTCCAGAATTTCCTTATAGGGAATGGGATAGACTTGGAGTGGATCGTACGGTTTTATTTGGTGGTATTTCAGAACCAGAGGCAATGAAAACAGATGAGCTCGCCTGGAAGGATTATGAGGAACGCCCTGAGCAGGTGTATCCATCCTTTGCGGGCATCAACATTTATTCTGAAAAAGGGATAGCCTATACAAGGAAAAACCTTGAAAATGGTTACTTAAACATCGGTGAATTGGCGGCTGCTTCAACTTATTCGCCAATTGTCTCTTCTGTTAAATGGAAGGCGGAAACTCCGTCTTCTGGGAAACTCAATGAGATTTATAAACTGGCTGGCCGGTATAAAGTTCCTGTGCTTTTGCATATCGATCCTGCTTATGGTCCGCCTATAGCGGGATTGCAAAGGGTGCTTACCCGTTTTCCGAAGGTCAATTTCATTTACGCTCATGCCAACGTTGCCTCCTCGCCAGAAAATATAGAAGCATTGCTTTCTAAATACAGCAATTTATTCATTGACTTTTATGCAGGATATACTGAATATGGCGAAGGCAGTGAATATGAACTGAAAGATTTTGTGCCCTTGATGGAAAAGTATCCAGATCGTTTTTTGTTTGGCAGTGATTCTGGATATGGAATTGGGTATGATGGGGCTATTGCCGCTATTTATGAGATGATTGATCTATTAAGCGATAAAACAGCAGTGAAAGTAGCATATCAAAACTATGAATCACTGATTGAAAGACAGCCTCCTACCCAAACACAAATGAACAAAATTAAATCACTTTCGAAAAGTTCGGCAAAGTATAAGCTGAACAAAAGAGAAGCAAACGAACTGATCATGAAGCTGGCGGACAAGCGCAAAAAAGAAGGATCCTAAAAGGATCCTTCTTTTTGAGCTGATTTTCTAAAGGGTTAGATCCAGCTAAAGCCGAAACCGCAGCAACAGCGGCGGCGTCTATGGCAACCGCAATGTTTTCTCTTGCGCTTTTTACAGAAGCAAGAGCTTGAAGAAGAAGAGGAAGAAGAAGATTCGCATTTATGTTTCTTTCCTGTGCTGAACTTTTTGTGCTTTTTTTCGAAGCCCATTTGTGCATCCCCCTTGAAAGTGGATTCCAGAAATAAATTCCGGTTAAGATATCATATGTGAGGATGGCAGAAGGTGGACTAGACCTCTGTTCTTGTTTTATAACTATTTTTCAAAGTTTAGTAGAAATAGATTTTTGTCTATGGAATAAGCAGCTTATTACACTTCGTAATTTCACCAAACCATCTATTCATGAACTTTATGAACAAAATGCTCTTTATGTATAAAACAGTCATTTTTAAACATTTTTTGATATGATAGTTGAATAAATGTACTAGGCAACGCTGATTTCTCAGGCAGGTATTGACTATCTGTTGAAGTTGAAGGGGTGCAATGCTGATGTTGGAAGGAAACAAAAACGTATCTGCGATTTTGCAGACAGCATGTATAGGGATCACGGGTGCACTCCTGTTCCTTTTGATACACATGCCATTGCCATGGCTGTTAGGTTCGCTCACTGCTGTTGTGGTATGGAGGAAGTTATCAAAACAGCCACTGTACTGGCCGATCGGATTCAGGCATACGGCTATTATTTTTCTGGGATCGATGCTAGGAACTTCTTTTACAGCAGGAACAGTAAAAGAAATGGTGCTTCAGTTTCCTTTTATGGCTTCTACAACTGTTATTACGGTTCTATTTTGCCTCGTTCTGGCTTTCTACACGGTAAAACATATAAAAATTGATCTGGCGAGCAGTATCTTTGGAAGTGTTCCCGGCGGAATGTCACAGGTCGTGGTTATGAGCGAAGAAACGATGGAGGTGGATACAACGACCGTGGTCCTCATGCAGACGATCCGTTCAGTATCTGTCATCTTTTTCGTCCCCTTTTTAACGGTTCACGGAATTGGCGGTGAAGTTCGTCCATCTACGGCTCCACAGGTAAATGCTGCTGAGTCGGGGACATGGGTGCAGTATGCTGTTTTTGCTGCTATCGCCTTGTTTGGCGCCTGGGGAGGAAAGAGGATCAGGCTTCCAGCCGGCTTTTTGACAGGATCTCTGATCGCTGTCGCAGTATCCGTTTCGTCAGGATTGCAAGCCCCTCCTGTTCCGTCATATTTCATTCTCGTCGCCCAAATTTTCCTCGGAATCCACATTGGCCGGCAGTTTAATCCACAAATGGAGGGGAATGTGAAGAAACTAGGCATCTACACGATTGGAAACAGTCTTTTGCTCGTCCTGTTTTCTTTAGGGATTGCTTTTTTGCTCAGCAAATGGACGCCAATGGACTTTACTACCGCGTTTTTGAGTGCTGCACCAGGAGGCATCGCTGAGATGGGAGTTACCGCTTCCGCAGTTCATGCAGATCTTTCCATGGTTACAGGTTATCAGCTGTTTCGTATCTTTTTTATTATGTTTGCTGTTCTGCCCCTGGCTCAATGGTGGGTAAGAAAACGGAAAAAGATAGCTAAATCAGCATAAAAAAGCTTGAAGATCATTATGATTCTTCAAGCTTTTTTCTATGGCTTTTTAAGTTTTTACCCTAGCGAAGTTGTTTGAATATATTTGGCTCAATTATTCTGATTTTGGCTCAATTATCATCGGATTAGGCTCAATTCCAGCCTTGCTTCGCTCAATTCCATGATATCAAGCTGATTTCCGCACATCTTCAGCCTGCTGTTTTCCCTTGTGCAAGAGAGACACAGCGAGATACAGGACGAGAAAGACTGCCATAAACAGAGCGGATAGGCGATACATGCCGGCATATCCCTGATGCATGGCGATCAGACCCAGCAGCATCGAACCTGCAGCTACTCCTAAGTCGAGCGAATTAAAGAACATGCTGTTGGCTAAGCCGCGTTGTTCCACGGGTACTGCTTTTATCATCCAAGCCTGTACGGAAGGCTGAATCATGCCATACCCAAAGCCATAAAGCATCGCGGACAGGATGATATACCCTGTGGAAGAGGCTATGGAAAGCGTAAAGAGGCCGCACATCACGGAGATGGCCCCCGCTGTCAGTAAGCTAAAATGACCTTTGCTGTCAAAAATCTTTCCGGAAAAGGGACGGATGATAAAGATGGCAAGGGCGTTGAATAAAAAGAAGTAGCTGATATGGGTGAGGTGGGCTTCTTTTCCAAATAGAGCAAGGAAACTAAGCAGCCCTCCATACGTAATGGATAATAACAGGTTTAATAGCCCAGGAAGAGCAATTTTTTTAAGGGCTTCTCCCGTACTGTGATTGGCTTTTTTCAATGGTTCCGCACTAGGCGGGGCTGGAAGAACGGCGGCGGATCGGTTCACGAACGCCAGCGGGAAAATAAGAATTAAAACAACAGTCCCGACAGCTGCCAGTGTTCCAAACCCGTAGTTGCCAAGCAATGAAAGGCCGATAATCGGGCCGAGTGACATCGCTAAGCTCGTTGAAAGCCCGAAATAGCCGATTCCTTCACCCATCCGTTTTTGGGGTATAACGTCAGCTGCCATGGTAGGCAAGGTTGTGCTTGATAGTCCGAAGCCTATCCCAAAAAGCACACGCATGACAAGAAGGAGAAGAATAGATCCGCACCAATAATAGCCGGCTGTCGATAGTGCGGCGATGGCGATCCCACAATAAAGAATGACAGATGCTTTTCCTTTTCGAAGAATTCCCGCTGCAAAAAAACGGGTGGCGATGGCAGAAAGAGCAAACAGGCTCGTAACAAGGCTGACGGTAAAATCACTGGCTTGAAAGGCATCTTTCGTATAGACAGGAAACGAAGGAAGTATCATCTGCAAATTTAAAAATAAAAGCAAATTGCATACGGTTATGATAATAAATTCCTTGCTCCAAAGTTTTTCTTGGTGTGAATTCAATTGCATGGCTCCTAACTGTTGATGATGTCATCAATATTTTTGCTTAATTTCTCAAGGACTTCTTTAAACCGTTCCACTTCTGCCGGTTCAATTCCAGCAAGGATTTCTTTCATGGTTTCAGCTTCAATGGGAACGGTCTTGGAGGCGATTTCCTCGCCTTTTTCCGTAAGGGAGACAATAAAAGCTCTGCGGTCCGTTTCGCTCATTTGCTTTTGAATCAGTTCTTTTTTCATGAGGATATCGAGGATTCTAGCCGTGGTTGGCTGGTCTTTAGCCGTCCGGCGGGCAAGTTCTTTCTGGGTAATGCCCCCGTCCTCGAATAACTGATAAAGAACCGACCATTGTTCGGGTGTAATATCAAATTCACGAAAGCGATGCATAAGCAAATTTATTGTTTTCCTGCTTGTCTGGTTAATTAAAAAGCCGACAGAAACATCTTTATGTTGTGATTGCAAAATCATCGTTCCTCTCATAAAAAAATACTTGTTAAGACAATTATAAGTAAAACATATATTTATAAAGAATGCAATACACACAAAAAAGCCCGCTGCCAGAAGCAGCGGGGAAACATTTGAAAAATTTTCAGACCTCAGGATACAGTTTAACAAATTATGTAAAAATAGTCTACTTTTTTTAAAGTGCTGCTGATACCATTAAAAGCAGAGAGACTGAAGGGAGAATGAAAAATGTTGGTATTTCAGCAGCAGCGTTATCAATGCAAAACAGAGTGGGGAGTCAGGGGAGCAAGGGAAGCAGCAGAGCGGGGAGACATTATTGTTGTGGTTGATGTTTTAAGCTTTTCATCCACCGTTGTTACGGCACTAAGTTATGGTGCCAAGATTTTTCCCTATCCTCCGCCAATCAATGAAGAAGCCAAAAAATATGCAGAGGAAGTCGGAGCAGAGCTTTTATCAGGAAGAGCAGAAGCTTTGAAATGGGGGATGCATTCTCTTTCACCGGCATCATTCAGTTTGCATGATCAAGAAAAGAAGTTTGTGATGTGCTCGTTGAATGGTGCAGCGTGCATTTGGGCTGCCAGAAAAGTTCCTGCACTGCTGATCGGCTGTCTGCTGAATGCATCGGCCGCTGCGGGAAAGGCCGAACAGCTGCAAAAGCAGTCAGGTGCTGACATCACCGTGGTGGCATGCGGTGAGAGATGGGAAAATCCGCAGCAGGCTGAAAATAACATCAGACCAGGTATCGAGGATTATCTCGGTGCAGGTGCCATACTTTCGAAACTTAACGGAAGTAAATCGCCTGAAGCACAAGTATGTATAGGCGCTTATCTTTATCAAAAGGAAAACATTCAAGAAGTCATTTGGAACTGCGGAAGCGGACTGGAGCTGCGTGAACGCGGATTTTCAGAAGATGTGCGGCATTGTACGAAGATGGATGAGTTTGATCTTGTACCCCAGTTGAAAGGGAATGTTTTTGCTAGGAGCTGATTTCATGGCCTGTCCCATACCAAATAAAGTCCTGATCGGATAGGCCAAAATCAGGATCTCTATATGAACAACCTGCAGTGCGTTATATTACACCCACTTGTAAATCAGCTTTTGATAGATTTTGTCTGATGGTTTTTCGCTGTCAGGGTAAATATCGATGATCATGATTTTTTCGCCATCAATCGTTTTTTCGAATGTCTCCCCGATCCAAACCTTCATTTTTTTACACTTCCAAAATCATTTTGAAAGGCCAGCAGTGCCGTTTTTGAACAAATATCAATATTTACACCCTGTTTTTGAAGTTTGGAAATAAGCTCCTTAAGTTTTTTTGTCATGCTTCCTCATTCCTTTTTATTAGAATAAAGGCATATCAGCCCGCTTAACTTTAATCAACCATTCAAATCCAATTCTATTTCTTCTGTTCTTATAAACAGTATACCGCGTATAGGTGTTTTCATTTGACTTTTGAAAAAAATCCCACAACTATTGTTTTTTCATCGAAAGTTTGGATGAAAGTAAAAGAAATAACAAAAGTGTTGACCTTCATGTATATACAAGCTACAATACAAAACAAGACATGTATATACAAGTTTTCGCTTTTTATGAAAGCGATTTAAAACGCACTGCTTTACATCACTTTTCAAAATTTAGCCTTGATTACAAAACGCGTGAACAAGGCTGTTTTATAAAAGTTATATGTAAACGGTATCAAGGAGGAAGGTTATATGGACATCAGGCAAACCGCTGAACAAATTGTAGAAGCTGTAGGCGGCAAAGAAAACATCGGTGCAGCAACTCATTGTGTGACCAGACTTCGCTTTGCACTAAATGATGAAAATCAAGTCAACAAAGAAAAGCTCGAAAATATTGATGCGGTGAAGGGATCTTTTTCCACAAACGGCCAATTTCAAGTCGTCATCGGACAAGGACTCGTGGACAAAGTTTATAATGAGCTCGTCGAGGCTGCAGGAATAGGTAAAGCAACAAAGGAAGACATCAAAAATGCGGCTGAACAGAAACTGAATCCTATACAGCGGGCCGTAAAAACATTAGCTGATATTTTTATTCCAATCCTTCCGGCAATCGTTACAGCCGGTCTGCTCATGGGGATAAACAATATCCTTACTGGGCCGGGGATTTTTTATGAGGGGAAATCTTTTGTCGATGTAAATACCGCTTGGAAAGATCTTGCGGATATGATCAATGTGATTGCCAACACAGCGTTTGCTTTTCTTCCTGGATTAATCGGCTGGTCAGCCGTCAAGAAGTTCGGGGGAAATCCTCTGCTGGGGATCGTCCTGGGTTTGATGCTTGTGCATCCAAGTCTTCTTAACGCATGGGATTACGGAAAAGCGCTTGAAGCTGGAAAAGTGCCGCACTGGAATTTATTCGGTTTACAGATTGAGAAGATCGGCTATCAAGGCCAGGTGCTTCCTGTTCTGCTGGCATCCTATGTGCTGGCGAAAATTGAAGTGTTTTTAAATAAAAAGGTACCGGATGCGTTTAAATTGCTTATCGTTGCTCCGATTGCCCTGCTCGTTACAGGTTTTCTTTCCTTTATCGTTATTGGTCCGATTACATTTGGAATCGCAAACTTTTTAACTGATGGACTTGTCAGTATTTTTGACAACTTTGCTGGTTTAGGAGGGCTTATCTATGGCGGTCTCTACGCTCTGCTTGTTGTAACAGGCATGCACCATACCTTCCTGGCGGTAGATCTTCAGCTCATCGGAAGCAAGGGAGGAACCTTTTTATGGCCGATGCTCGCTCTTTCTAATATTGCTCAAGGATCCGCAGCTCTGGCTATGATGTTTATCTCAAAAGACGAAAAGGTAAAAGGATTGTCCTTTACATCAGCTGTTTCTGCGTATTTAGGAATAACTGAACCTGCACTGTTTGGGGTTAATCTGAGGTTCAGATATCCCTTCATCTGTGCGATCATCGGTTCTGCGATCGCGGGGGTATTCATTACTATAAATAAAGTTAAAGCTTCTTCCATCGGTGTCGGTGGAATACCTGGTTTTCTTTCTATTTTCCCGGATAAATGGGCGCCTTTCTTTATTGGAATGGCCATCGCAATTGTTGTTCCGTTTGTATTAACATACCTCTTTGCCAAAGTAAAAAAAGCGAAATAACGGACAAGTACAGCTGGCTCACTTACATGAGCCGGCTTCACATTTATAATTATTAGACAGATAGGCGGTGGACACTATGGAACAGCCATGGTGGAAAAAATCAGTGGTTTATCAGATTTATCCAAAAAGCTTCAAGGATACGACCGGAAACGGCACCGGAGATTTAAACGGAATCATTGAAAAGCTGGACTACTTAAAGCTTCTCAATGTAGATGTGGTCTGGCTGACTCCAATCTATGAGTCTCCGCAAAAGGATAACGGTTATGATATCAGTGATTATTATAAAATTCATGAAGAATACGGCTCCATGGAAGATTTTGAACGGCTGCTGGGTGAAGCACATAACCGGGGCATTAAAATCATCATGGATATCGTTGTGAATCATACATCTACAGATCATGCATGGTTTAAACAAGCCAGCTCTTCAAAAAACAATGAATTTAGAGATTTTTATATATGGAAAGATCCGAAAGACGGAGCTGCACCGAATAACTGGATCTCCAAATTTGGCGGATCAGCGTGGAAATATGATGAAACAACAGAACAGTATTATTTGCACCTTTTTGATGTATCTCAAGCCGATCTGAATTGGGAAAATAAAAAGGTCCGTGAAAATGTGTATGAGATGATGAACTTCTGGTTTGATAAAGGCGTTGACGGTTTTAGGCTGGATGTGATTAATCTTATTTCTAAAAATCAGGATTTTCCTGAAGATGACGGATCACTTCCGCCTGGTGACGGCCGCAGATTTTATACGGACGGCCCAAGGGTGCATGAGTTTATACAGGAGATGAATTCAGAGGTCTTTTCTAAGCATGACAGTCTGACAGTGGGAGAGATGTCCTCCACTTCCATCGATCATTGTATCCGATATTCCAGGCCGGAAAGCAAAGAATTAAGCATGACGTTTAACTTCCATCATTTAAAAGTTGACTATCCTAATGGAGAAAAGTGGACGGCCGCTGATTTTGATTTTCTTTCGTTAAAAAGGATTCTTTCTGAATGGCAGACACGCATGAATGAAGGTGGCGGGTGGAATGCGCTGTTCTGGTGCAATCATGATCAGCCTCGAATCGTCTCCCGATATGGGGATGATGGTGAACATCGGATAACATCGGCGAAAATGCTGGCGACGGTGATTCACTGTATGCAGGGTACTCCTTATATTTATCAGGGTGAAGAGTTCGGCATGACAAATCCGGGCTTTGATACCATCGAAGACTACCGGGATGTTGAAACACTCAATGTCTACCAAGAGTTAAAAGAGGCAGGAAAAGATGTACCGGAGATTATCAAGATACTAAAGCAGAAATCAAGAGATAACTCACGTACTCCTGTACAATGGGATGCATCGCCAAATGCTGGTTTTACCTCAGGTACTCCTTGGATCAACGTTGCGCCTAATTATAAAGAAATCAATGCACAAAAGGCCGTTCACGACGAGAACTCTGTGTTCAGCCACTATCAGAAATTAATCTCCATGCGAAAGTCGCTGGATGTTCTAACAGAGGGGGATTACAGCTTAATCCTCGAAGACCATCCATCTATTTTTGCCTATACGAGAAATACTCCAGATGAAAAACTGCTGGTCATTAATAATTTCTATGCTAAAGAAGCGGTGTTCCATGCACCTCAAGAGCTTGTACCTTCAGGGAGAAAGGCAGAGGTGATCCTGTCTAACTACGAGGATTCATCCCATGAATTCCAAGGAATGAAGCTGAGACCCTATGAATCCATCGTTTATCGCATTATAAAGTAATGGTACAATAAATGTGGTGGTAAAAATGAAAACAAACAAATATTTGGCGATCTATCAAGAGATATCCCAGCAGATTGAAAAAGGGGAATTTGTTGCAAGAAAACAACTGCCCTCTGAGCATGAGCTTGCTGAGCGATACAAGACATCCAGGGAAACGATCAGAAAGGCCTTAAACTTGCTTGCTCAGAACGGTTTTATCCAGAAGATCCGCGGGAAAGGCTCAATCGTCCTTGATCTGGCTAAATTTGATTTTCCTGTTTCCGGACTGGTCAGCTTTAAGGAATTGGCCTCGAAATTAGGGAAACCTTGGAAAACAGTGGTTCATGAATTGGAAACAATCGCTCCAGACGTTTTTTTGCAAAATGAGCTGAATTTGACGAAGAATGATACCGTTAGGAAAGTAATAAGGATACGGGAGATAAATGAGGAAAAAATTATCCTCGATAAAGACTTTTTTAACGAAAAGTTGGTTCCTGGTTTAACAAAAAAAATCTGTGAAGATTCGATCTACGAATATATAGAAAAAGATCTTGGGTTAACGATCAGCTTTGCCAAAAAAGAAATTATTGTTGAAGAACCGACAGAGGAAGATCAAAACTTGTTATCACTCAATGGCTTTCATAACGTTGTAGTTGTTAAAAATCATGTCTATCTTGATGATGCAAGCCTTCTTCAATACACTGAATCCAGGCATCGTCCCGATAAATTCCGATTTGTTGACTTTGCAAGAAGAAATCATTAGTTTACGCCAGGCAATGCGACCATTGCCTGGTTTTTTATTTTCATCCATTAAAAGTGTTACTATAGAAGAGGATGCTTGGATACATAAGGAGGGAACACCATTGGCAATGGAACGTGACTTATACGAGTATTTGATGCGAAACACCGCAGCTTTAAGTGAGGAATGGCTGAAGCTTCAGGAGGAAAAATTAAGTCTCAGCGGCTCTTTAGAAGGAGTCAGCGCAGAACGAATACAGCATAATCAAACATTTATTGAGAATATGGCCAAAACGTTTATCAGTGACGACGTGAACTTTTCCGCGTGGTCAGAGCAGGTGGCTGTAAGAAGGGCAAATGCTGATACCCCGTTGCATGAAACTTTGGAAAACTTTAAACATTTCAGGATTGTTTTTTGGAATCTAATCATGGATTTTGTACAAGAGAATGAAGCAGAAATCTCCCTTCAAACACTGGGACGATGGAGCAAAAAAGTGAATGCGGGTTTTGATCATGTCATTGAGCTATTTACGGTTTATTTCCAGCAGATCAGTGACGCGAGACTCTTGTCACAGCAGCAGATGATCCTGGATCTGAGTGCGCCGATTATTCCCGTGTTTTCAGGGATCGGTGTTTTGCCGCTGGTAGGCGAAATTGATACTTACCGCGCGCAAATGATTAAAGAAAGCAGTCTTGATAAATGCACAGAATTAAAACTTGAACATTTGATCATTGATCTCTCAGGTGTTCCAATCATGGATACGATGGTAGCGAATGAGCTGTTTCAAGTTGTTCGGGCGCTTGCTTTACTCGGTGTTGAAACAACAGTAACTGGAATTCGTCCGGAAATTGCACAGACTGCGGTTAACCTTGGATTGGATTTTTCCAACATATCAACGTATGCCCATCTGCGCCAGGCGCTCCCCGTGATTATTAAAAGCCGTCAACTTTCATAACCTATTGTTATTTCAGCCACCTTTTAACTCAGGTGGTTTTTTTAATAGGGTGAAAATTTCAGGATAAAGCATCCACTATGGAGGGTAGTATATGTATATGTTTATTTGCTGCGTGAAACATATTTAAATATGAAAAGTTGAACAATATAAAATTTAAAGGAGGTTGATGGTAGATTGAAATATCTTATTTTTATTTTAGGGCTTGCTGTTGTATTTTTGCTTGCTTATGCCGTCAGCAATAATAGAAAGCATATCAAGTTTAAACCTATTATTATCATGCTTGTACTTCAGGTCCTTCTGACTTATATCCTGCTCAATACAGGGATTGGTTTAGTAATTATCCATGGTATCTCTAATCTTTTTGAAAAGCTGCTCGGGTATGCAGCAGACGGTGTAAACTTTGTTTTTGGCGGAATTGCAAACAAAGGGGCTATGCCATTCTTCTTTAATGTTCTCCTGCCGATTGTATTTATATCCGTTCTGATCGGAATTGCACAGCACTTAAGAATTCTGCCTTTCATCATAAAATGGATCGGATTTTTTCTAAGCAAGATCAATGGTTTAGGGCGTTTGGAATCCTATAACGCAGTGGCTTCAGCAGTCTTCGGACAATCAGAAGTTTTTATTTCGGTTAAAAAGCTGCTTGGCCATATGCCAAGGCATCGTCTGTACACGCTGTGTACGTCTGCGATGTCCACGGTTTCTGCATCCATACTTGGTGCATATATGACGCTGATTGATCCAAAGTATGTTGTGACGGCCTTAATGCTTAATCTTCTTGGAGGATTCATCATAGTAAATATCATTAACCCTTATGAAGTAACAGCAGAAGAGGATATTATCGAGATTCAGGAAGAAAAGCAAACCTTTTTTGAAATGCTGGGGGAGTATATTCTGGACGGGTTTAAAGTAGCAATCATTGTAGGTGCGATGCTAATTGGATTTGTGGCGCTGATCAGTGCCATTAATGATGTTTTCAATATGGCGTTCGGCATAACGTTTCAAAAGCTGCTCGGATATGTATTTGCTCCGTTCGCCTTTATTGTCGGTGTTCCTTTTTCAGAGACTGTAAAAGCCGGAACGATTATGGCAACAAAGCTTGTATCCAATGAGTTTGTAGCAATGCTTGACCTCGCCAAAATTAAAGGACTTTCCGAGCGTACCGTTGGTATTGTATCGGTATTTCTCGTTTCTTTTGCCAACTTTTCTTCAATCGGAATCATAACGGGTGCGGTAAAAGGCCTTCATGAACAAAAAGGGAACGAAGTAGCAAAATTCGGACTGAAATTGCTGTATGGAGCCACACTCGTCAGCTTGTTATCAGCAGCAGTTGCAGGAATCATGATCTAGTGTTTTATTAGAAAGGCTGATTTAATTAAAATGGGCTCTATGTGGCCAACATAGAGCTTTTATTATGGCTTTTTCTTGTGAATACAGTAAAATTAAAGGAAGGTTGATTTCGCCAAGCCTCGAAAGGACTGGTCATTATGAATCATTTAAATAATACACAGATTAAGGTGGGAAGTGCTGAATTTAGCTGGAAACCTGCTGATGGAAGCTTTTTATTTAAAGGGGAAGATGCTATTCTCTTTTGGATTAATTCTGCTTTTAAAACATTTCTTGACACCATTGAAGAGGTATCCGGGGATGAGTCAGCTAATGTCGTACTTGAGACAACTGGATATCGGATGGGAATCATCGTTGGAGAATTCTTTTATAATGAGGGAGCCAATCCGGCAGATGTCTTGAATGTACTGCCAGGGATTTATGCTTCTGCCGGATGGGGAACCTTGGAGATCGAAGAGTTGGATGAAAAAGAGAAGAAAGCTGTTTTGCGGATGAAAAACAGTTGGGAATACCGGATCAATAAGCTGCAGAAAAAGAAGAAACATGGAACATTCATTCCTGGACACTGGGCAGGTGTACTAACCGGATTGTTTGGAGAGAACCTCTGGTATCGAGTGACTTCCAGCCAGCTGGAAGGTGATGAATATTGTCAGTTTGAATTCTATCCCTCACTAATCACCGTTTCTGAAAATATTCATGAACTTTCAAGAAGGAGAGAACAGGCTGAAATATTTAAGCTTGAAAAAATAGTGGAAGAACGGACAAAAGAATTGTCCGATCTGCTAAAAGTTATTTCTTCACCTATCATTCCTGTTTTGGATCATATTGTGGTCATCCCATTATTGGGCAAGTATAACGAAGACCGTTCTAAAGAATTGCTTGAAAAAACCATCAATGAACTTCCGAAATATGGAGCTGATTTTTTAATCCTTGATCTTACGGGATTGGATGAGGACATTAGCGAGTATACAATTTCTCTGTTTCAGCAGCTCATTGCGGCTACGACATTGCTTGGCACAAAAACGATCATGGTAGGAATTTCACCGGCACTTAGTATAAAGATGACAAATTCAAATTATCATACTTCCGATATAAAGTCCTTTGCCAATCTAAAGCATGGCATTCATTATGCACTTGCTGAAAGAGGCCAAAGGATCATATAAAAAAAACAATCGCAGCCATTGGCTGCGATGTTTTTATTGTTAATAAGGTGGTAGGATCAATTCTTGAGCGCAGTTTGGACAATACGTATAGCGTTGTTCTTCAACAAGAGAATGTACTTTATCTTCGCTGTTTGTGAAGTCACGATAATTGTTAAGAATAAAGTTATGCTGACATGCGTGGCAGATGTATGCTGTCCGATGTATAACCAAGGATTTATGATCAACTAAGTACTTTGACATAGAAAGCCCCCGCATTACTCTGACATAATTTTATCTTAACATATTAATATTGCGAAAACATTACAATGGTTTAAAGGCTTCCATACCGATTTATAGTTTACATCCGAGGAAATAAGGGAAATATTTTAAGCTAGATCATTAGACCTAATTGAAATTAAATCCGGAGGCTTTCACCATGAAAAAAAACACATTAATTATCGCATCCTGTCTGATCGTTTTAATCACAGGCATCCTTTTTTCCATCACAAAGCTTAATCTTCCTTCTGTTCTGTCCTCTATGACCCATTACGGAAAATCAGAATTAAAAAACGATGGCAAAGAATTTAATTTGGTTGTATTGGGGGATTCATTATCCTATGGTGTAGGAAATTCAAGCAACAGCGGTTATGTAGGAACAGTGGAAGAACGACTTGAAAATCACATGAAAACTGAGATTACAGTCAAGGATTACGGAGTTCTAGATGATACAAGCGCCTTATTGTTAAAGCGTTTAAAGAATGAACAGTTAAAGTCATCCATCGGCTCTGCCCGAATGATCTTCTTAAATATTGGTATGAATGATTACTTAAACAGCCTGCACCTTTCTAAAACCCAGCCGGATCGAAAAAAAGAAATCATTATAAAAGCACAGCAGAACTATCAAAAAAATTTAAAAACAGCGATAAAAGAAATGAGAAAAGAAAATCCAAAGGCAAAAATATATCTGGCAGGCATTTATAACCCATTCACAAACCGAAAAGACCGCCTCCCTGAAAGCAGCCTGGTTCAGCAATGGAACAAAAAGGCACAGGATATAACGGCTGAACAGGAGAATACCCGGTTTATTAATGTAGAGGGAGTCTTCACAGGGAAAAACAAAAAAGCTTATTTTGCTGACGAACTGCATCCTAATAAAAAGGGGTATGCGTTAATCGGTGAAGTAGTTTATAAACGTATAGAGTTAAGGTAAATCAAAAAAAATCAGCCCTTTAAGGGCTGATTTTTTAATCATTATGGCGGGCTTTTCCGCCCTTGCTTCCGATATCTTCATAAAATTCCCGATCATGATTTTTTGAGGTAGCATTGCCGCCTTTTTTCCCGATCTCTTGATAAAACTCCTTGCTGTGAGTGCGGGAAGTAGCGTCTCCGCCTTTCTTTCCAGCTTCTTCTCTAGAGATGTTGTGGTTATTGTTCTTGGCCATTTGGAATCACTCCTTCAGTAGAATTAATTTTAATTTGGCCATAGTTTTCTGTTCCCTATGAAATTTTTCTTAAACATAGGATCAAAAGTTTTTATACTGGAGGGATCTAAAAAAGAGCACCGGATAAGAATCCGGTACTCTTACAACTCTTACTGTTAATCTACCAGGCGTACCAGCATATGAGCGAGTGCATGCTGCTGATCTTTGTCTCCTACTTTCCAAAGTTCCTGAAGGAGTTTTTCTTCAGAGTTTCTAGGTTCTTCATGTTCAGCAAGATATCCAGCAACTTTTTCAGCGGCTTTCGCCAGCTGCTCTTCCCCTAATCCTAACTTTTGGCCTTTACTGACTTTGTCTGATAAGTATCCTTTAAATTCCTCAAAATCCTGTAAAACTTGATCTTTCTTTTCGGAGTCCATATTTGCTACTTTCTCGTCCACATTGTTCACGTTTGTGTTAGCCATTTTGTATTCCTCCTAAAAGTTGGGATATAAGAGTAGTACCCGATTTTTTATAAAACGAACCCTGAAATTCATAAAAAAACATGACAGAAGTTATACAAATATTCTACAAATTAATTTCATGATGCTGCGGTTTTTGGAGAAGCTCTTCTCTCCGGCTTGCCTTTTTATCACGAAGTTTTTCATTTTCTTCCCCAACAAACTTAATACACATATTCCATTCTTTTAAGGATTTAAAACAAAAAGGGAGGAGAAAAAAAGACTATATCAATGGAATTGTAACTTAGCAATAATGCAAAAACCATTTACCCATTCAACGGTAATGAAGTATTATTTTAGTTAAGGTTTGAGACAAGTGCACCGCTAGCACTGGTTTTCCGTAATGATAAATGGAGGAGAAGAATATGGGACAACAAGCAATTATAGCGCTCAGCATATTTTTAATTACATATGGCTTAATTATTTCTGAAAAAGTTCACCGTACCATTATTTCCATTCTTGGGGGAGCGCTTATGGTAGCTCTTGGCGTCATTGACCAGGAAACGGCCATTCATCATATTGATTTTAATACGATCGGTCTTCTCATCGGTATGATGGTTATTGTAACCATAACGGCGGAAACCGGATTATTCAAATTTATTGCGATATGGGCAGCAAAAAAAGTAAAAGGAGATCCGGTCAAGACCCTCATTGCGTTAGGTTTGATTACAGCTATCGGTTCGGCCTTTCTTGATAATGTGACGACGGTTCTGCTCGTTGTACCTGTTACCTTCAGCGTAACAAGAAGGTTAAACCTCAATCCGATTCCTTTTTTAATGACTGAGATCTTCGCGTCCAATATCGGCGGAACAGCAACGATGATTGGTGACCCGCCCAACATTATGATCGGCAGTGCGGTAAAGGAGCTCACCTTCTTGTCCTTTATTGATAATCTTGCTTTTATCTGCGGGATCATTCTAGTGGTCACAATAGTCATCATGGCTATCTTTTATAAAAAAGGACTCAAAACTAAACCTGAGTTAGTAGAAAATCTGATGAGGCTTGATGAAAAGAAAGAAATTGTAGACCATAAGCTGCTCCGTAAGTGCTTGCTCGCACTTGCGATTACCATTGGCGGATTCTTCCTGCATCAGTTCATTCATGTGGAAACCGCAACCATTGCCTTGTTTGGTGCCTTTCTACTCTTGTTGCTGGCAGGTGAAAAACACCTGGAATATGCTCTCGAAAAAGTAGAATGGACCACGCTGTTTTTCTTTGTGGGATTGTTTGTTATTGTAGCAGGGCTGGTTGAGACTGGGATTATTGCAAGTGTGGCTAAACATGCGATGGAGTGGACAGGCGGAGATTTAAAGGCGACGACTTTCTTAATCTTATGGATGAGCGCGATTGCTTCTGCTTTCGTGGATAACATTCCGTTTGTTGCGACGATGATTCCGATGATTAAAGAAATGGGGCATATGGGAATCACAAACCTTGAGCCCTTATGGTGGAGTTTGTCACTCGGAGCCTGCCTTGGCGGCAACGGAACCTTGATCGGTGCGAGTGCCAACCTTGTGGTTGCCGGACTTGCAAGTAAAGAAGGCTATCATATTTCGTTTGTTAAATATTTGATCATTGGATTTCCCTTGATGATTTTATCCATTCTTATATCAAGTGTTTATGTTTATCTTAGGTATCTTATGTAAAAGGAAGAAGGGGCTGTCCAAGAAGTCTGTAAGCTGTTGATTTCCGTTCCAGGGTGCTCGCTTTCCGCGGGGCGTGCGGTGAGCCTCTTGGCGCTAGCGCCTGCGGGAGTCTCACCTGTCACGCTAGTCCCGCAGGACAAGGAAGGCTCCGGCAGCGAAACATCGCACGAAAAAATTGAACTATATTTTCTAGGA
>NZ_JARMMC010000040.1:0-56143 GCF_036216745.1 Fictibacillus sp. B-59209 | reverse complement strand
TAAACAAAATCCCTGATCCGTTACGGATCAGGGATTTTGTTTATTAAAAACCGGTGCCAGGCACCAATTTATATAGGATCAGAATTTAAAGCGTTTTGAATGGTTTCGAAGCTTTTTTCAATATGTGTGATCATTTCCTGTTCGGCTTTACTAGCTTTTCGCTCTTTAATAGCCAAATAAATCCGTTCGTGATCATCTACAAAATCCGAGAAATTTTTAAAATGATTTTTTAAGACATTGTTCCTAATATAAAGCGTTTTTGTTTTGATCACCTCGCATAATTGGATGAGCTGTTTATTATGGGAGGCCAAGTCAATGATATCGTGAAACTCCTGATTTAGATTGGTAAGTGTTTGGGTATCATTTCTTTTTACCGCCTTTTTTGATTCCTCAAGAACGAAGCCAAGCTGATTCAATTGCTCGTCCTGAATATGAGTAGTTGCCAATTTAACGGCAAGAGACTCCAGACTTTTCCTGCATTCATACACATCCACTATATCTTGAACACTAGGGTTGTAAACAAATATGACATTATTATCCCGTGTGAGCAAACCATCCTTTAACAGCATCTGAAAGGCTTCACGAACGGTTCCTCTGCTTACACCAAGCTGTAAGGCGACCTTCGTTTCGACTAATCGTTCTCCAGGTTGAAATTCACTCTCCATGATCATTGCTTTTAATATCGTATAAACCTGACTATGCAAAAGTTCTGTTTTTTGAATTTCCCTCAATTCAAGCCCTCCTAAGCAACATGGGTTCAAGGCATTATTTCTGTCTACTTATTAGTTTACATTAACTCGAGGGGTTGTTAAAGAATAACAGAAGCCATTCTTTAAAAAAATGTCAACGGTTAACCGTTGACAAAGAAACCGCTGATAACTATTATTATAATTATCAGAATTTTTATATAATACAAGATCAAATCCTTTAAGAAGTAACAGAAAAAGTGTTCGCTGCAATGGATGTAAAGCGCTTACATCCATTGCAGGTTAAACTACTAGAATGGAGTGGGAGATGATGGATCATCAAAAGAGAGGGCCTTTAAAAGGACTGAAGGTTTTGGAAATAGGCAGTTTAATAGCTGGACCATTCGCAGGAAGATTATTGGCGGATTTTGGTGCTGAGGTTATTAAAGTTGAACCGCCAGGAAAGGGGGACCCCATTCGGAAATGGAGAATGCTGCATGAGGGGACTTCTTTATGGTGGTATGTGCAGTCCAGGAATAAGAAGAGCATCTCTTTAGATCTTCGCAAGGAAGAAGCGCAGGAAATTATTCGAGAGCTTGCTAAAGAGATAGATATTATTATTGAAAACTTTAAACCTGGCACGCTGGAAAAGTGGGGCATTGGTTATGACGACTTAAAGAAATATAATCCCTCTATCATTATGGTTCGTGTTTCAGGATATGGCCAGGACGGTCCTTATCGGAATAAACCAGGCTTTGGCAGTATTGGTGAGGCAATGGGAGGTATTCGGTATTTAACGGGCTATCCCGATCGGCCGCCGACCAGAGTAGGGATTAGTTTGGGAGATTCTGTAACTGCTCTCTATGCCGTGATGGGGGCATTGATGGCTGTCTATCATAGAAATCATACGGGAGAAGGGCAATGTGTGGATGTCGCTCTTTACGAGGCCATCTACAGCTTAATGGAAAGTGCCGTTCCAGAGTATGACCAATACGGGGTGATCCGTGAACGAACGGGCAGTACATTACCCGGAATTGCACCGTCCAATACGTACCTTTGCAGAGACGGAAAATATGTGGTTATTGGAGCAAATGGGGATGGAATCTTTAAAAGGCTGATGGATGCCATCAATCGAGAGGATTTGGGTGAAGATCCAGATTATTCTTCCAATCATGGACGTGTACAGAAGTCTGAGTACTTGGATAAAGTCATAGGAGGCTGGACAATCCAGCATAACTTAAAGGATGCGCTGAAAATACTGGATGAGTACAACATTCCTGCCGGCTCCATTTATAGCGTGGAAGATATGATGGAAGACCCTCACTTTATTGCTCGTAAAATGATTTGCGAATTGGATGTAGAGGGGTTAGGAAAACTTAAGGTCCCTGGCATTGTTCCAAAAATGAGCAAGACACCTGGAAGCATTAACTGGCCTGGACCTAAGCTGGGAGAACATACGGAAGAGGTATTAAAAGGGAAGCTCGGGATTACAGACTCGCAATATGAAGAATGGCAAGAGGAAGGGATTCTCACCAATAATGAAACAGGCGCTCTAAAACGATAAGGGGGAGAGGGACTGATGAATTTACCAAAACGTGTAGAAATCATGGAATCGGGGCCACGAGATGGCATCCAAAATGAAAAAACGTTTATCCCAACCGAACAGAAATTACAGCTCATTCATGCCTTAGGTGAGACAGGGATCAAAAGAATAGAGGCAACCTCGTTTGTATCGCCAAAGCATGTGCCGCAAATGGCAGACGCCGATGTTGTCTATCGAAACATTGATCAAAAGCCGGATTTGCAATATCTGGTCCTCATTCCGAATAAAAGAGGATTTGAACTGGCAAGAGAAGCGGGCGCTAAAAACCTTGCTCTTGTTGCTGGTGCAAGCGAGACGTTTAATATGAAAAATGTTCGGATGTCCGTGGAAGAATCACTGCACCAATTATCGCTAGTGGTAGAAGAAGCAAAAAGTGAGGATATGTTTGTAAGGTTCAGTATTGCCACCTCTTTTCACTGCCCGTATGAAGGGATTGTAGCGGAAGAAACAACATTGAATATGGTGAAGACATTGGAAACGTTAGAGGTAGATGAGATTGTTCTATGCGATACGATCGGCCGAGCGAATCCATATCAGGTCTATCAGTTATTCTCAAAAACCTTAGACCTCGGTACAAAGGCTAAAGTTACAGCACATTTCCACGATACATACGGATTTTCAAAAGCTAATTCATTAGCTGCTTTGCAAGCTGGAATAACCTCTTTCGATACATCCATTGGCGGTCTGGGTGGATGCCCATTTGCGCCAGGCGCTGCAGGAAATGATTCTACCGAAGACTTTGTATTTATGCTTAACGAAATGGGTATTGAAACCGGAATTGATTTTGAAAAGCTGATGGATTGCGTAAGTCTTGTAAAAGAAATGACAGAACGGAGGCTGACAGGCCACCTGCAGCAAGTGAGAGGGGGGAGTCTGAAACAGAGGGTATAGGAGAAATTGTAACCGCTTTCAACTCAACGAATAATAAGGGGGTTTAGGGAATGGCTATTTTAGGATTTTTAATGATTGCTACTTTTCTTTATTTGGTCATGACGAAACGAGTTTCAGTATTAATTGCTTTTGCACTCGTACCGATCGTATTTGGTCTGATTGGCGGCTTTAGGCTTGAAATGGGAGAAATGATGCTTGAGGGCGTTCAGAAAGTAACACCGACAGGCATCATGATCGGGTTTTCTATCCTTTATTTTGGATTAATGATTGATCGAGGATTGTTTGACCCGATGATCTCACGGTTGATTCGATTTGCCAAAGGCGATCCGCTTAAAATCGTAATGGCCACTGCCATCATTACCTTAATCGTTGCTTTGGACGGAGATGGTTCTGCGACATTTATGATTACAATCACTGCCTTGCTCCCTGTTTATAAAAGGCTGGGCATGAATCCTCTTATCCTGGCAAGTACCGTAGCCCTTGGAGCGGGAGTCATGAACATTATCCCTTGGGGTGGACCGCTGGCAAGAGCCATGGTTTCACTGGATGCCACTTCTTCACAACTGTTTAATCCGATAATTCCTTCCATGCTTGCAGGAATGGCCTGGGTTGTGTTTGTTTCTTACGTACTTGGCAAGAAAGAGAGAAAACGTCTGGGAGTTGTTCAATGGACGAATCATCATGGAAAAAATGCTGAAGAAGAGACGGCCGCCGCTTTGGACATGCCGGCAACTGGTCTTCCAAAAATGTTCTGGTTCAATCTTATTCTAACGGTGGTTCTTATAACGGTTTTAATCATGGAATTAATGCCAGTACCTGTCTTATTTATCCTTGCTTTTGCCCTTGCTTTAATCGTGAACTTTCCAGATGTAAAGAAACAGAATGACCAAATCGCTGCACATGCAAAAAGCATGGTCTTAGTGTGCTTTACCATTTTTGCCGCAGGTATTTTCACTGGCGTCCTTTCAGGCACAAAAATGCTGGATGCAATGGCGGTGTCAATGGTCTCCATCATACCGGATTGGATGGGGCCGCACCTTCCGACTTTAATAGCCGTCATCAGTATGCCGTTAAGTTTAGTATTTTCTCCCGATGCCTTTTATTATGGAGTGCTTCCGATTCTGAGCGAATCAGCAGCCTCGTTCGGTATTGATCCTTTGGACATTGGCCGTGCCGCATTACTAGGAAACGCTACAACAGGGTTTCCGTTAAGCCCATTAAATCCATCTGTCTTTGTTCTTCTTGGTTTATGTAAGGTGGATCTGGGTGACCTTCAGAAGAGTGTTTTCTTCTGGGCATTTGGAACGACCATCGTTATGACGGTTATTGCGCTTATAACGGGTGCTATTTCTTTCTGAATTTCCTTACACCCCACTCTAGCTATCAGAGTGGGGCGAGATTTCGATTTATGAATAGAAAGGAGGATTTGAATGCTGCCGTTAGATGGGATAACAGTTGTTACGCTGGAGCAGGCAGTAGCGGCACCTTTTGCTTCCAGACAATTAGCGGATTTAGGGGCACGCGTCATAAAAGTAGAGAGGCCGGGCACCGGGGATTTTGCCCGACAATATGATTCAGCCGCCAAGGGCATGTCCAGCCACTTTGTCTGGCTCAATCGTTCAAAAGAGTCAATAACGCTTGATTTGCAACATCCAGATGGTAAATTCATATTGGATAAAATTCTATCGGAGGCGGATGTTTTTATTCAGAATCTAAAACCTGGGGCTGTTGATCGGCTTGGATTTTGTTCCGATGTTTTAAAAGAAAAGTATCCGCAGCTTATCATCTGTGGAATTTCGGGGTATGGATCGTATGGACCCTATAAAGATAAAAAAGCGTATGACCTTCTGATCCAATGTGAGACAGGGGTGGTTTCGATTACCGGTACAGAAGAGACACCATCCAAAGCAGGAATATCCATTGCTGATATAGCCGCCGGGATGTATGCGTACTCTGGTATTTTAACCGCCTTGATTTCCCGTTTTAAAACAGGAAAGGGGCAAGTGTTGGAAGTTTCTATGCTTGAGGCTCTTGGAGAATGGATGGGTTATCCCCTCTACTATTCTGAGTATGGAGGATCTGAACCGAAACGAACTGGAGCAAGCCATGCCACGATCTATCCTTATGGACCTTTTCTAGCAGGAGATGAAAAACTGGTTTTCATGGGGATACAAAATGAACGAGAATGGGCGAATTTCTGTGAGATTGTCTTAGAAGACCCTGCATTAAAGGCGGATACCAGCTTTAACAGCAATGCCAGGAGACTGGCCAATAGCAGTCAGCTGAAAGAAATCATTGATGCTGTATTCCAAAACCTGAGTGCAGAAGCAATTATCAGCAGGCTGGAAAAGGCTGAAATTGCTAACGCTCATTTGAATACGGTTCAGGAATTTGTTAATCATCCACAGTTGAAAATCAGAAATCGCTGGAGACACGTCCAATCACCGGCGGGAATGTTGAAAGCTTTAATTCCGCCGGTAACGTTTGAAGATTTGGAACCGGCAATGAATCCGATCCCGACAGTAGGGGAACATACAGAGTCAATTTTAAAAGAGTTCGGCATTGATGCATCAACAATTGATAAATATCGGACAACGGGAGTTTTGTGAGAGTTTAAAAGGGTGGTGATGTGCTTGAATGAATATCGTACATGGATGTTTGTACCTGGGTCTGATGAAAACAAATTACAAAAGGCAGGCAGCTTAAGTGCAGATGTGCTGATCTATGATCTGGAGGATGCTGTTTCTCCAGATGAAAAAGAAATGGCCAGAACAAGAGTGAGAAAAGCGATTGATCTTCATGCAAACAAAGTGAACTTTGTAAGGATCAATAGCTATCATTCTCCTTATTTTTATGAGGATCTGACGAATGTACTGAGGGCTGGTGTATCAGGGATTGTCTTGCCGAAGGCCGAAACCAGCGAACAAATCGTTTTTCTTGATCGCATAATCAGCGAATTAGAAACGAAAAGAAACATGGATTCATGTCAAATTAAAATCGTTCCCATTATCGAATCAGCTCTAGGGGTCCATCACGCTTTTGAAATCGCGTCTGCAAGCCCCCGTGTAATACGTATGGCATTTGGTTCCATGGATTTTGCTTTGGACATCCGGGCGGATCTGACGAAAAACGGAATGGAATTGCTCTATGCACGGTCGCACCTCGTAATTGCATCGAAGGCAGCAGGCATTGAAGGCCCAATTGACACGGTGTACGTGGACATTAAGGATTGCGATGGTTTATTAAAAGAAACTACGTTGATCAAGCAACTGGGCTTTCATGGAAAACTGATTATTCATCCTGACCAGATTGAGCTTGTTAGCCAAGTCTTTGCTCCGACAAAAGAAGAGATAGAAGAAGCGGAACGACTAGTAAAAGCCTTTGAACGTTCATTAGTAAACGGCTCGGGTGTTTTGCAGCTGGACGGGAAAATGGTTGATCTGCCGATTGTAGATCGGGCCAGAAGAATATTGCAATCAGCAGGGGTTCATTCTTCTTAAAGGATAACGGATGGGAGATTAAAGTGTGAGGACGATAAGGATTGGTGCAGGTGCAGGCTATGCAGGCGACCGGATTGAGCCTGCCGTTGAATTGATGAAAAAAGGGCATTTGGATTATATCATTTTTGAATGTTTGGCTGAACGAACCATTGCCTTAGCTCAACAAGAAAAATTGAAGGATTCAGATAAGGGTTACAACCGATTACTGGAGTACCGAATGGATAAAATATTGCCCTTGTGTGCTGGAAGCCATATTAAAGTGATTACGAATATGGGAGCTGCCAATCCATTATCAGCAGCGAAGGCGGTCAAAGCAATGGCACAGGAACAAGGAATCCGCAACCTGAAAATTGCTGCTGTTACAGGAGATGACGTGTATTCGAACATCGATCAGTATTTAGACTTACCCGTTATGGAAACCGGGGAGAAGCTGAAAGAAATTCAAACACCCATTATTTCGGCGAACGCTTATATCGGCATGGAGGGAATCGTTAGGGCTTTAAAAGAAGATGCTGATATCGTGATAACGGGCCGAGTCTCTGACCCTTCTCTGACGGTCGGTCCGTTAATGTATGAATTCGGCTGGGAGCTGACGGATTACGAACGACTGGGAAAAGCAACTGCTGCAGGCCATTTACTGGAATGCGGCGCCCAGGTCACAGGAGGCTACTTTGCTGATCCAGGCTATAAAGAAGTGGAAGACCTATGGAATGTCGGGTTTCCAATCGCTGAAATTAATGAGGATGGAGATATTACTTTAACTAAGCTTGATGAAGCAGGCGGGGTTGTATCGACGAGTACGGTAAAAGAACAATTGGTATATGAAATTCATGATCCCGCGAGTTATTTAACTCCTGATGTGATCGCGGATTTTTCTCAAATTGAAGTGGAGGAGACGTCTTCTGATCGTGTGTTTGTGAAAGGAGCGTCAGGAAAGAAAAAAAGCGGTTTTTATAAAACAAGCGTTGGGTATAAAGATGGATTCATTGTGGAAGCGGAAATCAGCTATGGCGGTTCAGGTTGCTTAAATAGAGCTAAACTGTCTGAGGAAATCATTAGAAAAAGAATCGATCACAGGGATATTAAGATACAGGATTTAACCATTGATTTTATAGGAGTGTCCTCATTATATGGAGAGTCAATATCAAGCTTATCAAGTGAGAACATTACACCTTCAGAGGTTCGTTTACGAATAGCTGCTAGGAGCAGCGAAGAGAAGGATGCTCTGGCAATAGGACAAGAAGTAGAAGCACTCTATACGAATGGACCTGCAGGAGGCGGGGGTGTACGGGTAAACATTCAGGACATTGTTTCCATTGCCTCAATACTCATCCCTGAAAGTGATATCCAAATTGACGTGGAATACGAGGAGGTGTAAATTTTGAAACTAAAGGAAATCGCCCATTCAAGAACTGGAGATAAAGGAAATATCTCGAATGTTTCTGTCATCGTTTATGAAATGGGTGATTATGAGAAGGTAAAAAAATCCATAACCGCAGAGCGGGTAAAAGAATTTTTTCAGGAAATTGTAAAGGGAGACGTTATTCGATATGAACTCCCTAAGATCGGTGCTTTAAACTTTGTTATGGATAACGCATTAGGAGGGGGTGTGACTCGTTCCCTTTCATTAGATCGCCATGGGAAAAGTTTGAGTTCAGCGCTGATGGATATGGAAATCGTTCTATAAATTAAAATGGAAAGAGATAAACACTCCTGTTTTGACATTCTGGATTATAATGAAGTCATCCAATTATTGTTTATGAAAAAGGGGTGAGAAAAATTAATATAAATAAATTACTAGTCGTAAGCCCCATGTACGAAGAACTTAAGACTATTATCGAAAAGGAAGATTTACAAAAAGATTTCCGTTTTCTGCCTGAAGAACAGATGACGCAGGAGGATCTTGCGTGGGCTGATGCTTATGCATCCTTTAATTTGAAGTCCAATTTTGACTACAGTTCTGTAAAATGGGTGCATTCCCTGGGAGCGGGTGTTGACTGTTTTTTATACAAAAAACAGTGGAATGAAGAGGTGTTATTAACCAGAACCATTTGTTCCTTTGGACAAAGGATTGCCGAGTATTGCTTGAGCTACATACTTAAGGATGTACAGTTACATGAGCAATTTCAAGAATTAAAGCATCAAAAAAAATGGCATCCCATTCCACCACAATTATTAAATAAACAAAAAACCATGGTTTATGGAACCGGTGAGATCGGCCAAACGGCTGCAAAGATTTTCTCAGGATTTGGGATGGAAGTCTATGGGGTCTCTTTAAGCGGGAAGAAAAAAGAATATTTTAAAGAGGTTATAACTGTAGATGCCCATTTTTCACAGTTACCTGAAATGGACTACATCCTTAATACTTTACCGTTGACCGAAAAAACAGCAAATTTCTTTGATGGGCAGCTCTTTCATCATTTAACTGATGCGGGTTTTATAAATGTAGGAAGAGGTGCATCGGTTGATAATGATGCGCTGATTCATGCTCTAGATTCAGGTCAAGTCAGATTTGCTGTGCTCGATGTATTTAACCATGAGCCGCTGCCAGATGACCACCCATTTTGGAATCATCCCGATGTTCATATCACTCCCCATATCTCAGCAGTTACCACACCTGAGGAGGGTGCAGCCTGTTTTGTAGAAACACTAAAAATGATTGAAGGAAACAGGGTGCTACATAATAAGGTTGATTTTAAAAGAGGGTATTAAACCGTCCTATAGCTTTCCTTTACTCCAGAACAATTCTCAGACATAAACACCCCTGTCGAATATCGAAATTCGACAGGGGTGTTTGAATGATATTGCAAAACATGTACTGATAAGGGCTATACTGATGTAGAGGTACTTCTGAATTTTCCTTGTCTTTTTGGGCTGGTATTCTCCCAATTTGACGTCCATGCGATTCCCATAGCAATCAAGAGAAAGATTCCTGTTACTAGAAATACGATGTGAATTGTGAAAATTCCACCAATAAAACCGCCCAGGACAGGACCAAGCATTCCTCCGATTTGATTTGCGGTTTGATTCAGTCCAAAGGCCCTGCCTCTAAAATCATCCGGTGTTAGTTTAACAACCAGACCATTTAATGCAGGGAAAACCGCGCAGAAAAAGATGCCGAACATAAAACGTACGATGGAGAATCCCCAGATCCCGTGAAATAAAATTTGTGCTAAAGTACCAAGTCCGCCCCCGCATAATCCAATAATTAAAACCGTGCGAAACCCGATTTTATCTGCAACTTTACCCCAAAACGCTCCGAATAAAATACTTGCAATTCCAGGTAAAGAAAAGATCACGCCTGCCAGGAATGAAATATTTTGGACAGAGCCTCCTAATTTTTTTATGTATAAAGGTAAGACAGGCTCAATGGTCATAAGCGAACAGACGGTCACCATCGTTAATAATAAGACAATCATAAATGGGCGGTTAGCTCCCGCTGTTTTGATATCATTAATGACCGAACCTCTCGTTGTACTGGGGGTGAAATTATCCTCTGTTACCATAAAGATTACGAGAATCGTAGAAAATAGTACCAATAATCCTCCGCTGGCAAACGACCATCTGTTTCCGACTAATGTGGATATACCGCCCCCGAGGAGAGGTCCGATGATCCCGCCTGAAGCCGTTGCTGTCGATATCATTGCCAGGGCGTATCCTACATTCTTCTTTGGTGTATTTGTACCAATTAGAGCGATGGATCCGGGGATGAATCCTGTTAAAAGCCCTTGCATGATTCGCAGAAGCAGCAATTCATAAGGATTGTTCACAAAGGCGGTAAGTGTATAAATGACAAAAAGAGAAAAACCAGCTCTAATGATCATAGGCTTTCTTCCATATTTGTCCGCTAAAAGGCCCCAATAAGGTGAGGAGATGGCACCTGCCAAAAATGCTGCACTAAATAATACTCCCGCCCAGATCTCGGTGTGGTGGTGCACACCAATCTGAAGAAGAAACAGAGGCAAAAAGGGGATAACCATAGAATAACTGGCCGAAGTAAAAAAAACTCCGATCCATAAAACCCACATATTTTTTTTCCAACGTTCCATCCGTCATCACTTCCTTAAAATTTTCATGTAGGTTAATAATTAGCAATTATAACATTAAAGATAGTGGAATAATGGAACGGATTGAAGGATGTACCAAAAACAGAATTGAACATCATTCTCCGTCTTTTTGTTGCTATGAAAAAGCAGCTCATGGGTGAAAGTGACAATAAGTTATTACTGATAGATGAGCCAGAAGCTTTTTTGCACCCAGAAGCAGGTAGAGCACTAAGTCGATCTCTATATAAAAAAGGGTTTTGTGGCTGTTAACACATCGTCTCAAGGGAAAGAATCTAAAGAATTTTACCGATGAACAACTGCAGCTGGTAATTATGAGAGCATTTTTGTATCATTTTTTATTTTCGTCTCAATTTCAGTAGTAAACTTAACAATTGATACAGATTTTGCTCTTTTCTGCATAGCTTCCTAGAATATATATTATGTTAACTAGAAACAAACATAATATTGTCAAGGGCTGTTGCCTCCATGTTCCTATAATATCTTATATCGTCCCCTAATTTGCCCCAAGTTCCCAATAATATGGGTTCACTTCCTCATAAGTCACTGGAGTACACATAAGTTACGGTATCGAACATAATTCCCAGGGTCGATCCCGATAATTCTCAAGGAGGTCTTAAAATGAATTATGTTCAAGCTGCCGATGATTATCTTATGTATCTTGAAGTTGAGAAAAATTACTCGGTAAATACGTTAAAAAGCTATGCTTTTGATTTAAAGCTTTACGGTGAATTTTTACTTACAAACAATCGTTCACTCGATTTAAACGACTTCACATCGTCTAGTGTGCGCCGATTTGTGAAAGATCAAGTCATCAACCATCAAATTAAGCCACGAACGTTGCAACGGCGTATTTCTTGCTTAAAATCATTCAGCCAGTACTGTTTAAAGGAAAATTACATGAAGATGAATTTTACCGAAGGCATTCAGGCACCCAAAGCAGATAAAAAGTTGCCAAAATACATGTCGCTGCAAGAACTTAAAAAGTTGTTTTCGTATTTAGAAAATGATTCGAGGCCACAAGGTATTCGCAATGAACTTATGTTTAAACTCTTAGCTACCACTGGAATGAGACGGCAGGAATTAGTTGATTTGACGTGGGAACAATTGGATTTTAGTTCACAGACCATTAAAATCTTAGGAAAAGGAAAAAAAGAACGTCTTCTTCCCCTTCATCCGACGGTCTTACCCTTATTCCTGAAATATCAAGGAACCTTAAAGGAGTCTCAGATATATTATAGTGAACCTATTTTTTATAACGCTCGCAATCAGCAATTAAACCCCAGGGGGTTACACAAGATATTCAAGCAGGTTTTAGAACGTGCTGGTTTACCCTCTCATCGTTTTTCATTGCATCATTTAAGACATACTTTTGCAACGCTTCTGTTGCAAAATGATAAAAATAAAGTAGATCTCAGAACTTTGCAGGAACTATTAGGGCACAAAAGCTTAGTAACCACTGGTATGTATACTCATATTGATTTTGAGCAGAAAAAGAAAGCGATATAAGAAATAATTCATCAACAAACTTTAATCTAACAAATATATATACATCCGTTTCTTTTAGTTCCTTCTATGGGTAAAAAATGACAATGTGAAAGTTGTAGAGTACAAGACTTAGTCGGCTTATCAATATTCATTAAATACATGTGTATATTCTCACCTGTGTATATTCTCACCTCTATTTCAAATATTTCTCTTTTGACCTAAAGACTCTCGCAGGATTAGGTTTTATGCTATTGTCAGATCTAAGGTTCTTACCAAAATATCTTTCATCCTTAATTGCAAAATCCTTTTTTGTTCCTACACCTGCTGTTAAATCATCAAAGTATGATAAATGCTCAACAATTGCTTGGATTGTCCTTAAGTTCAAAATTTGATTTTCTTTATATAGTTTTTCGGCATAACCTCTAGTAACCTCTATAACTAACTGCTTATTTTTTCCTTTAATATCGTCCCTATAACTATCAAGAACAAATAAAAATGGTAAATTCTCAGATTCAGTCCACTGTTTCCCCACAATAAATCACCCCTTATCTAATCAATGTACTTCAGTTTTTATCTTGCCAATAAATAAAGGTATATCTGATGAGATATCTTTTCCTCCTGGGACAAAAATCGGACCAACTAAGCAACCATAATCCAAAATAACTTGCTCTTTTATTAGACAACTCACAAACTCATTTAAATCATTGGTATTCAGAGTATGCTTATTAAGATTTATTTCATTTGATAAAAATTCATGTACAACAAATATAGCAAAATTAGCACCCTGCTTTTTAGCTTCAATTAACGTACCGCCTATTCCATGCAGCAGTTGATACCTTAAGTGCTCAAAATTGTTTTCAGAAATAAGTGCATCAGATAAGTGAGCGATTCTTTTATCTACATTCGATTTAACAGGATTATACCTTCTACGTTCTCTTATGGTCGGACCGAATGTTTCATCTACCTTAGCCTCAATCGAGATAACAACTTTTTCATTACCTGTTTTTCCAATCAATAAAAGGTCATGCATTCTCCCTTTTCCATAAGAATCTAAAACAGTTTTACATTCAGGAATAGCTGATTCAATTTCAAGGTTTAATGTTGTCGTGTGACTCTGCATTAATAATGATAAGACTTGAGGAACATGTGGCACTCCATTTTCATTAACCCAGGCTTTCGCTAACTCTTTTGCACTTCTACCATCCACCCAGTGGAGATCTTTTGAAGCAGGCGGAGAATACATTTGCCATTCTTTAATTGAGTTAATGGCTCTCCCTGAAAAACTCCTAATTAGCATTAAATCGCTCCTTAAAGTAAAGAAACCTTTTTATTAATTATCCAATATTTGTATCTAAATGAACACAAAAAAATTACAAGGATAATATCTTGTAATTTTTTTTATTATTTATCTAAAGTACATTTTACATCTTAAAAAAGGTCTTCTTATGGATTCCTCAAGATAATTAAAATAAAATCGTCAAACTTTTAATTCTTTAGGCTTTTCCATCTCTTCTAATATTAAATTCCCCTTGGGATGTCTAACTCCATCAATTCAGGAAACTTACTCGTCACATCATTCTTATGCCTTGTACATAATTTGACAGAATCCATATGGGAATAGATTAATCGAATTCCATCGAGTTTAAGTTCACTTACATAATCGTCTTGATTGAATGGTTCTTCCATTCGTTGCAGTAACATTGGAGGTACAAACAAATAAATCACCCAATATAAGTTTATCATTGGGTGATTTATTGCTGCCAAGATAAGCACCAAGCAACTTTTGGTAATAACCTCGCTTTATTGGACTAACGTATCCGTTAGTTGAACAATCAATCGAACAAACTGCTCATAAAAGGACAAGATTATTGTGCAATCCTTTCTACAAATTTTTAATGAATATATTGTGCCAATAGTTGATTAAACCTGCCACGTTCTTCCCAGAAAGGGCCATGACCACTATATTGAAACGGGACTAGCTTTGAATTTCTTATTTTTTGATTTAGTTCCTGAGCTTGTGAAAATGGAATAACTTTATCATGAATGCCGTGAATAATTAAAGTGGGGGCAACTATTTTTGGAAGATCTTCATTCAAATTCTCATCTCTTAATAAAACAATGACTGCCGCTGTCGACCATCCCGCAGCCTGTAATCCCATTTGAAAAAACCAGTCCGAGAATGGGCGAGTTACATACTGAAAGAAAAAGCCATCTGTTACGTCCTGCATCATTTTAGGGCGGTCATTTAAGGCTTCTTTAAGAAAGTTATTAGCAGTTTCTGCGGTAAAGCCTGTGGGAGCTGCAGCATCAACAAGGACAAGTTGGGATACGCCGTAACCGTTGTATCTAGACATATATCGAATCGCAATTGCTCCACCTGTTGAGTGACCCACAAGCGTAAAATTTTCTAATTGAAGTGTACCAACAACAGTGCGGATATCATCAGCCAGTCTATTTAAGGTGTAGCCACTAATTGGTTTATCCGAATTACCAAAACCCCTCCAGTCTATGCCAATACAGCGGTAACCCATTGCAGGAAGAACATCAAACTGATATTCGAACTGTTTATGGCTCAACGGCCAGCCATGTAGAAATACTATGGTTTTGTTACCCCCTGGGTTAAGATCTTCAACATATAGATTTACACCTGGCTCTACTGTAACAAAGTATCCCATAACTATTCCTCCGTAGTTAAAATGGTTTTACCAATAAGATATTCATTTTTGTAAGCTAGGTGCATACCTACCCCTCCATTGGTTGTAGAAGCGTAAAAGGAAAGGGTTATTGAACTATCCTCCCTCTATGTATAAAGGGATATCTCTTGATTTCTTCACTATTCTCAAAATTTCATAAAGGATTGAAGATTGAAACGCATGGATGTTGGAATAAAAATTAAATAAAGGATAATTTTGGAGTTGAAGAGAAAAAATAATTCATATTCAACCAAACCACCACTAACCAAAAAGTAGATATTAGTTAATTTATAATCGCACTATTGGATCTCCACATCTCTCATGGAGGTTAACCCTCCCATATCTCACAGAGTCTTTGCTCCAAAATTCCTTCGTCCAACCTTTCCATGAGGTGGATGTCAGTCATGCTGCCCGACAGGGTCCTTGCCCGTAGTTTAGTTGTTTTACTGACTAATCAATGCTTCAAATGGTTACTTACCTTTAAACCTATTGGTTCAAGGATTAGCTGACTCCTTATCGTTAAATATCACTTTCTTAAAAAACTCCATTGTACAGATATAAGCCCTCGACTTTTTTGGAAGGCCTTTTCTTATTTTTCATCTCACCGATGACGAAACTGTCCATCATTTATTTTTTGGGTTTCGCCCAAACTATATGGAAAACATCCAACCAATGATGTTCTACTTTCTGTATTTCAATTGGAGAAAGACTAATCAGTTTCATGATGTTTCGATTTTGATGACATCCAATCGTTCTCACTGCCAAAGGATCTAATACCTTCTGTAACGTTGATAATAAAAAATTGGAGCTGATTCCATGCTCCAATAGCAATATTTGCCCCATTGGTTTACACCATTTACTTAGGTTCTCTAACGTTTGTAAAGGTTGAAGGTAACCACAGAAAGAAAGCGTCGAAACTATGGTATCGAACCGATTTTCTTCAAACTCTAGTTGATCAATGTCACTTTCAACAAATTCAACTGGAAGATGATATTGATCGGCGGCTACCCTTGCTTTCTCCAGCATTTTAGGACTAAAATCCACCGCTGTAATTTTTTTAATCTCCTCATGGTTATAAAACGGGAAGTTTCCACCAGCTCCGACTGCCACTTCTAAAACGGATCCTTTAGCCACTTTAATTAATTTTTCTCTCCACTTCCTTTGGATTTCTTTTTCTCTTATTCGATCGTATGTATTGGCCTGATTATCAAACTTTTTTATCAGCTTCTTATTGTTCATGTTTGCCCATTCCTTTCAACTACTGAAAGTTAACTAGGGAAAAAAGACGGAATTTTTTCTCTTTTTCAATCTTCAAATCAGATTGTCGTCAAATCAAAGTGATACGCCTTCACCACAATTCCATCGTCAAGAGGTACAAAGTCAAATTGAGGCAAACGAATGAAACCTAACCTTTCATAAAGTTTAACCGCACTTTTCATAAAATCAGCGGTATGCAAACCGATGGATGGAAATCCTTTTTTCTGAGAACGATTGATGCACTCTTCGATTAACGATTTACCAATCCCCTGTTGTCGGAATTGAGTATCCACAACAAGCATTCTAATTTCTGGATAATCCAATGCACCAGTGAGACCCTCATAGGCATCGGTTCGTGGCGGAAACAAAACCACGCTCCCTGCAACGGCTCCGTCCGATTCGGCTACCAAATACTCCACACCATTTTCAACAGTGATTTCGGAAGAAATTGCTTTAAGAAGAACCTTCAAATGTTCAGCGGGTACGGCATGTTCATACTGTTTATAGGCTGTAATTCTTTGTCTTCGGATGAACTCAAATTCATGTGCTATTGCTTCTCGTATCACTATCATTTTGGATCCTCCCCTTTAACTTAACCCTCGTCCCGAAACGTACATTCGTAAGAAAATATTACCAAATAAGCATCAGGATGTCATTTTTTTTTCGCTACTAAAACTTAAACATAAAAGGACATCATTAGATATGCTTTTTTTGCTTGCTTTAACTTTACCTGCTGGAGCAGTAGCCACATTTAAATGGAATTTAGTATCAGAGTGTTTTGCACGTTATCAGTAAAACGGAGAAATAGTAAAGAGGAAAGTTAAGGGATTATTGGCCGCTTTGAATGAGAGTATGCTCATCGAGATCGGCAATGAAACTAAAGATATTCTTCGTTCTTCCCTTCCTAAATAAGCACAGGTTGGAGACGTCATTTACTTTAAAGGTGATGAGGTTGTCGTTGATAAGAAAGCAACGAAAAAACTGAGAAAAGAAATCGAACACCTGATGGATGAGGTATGGGGGTATTAAAAATCCGACAGCGAATGCTGTCGGATTTTTATATTATTTTTCGATTTAATATTCTCCTAACTTTTCATATAGCCTTATTGCGATTTCAGCCACCTTTTTCTCATCTCATTTCAGCTCCATTGAAAGTAAAGCCCTCGAGTGTTGGAGGGCTTTACTTATTTTTTCTGCCCATCATTTATTTTTGGGTTTCGCCCAAACCAGATGGAAAACATCCAGCCAATGATGTTCTACTTTCTGGATTTCAATAGGAGAAAGGCTGATCAGTTCCATGATGTCTCTATTTTGATGGCACCCATTCGTTCTAACAGCCAAAGGATCTAATACCTTTTGTAACGTTGAGAAAATGAAATTAGAACTGATACCATGCTCCAATAACAATATTTTACCCATTGGTTTACACCATTTACTTAGGTTCTCTAACGTTTTTAATGGTTGAGGGTAACCGCAGAATGAAAGCGTAGAAACAATGGTATCAAACTGATTCTCCTCAAACTCCAAATGATCAATGTCACGTTCAACAAATTCGATTGGAAGATGATATTGATGTGATGCTACTCTTGCTTTCTCTAACATTTTAGGACTAAAATCCACCGCTGTAATTTTTTCAATCTCCTCACGGTTATAAAATGGGAAGTTTCCTCCTGCTCCGACTGCCACTTCTAGAACGGATCCTTTGGCCTCTTCAATTAATTTTTCTCTCCACTTCCCTTGGATTTGTTTTTCTTTTATTCGATCGTAAGTATTTGCTTGTTTATCAAACTTTTTTATCAGCTTCTTATTGTTCATGCTTACCCCCTTAATATGCCGAATAGAACTTTTGATGTCTTAACAAGTTCTTGCCAAGTGCCTCCCCACGTAAAGGTAAAACACGTTTCCCAATAAGATTTTTAGTAACTAAAGCACCTACTTCTTCTACAATACCAACTCCTTCATAACCAGGAATATTCGGTAAAGAATGGCAGCTGGATCTTTAACGCACTCATTAGTGGAAAAACTATTTATACATTGAATAATCTACTTCACCTGAAATGTTTTTCAGGCCGTTTTCGCATAACTCCATAACCATTAAATACTTTTCTGAAGGAGGAAGGTTTTTCTTAGATGCATTTATACCAAATTCAGATGATGTTCTAAACCCAAAGCGTCGATAATAACGAAAATCTCCTTCTACAACAATCCCCTTATATCCTAAATTAGCAGCAAATTTAATTCCTTCCCGTAACATATATTTACCAACACCCTGACGCTGTTTATTTATTGCCACTGAAACTGGTGATAGCATCAACACATCATTTTCGTACTTTTTACTAATTGGAAACTTTGAGAGGACAAAATGCCCAATAATCTTTCCTTCTTCCTCAATTACTAAATCAAGCTCTGGAATATAATATTGTTTTTCTCTAATCTTTTTTAGCCAAGCCTTTTCATATTCTCCATCTGTATGACCTGTGTTTTTGAATACTTCACCCACAAAAATTTCTGTATAATCATATTCTTCTTTTTTAACCGCTCTTATTTTCATTACTATCCCTCCAATGAAGAATAAAGTATCTTTCTACAAAATTCCTTTGTTTTCCTTCTTCAATAACCTGTCCCGTTAGCATTCCTGTAGAGAGTTAATTATAGGCTTTGATAAAAAAAGGGCCCCTCGGTAAGGACGCTAAAAAAACCATAAAACTATCTTTTGTATTCTCAAAATATAAAGGTACTCCGTACTCCATTCCTCTAAAGTCTTGAGAACGAGCGACATGCTTGGATTTAGCTATGTACCCCGATAATCAGTGTTTGAGTAGTGATTTGAGCAATCTTATCATATTGGTTATAATTCATTTTGATGGCCTCCTGGTAGATAATTTGTCCCTTTCGCTGGCCAGCTTCAGGACATCTCTATCTTATCAGGAGGTTATTTTTATTCTGAAACCTCGTTTTTCTTCACTACAGGAATGCTGCCCGTTGATACAATAAAAAAAGCTGCCAGTGTTGGCAGCTTACATCTTAATGCACCTGTTAGTTCAAGAGTAATTTTATTACCTTATAGCGTGTTCATTTTCTGACGACACTCTATGAACCATTTATATGGCAAAGAAACTGTGGAAAAATCAAATATCCTCAATTCCTTATGAGGATATTTTTCGACTAAATACAAATCCCGCTGACATTCGATATCCCAGCTTACGAATAATGCCTCTAGTGCAAAAAAGCAGAACTCCTATATGAATACTGCTTTTTAATTACTAACAGGGTAAATTTCATGCATTAAAACTTAACTTCATCTTGATTGGTTACAACTAATAACGTTTTTCCCTTATCTAATTCTTCTTCTAGTTGTTCAGCCTTTGATTGCTCAAATCCAATTTCCTTCATTTTGGATCTTAATTTATCACCTTTGCTTTTGAACACATTTTTCGTCGCCGTGCCTAACCCAGTTACGTTGACTCCAATCTTATTGGCATCTGTTTCCTTCCTGTCGCGTCTGACATGATCATTATCATGAGCAAGAATGTAAATATCATCATCTCGAATTCCATTGTTTCTAAGCTTGTCAATTGATTCACTCAAATGTTCATCATTGTGGAATATTTTAAATTTAGGATTCAATTAAATCAGCCTCCTTAGGACAATAAGTACCCGATTTTGAAAAAACTAAACAATAGGATCGTGTTTATATACCTAAGGATAAAATAGGGGCTCAGTCCCCAAATGCACCTTCTGCATCATAATTCTCTAGATAAATGTGAAAATATTACAATATGTATGTGATCATGTTTTCGTCGAGGTGCAACTCTTCTCCTTTTTTTAGCGTTGTAGTAATAAACTATTACACCGTACTCTTTCCCCTGTTCTGGTACAGGACTTTCACCAATTAGCTCAACCAATCCAGCACTAGCTAATTCATCCTCCAAACTCTCCATTAAAACTTCTGACTTTCTTGTAGCTTGGTAGATTTCTTTGGTAAAGAGGCTGACTAAAAAGGATTTACTATGATATTAGAGATTAATGACAACTGGATTCCTCTTTTTTTAGAAATAGGTATTTATATATGTCCACTTCCATTTTGGATACATATCTTATTAAGGGAGTTTATTTCGAGAATTTTGAAAGGAGATGTTATTTATTTATCAATACGGTTCTCAACCATATGTCCAGCAGCAATATGGTTCTTATCAACCATATGTCCAGCAGCAATACGGTTCTTATCAACCATACGTCCAGCAACAGCAATACGACCCTTATTCACAACAGTCGAATGATTATTATCCTCATCAGCAACATGACCCAGATAGACAGCCTCCGATAAGGCAGCTTGAAAGGCGGGTTAATCAGCTGGAAAACCGAGTCAACCAGCTTAATCGGGAAGTTAACCAACTTGAAAACACTGTTGAACGCCATTCACGCCAGTTAAACCGATTAAACCAACGCCTGCGCATAGTGGAAGAAAGATTGCGAATTCCTTTTCATCCTTTAGAAGGCGGCTTTTAATTAATTGGACCCAGTGAAATTCTGGGTCCGTATTACTCATTTTTGTATTTTTTACTCCTATTATTTCTTTCTCGATTAGTAAAACCCCTTTAGGTTTTATTTGTCTACTAGCTGTTTAAGCTTCTTGTACTCCTCTTCTTTAATATCCCCTGAAGCAAGACGGCGTTTCAATATAACGGAAGCGTCGTTTTGACTGTTCATATAGGAATGGCACCTCCGAAATGCTATCATTTTAAAAATGATCAGTACGGTTACTAGACTCAAAAAAATTAATCCGAAGAATGGAAATGGAAATCCGTGATGTTCCCAGCCCATACACTTTCCTCCTTTTATTTGATCATGGTTAACTGCTGCCAGTCCGGCGTCCCCATGGCTTAAATACTGACAGCATGAACATCGTCCCAAGGGAAAGGATCTGAAGAATAATACCTATGAACAACTGTAGCCGGTTCACAAGGAACCCCTGATCATGCAGCGCACGAAGACCTTCCGTTGCCGTTATAGAAGAGGCATCGAGGATCCAATAGTACATCCCGAAGATTCCTAGCCCTATAGAAAGAATCGTTAAGACTTCCTTTACGATGATCCAGTGGAATTTGAACAGCCCCCACTTCGTCCAAACCGACAGCAAGATCCCCGTTACGACGACACCGATCGTTGATGCACGTACTGACGAAGTTGCAAGAATGTACATGACCGTATAACAGCTCTTCAGTATGGTCACGTCATCCGTAGCAGCTGCGGTAACACTTAGTACAAGAAAGGCTACAGTGACTCCAAATAAAATAGCAGCGAATAAAAGATGGAGGATTACCAGTCATTTTTTTGCCCTGCCTGTCAACTGCTTCATCATCAACACCTCCTTTTCGTCACTATTCCCTTTCACCTCATGGTATCCATGAATTCTAAACCACTTCTAAACAAAATCTTAAATTTCAATAAACTTTTTAAATCGCTGTTGCATTCTAACGAAAAAAACCCGGACTATGCCGGGTTTAACCTCTGAATCGATAGCCGGCCCCCCAGATTGTCTCAATGTACTGTGGATTGGAGGAATCAATCTCTATTTTTTCACGGAGCTTCCGGATGTGCACCGTAACCGTCGCGATGTCACCCATCGAATCAAGGCCCCAGATTCTTTCGAAAAGATGTTCTTTGCTGAACACATGATTCGGATTCATCGCCAGAAAGAAAAGCAGATCAAATTCTTTTGCCGTAAAGATCACTTCACGCTCATTCATAAGCACCTTACGGGAAGCTTTCTTTATCTGAAGGCCGCGAATATGGATCTCATCAGCCGGATTTTCCCGTTTAATCAACCGATCATATCTTGCCAGGTGTGCCTTCACTCTCGCCACGAGTTCGCCCGGACTGAACGGTTTTACAATAAAGTCATCCGCCCCAAGCCCAAATCCCCGTATTTTATCAATGTCATCTTTTTTGGCGGATACCATTAATATCGGGATATCTTTTTCCTGCCGCAGCTTTTTGCATAGTTCAAATCCATCCATGTTTGGCAGCATTAGGTCCAGGAGAACGAGGTCAAACGGTTCAGAACATGCTTTTTGTAGGCCTGTATCCCCTGTTAAAGCGATTTCGGCCGCTAGCCCATTGATCTCCAGATAGTCACGCTCCAATTCGGCAATACTCACATCATCTTCAATAATTAACACCTTTTTCATGGGCTTCCCTCCTCATTCACGGCTTTTTTTAGCGTAAAAAAGATACTGGTCCCTTCATTCTCATGGCTTTCCGCCCATATTTCACCGCCATGATCTTCGATGATCCGTTTTGCAATAGCCAGTCCCAGTCCCGACCCGGTTGTATTCCTGGATGGATCCGCCCGGTAAAAACGATCAAAGAGGTACGGTAAAGAAGATTCCTTGATCCCAGGGCCGTTGTCATGCACTTCAACCAACACGGTTTCTCCATTGGAGGATAACACGATATCAATTGACTTTTCTTTTTTATCCATGTATTTGAGGCTGTTCTCTATAATATTGGTGAAAACCCGTTTTAGTTTATCCCGGTCAGCAATCACTTCGAATTCTTTTCCCTCCTTAATCGTAAGGGACAACCTAACCTGACCGACTGTATCATCCATTCTTAATTCTTCGATATAATTCTTGATATACCCGCTGGTTTCCATTTTTTCAAAATGAAATGGGACTTTTTTTAAATCCAGTTTGGAATACAAAAACAGTTCATCAATGAGATGGTCGAGTTCGTTTGCCTTTTTGTAAATCGTCTGTGTATACCGATCCATTTTTTCTGAAGTATTTGCCACGCCGTCACGGATTCCTTCCACATATCCTTTAATGGCGGTTAATGGCGTTTTTAGATCATGGGAAATGTTGGAGATCAGTTCTTTCCGGTTTTCCTCGTACTGCAGCTGGATTTCCGTTGAAGCTTTTAGCTTTTTTCTCATCGTCTCAAATGCTTGGCAGAGCTGGCCAAGTTCATCGTTTCTTTTTGATACTAATTGAAAGTCCAGATTTCCCTCACTGATCTTCCTGGCCCCTGCCCTTAGTTCGTTCACAGGATATAGGATGCTTTTGGATACAAAATAGGTAAGCAGCCCATTTGTAATGAGCATAATGAACAGGAAACTACCAAAAAGAAGGGGGAAGATCTGTTTTACAAAATCAGCATCTCGAATAAAAAATAACGTCCCTGTTGATCCATTTGTGAAGTAAAAATCATACTTTTGCATGGAATAAAGCTTATTGCCCAATCGCGAGACCGGGCGGTTCGATCCCTCGAATCCAAAAGGTGGAAGATCCTTGATTTCCAAGGATTTGTCTTTTACGGGACGGTAAATGACTTTGTCCCCTCTTCTTACGACTAAAGCTGCACCCTGTTCATTTAATTCCTTATCTGCCCGGATCAAATACCGGACGTTCAATAGTTTTTCCGGTGTTAAGGCTGCTGTCTTCTTTAATTCCATGACTTGCTTGTCCGCCGGCCGGGCACCTTCCGTCGAACCCAACGAGCCAAAAATGGAGCGGTGATCCTCGTGGTCGACAAAGACGAACGAGAAGAGCAATAAAGCAGCCAGAACGAACAAAATGACGGGCATTATGATCATGGCAAGATTGGATAAAAGCAAACGTACTCGAATAGACATAATACTTCCTTCCTGTTCCCTAATGATTGAAAATGTCCATTTAAGTATATCCTTCAAATCTAAAATTTTTCTAAACTCGAATGAAATAAATGTATAACACCTGAAAAAAATGCGGTTTCGGTTAGAAAATGTTCTGTGAATCTTAGTTCTCCTACTTGTACCAACTGTCCCCGCGATAGAGTCATAAACAGTTTGTTTATTTTTGCTTTTCAAGGGACTAATCAAGTAAATAAAATAAGGCCTCTGAGCTGACTTTTACACTCTTGTAGTGTAACTATCAGTCCCAGAGACCGTTAAATTTTTTTAAACCGCTAATTGAAGAAGAATTCATTGATTCATCTCCTTAAGTACTTGAACAGTGAAAATTACACTGGTCATGGACAAAGCAATAAAGTGCGGGAACTTATTTAAACCAGCCTTTTTCCTGGAACCTGGTAATGGCTTCAATCCGATTGGTGACTTCAAGTTTTTCTAATATCGTTGAAATATAGTTTCGCACCGTTCCAGCTTTGATGGAAAGCTGATCGGCGATTTCTTTTGTGTTTTTTCCATCAGCCACGAGGGATAAAACTTCTTTTTCCCGGTCAGTTAGAGGGTTCTCCTCACTGTATGCATCTTCCACGAGTTCCGGGGCATAGATTCGCCTGCCTGCCATCACACTGCGGATGGAGCTTGCCAATTCTTCGCTCGGACTGTCCTTCAACAAATACCCTCTGACCCCCGCCTTTACGGCCCGCTGGAAATATCCTGTACGAGCGAATGTCGTTAAAATCATTACTTTGCAGCCTGATCCTTTTAGTTCTTCCGCTGCTTCAAGTCCCGTTTTTACTGGCATTTCAATATCCATGATACAAATGTCAGGCTGATGCTGATGAACAAGCGAAATCGCTTTTTCTCCGTCGCTTGCCTTTCCGACCACTTCCATATCCTCTTCCAAATTAAGCAGCAAACCCAGTGCCCCCAACATCATTTGCTGGTCTTCCGCAATGACGATCCGAATCATTTATCTCCCTCCTTTTCCGCCGATTTTATAACATTCGGCACTTGTATGATTAACGTCGTCCCCTCCTCTGAAAAGATCTCCAGACGACCGTTGACAAATTCAAGCCGTTCTTTTATTCCTAGTAGTCCATGGCCTTTTGTCATATCTTCATCAACTCTTATTCCTGCTCCGTTATCCCATATGGAAAACATAATTTCGTTTAACGATTGTTTGATGGATATATGACAGGTTGTCGCGCCGCTGTGCCTTACGACATTGGTTACCGCTTCTTTCAGACACATGCTCAAAATATTTTCGATCAGCAGGGAAACATTCGTGAGGTGTAATTCTTGTTCACCTATATATTCAATTTGCGCCGCTTTAAGTATTTGTTTGACGTTGATGAGTTCCTCTTCTAATCGAATGCCCCGCATTTGAGACACCATTTTCCGGACTTCGTTCAGTGCTGTTCTAGCGGTCTGTTGTACGTCGTTCAACTGAGAACGAGCCTGCTCGGGGTCTTTGTCAATTAACTTTCTGGCCAAATCACTTTTCAACCCGATCAATGAAAGTTTTTGTCCTAAAGTATCGTGAAGATCACGGGCAATCCGCTGGCGTTCCTGCTGTTTTACTAGAACAGAATTCGCGTCTTGCAATTGTTCTTCCAGCTGCTCACGCTTTTTTCGGTTATATAAACTGAAAGGCATAAGGATGATACTGACCCAAATGATGATGATAAAAGGCAATTGTTTTAAGAACTGATCATCTTGAAAAACTATGTTGAAGTTAAATGAGACAGTCGTGCTGACGAGATGAATAATATATAAGGAAATAAAAGGAATACGTTCTTTTATATTACCAATAAAATAAGCAAGAAAAAATGCAAAATAAACATAGTTAAAAAGGCTTGTCATGGTAATCGATATGGCAATTAGAATGCTAGCCCATACGTAAACAGACCACCCTTTTGATATGAAGGCAAATCGATAGGTGATAAAGAATAAAATGGTCAGCAAAATACCCACGACAATTTGTTTCGTGGATGAAGATTGAAAAATAAAATAAAACGGCAAAATACTAAAAACGCTCCACACATACGGAGAAATCCCGGTATTTATTTGAAACAGCTTATAGATCTTTTTCATATTGAACCCTCTTTTGCGGTGTTGAATGCCTATTGCTATTTTATCACAATTACTTTTGAAGACAGAATAGAGTCCTGAAAACAAGGGTTTTACACCTGCTTTCAGGACTTTATTTGTTATCGGCCGCTCAAGCTTGATTTTAAATGGGCCGTTCTTGTATTATTCTTGTTTGCTTTTATCTTTTTAATGTTATTAAAGCTGACAAACGTTCTGCTCTCCTCATCCCAAAGACGGAATCCTAGGGAACGAAGACTTGAAGCAAGCGTGATCGTTTGTACATTTTGAAAAGTTGAATCAATACTATGAACATCTTCCAAGTGATAATTTGGCACCCTTGGGCTTAAATGATGAATATGATGAAATCCAATATTGCCTGTCAGCCATTGCAGGACTTTCGGAAGTTTGTAGTAAGAGCTCCCATCCATAGCGGCTTTCACGTAATCCCAATCTTCGTCTTTTTCAAAATAAGAGTCTTCAAACTGATGCTGTACATAGAACAGCCAAATGCCAGCAACACCTGATACGAAGAAAATAGGGCCTTGAACAAGCAAGAATGCTTCCCAGCCGATGGTCCAGCAAAGCAATGCGGCCAATGCAGCGATAGAAAGATTCGTTATATATAAATTCTTGCGTTCTTTCGATCTTGCTCCTTTTCGGTTAAAACGGTTCGTAATCAGAAACACGTAAATCGGGCCAAGACCAAACATCACGATCGGATTGCGGTACAATCGATAAGCGATGCGCGTCCAAAAAGATGCAGCTAAAAACTCATCTACCGTCAGGATCCAAATGTCACCTGTACCGCGTTTATTTAAGTTACTGCTTGTAGCGTGATGGATGTTATGTTCATGCTGCCATTGGTGGTACGGGAATAACGTAAGGATTCCTGTAATCGTTCCCACTATTTTATTGGCTTTTCGATTTCTAAAGAATGAATGGTGGCAGCAATCGTGAAAAATAATAAAGATCCGCGTCAAAAATCCCGCTCCAATAATCGTTAATGGCAAAGTGATGAAATAGGAAATAGACAGGCTTTCGTAAGCCAGGTACCACAATAGAAAAAATGGAACAAGCGTATTGATGAGCTGTGCTACACTATTTTTCGTATTCGGTTTTTCATATGGGGCAACTTGTTTTCGTAAGTTAACATTTTTTTGTTTCGTCATTAGTATGTTTCCCTCCCATTGGTTCAATTCAAGTATAAAGATGGGAGTCTGGTCTTTTAAGACATACGTGTCATGTCCAAAGTATGATAAATGTCATGTATACGGATTCTCTTTGTTGATGAGGAGCCTTGAAAACCTGCCATAATGGTAATAAATCCAACGACGGGTAAAAACAACGGGTGAATTTTAATATTTCTTGATCCAAGCATCTTTCCAATCGCCTTATTCATAGCCCAACCACTATCCTATTATTAATATGATTAAACACAAAGAGGACGATCAAAAATGATGGCTGTCGTCCCCCCACTCCTGGTCGTCCTCTTCCGGGTATTTTTATACTATTTTAAACTTGCTAGCACAGCTCCAAGAATTGTAACTATTCCGCCTAAAAGGGTGATTCCAGATATATGTTCTTGCAACAATAGAACGCCTAACAAAACAGTCCAAACTGGGAGAAGGTTAATATATGGAGCTGCACGCCCTGCTCCTACAATTTTCACTCCGGTATTCCACGAAAAATACGCAATAACTGAAGCAAATGTACTCACATAGAAAATACAAATCCATGCATTTCTCGTCATATGTATCATATTTGGATGTACCGTTCCAATACAGCTTATCGCACTAAAAATCGTCCCATAGAAAGCGGCTCCAGCGGTCATGGTAAGGGGATCTATCTTTTTGCCATATTTCTTACCAAGTACTGTATACATTCCCCAAGCCAAGCATGATAAGAGAATTTCAATTTGTCCAACAATTGAACCTTGAGAAGAGTTTGCTTGTCTTCCCTCAACCAAGAGAATCACGCCAAAGATTGAGATTGCTGCACCAATCCATGCTTTTGTTTTGATCTTTTCTTTAAGAAAAAAAGGAGTGAATAATAAAATGGTAATTGGTATACCTGCTGATATCATCCCTGCTTGTGATGCGCTAATCGATTTAAGACCTAAATAGTTTAATGTAGAAAAGGCGAATATGCCAAGAAACCCTTGTATTACAAATTCTCTCCACTTAGAAATGATCGGGAGTGGTTTTTTGTTAAGCATCAGTAATCCCCACAGGAGCCCCGTTGAAATAGCCCAACGGATAGTGTTTAATAAAGTTGCTGGCAAGGCCGGTGCTAAATACCGGCCGCATATGTAATTACCTGCCCAAAGAAAGGTTGCCGCCACCAATAGTAAAATCCCTTTTTTCATGATGTTGATCCTCTCTTGTCTCTGATTTTTGGCTAAACCATTTACGCAGTTGATTAATATGTGCCTGATGATATCTGTTATGGTCTGCGATATGCCAAATACCCCTTTTGGATTGTGGTTTTATAGCCATTTTCATATTCAACGGTTTGATGTAACTGTTTGTCTGTTAACTGATAACACATTGATTTAATCATCTGTACAACATGATCATAATCAGTCATGAGCACATCCAGAGAAATCCCTTTCAGCTGCGGCAATTGGTCGTTTTTATCAAAACTAGGCCCAAATTTCTCTTCAAGTTCCCTCGGCACCGCCTCACCCTTGATTCTAAATATCCATTTGAGGTCCACGTATACTAAGTGCCTTACTAACTGCGCGGTACTGTTATATTTTTGGTTCGGACCTTTATAATCTAATTCCTCTTGTGACATACCTGCAACACTTGTTTTTAACCGTTTGTAATTTCCGTCTACCATTGAGTAGAGCATTCCAACTACAGGTTCCATTCCCGGCTCTCCAATTAAATCTAAAACCATCCAATCACTCCCCAGTACTTGTTATGGTCTCAAGTCAATTATACTCCAGAAATGGGCAGTTTTTTGCGATTTGTTATCGTCAAAAGAAAAAACCGACAGAAAGATCCAAATAAAAAAGCAGACGGATGGTCTGCTTTTGATGCACCCATTCCTCTTCCCGTTGACTTATAAACGTAACGGTAGAGACAAAAGACCAGCTGTCATTGATCAGCTGGTCAAGGAATCATTCCTCTTGTTGCCATACTCAAGATGCTCTGGGTTTACCCCTGATGATGTTTCGTTTAGGTACTCCTGGATGTCCATATTTGCGTATCCCGGAATGGAAATTCGTTTATAACGCATCGGTTCACTGTTAAGTGGAACTGTACAGTCAAATCCCGTTTTCGATCCGAACCCGTCATTTGTGGACGGATCGAGTTTTGAGCCTTGCGCCCCCTCTACTACCACTAAATCCTTGTCCACCTGGAAACGCGTAGCAATTGCCCATTCTACTTCCTCCATGTTAAATATATCTACCTCTTCATCGACGACAACCACGTGCTTTATATCAAAACTGTTTGCGAAGGCAGCGAGGATGGCATTCTTAGCTTCACCTTTGTTTCGCTTTTTTATGGATACGACCGCATGATAACGGCATGTCCCGCCTGGACTCATGTGAACCGCAACGGCAGAAGGCACAGTCTGGCGGACACTTTGAATGAGGCTAGCCTCACGTGGAATGCCCCCGAGCAGAAGATGCTCGTATCCAGCCGGGATAATCGTATAAAAGATCGGGTCTTTTCGGTGGGATACGGCGGTTAGCTGAACAATTTCCTTGTCACTCCGCGGGCCGTAATATTTAGGGAACTCCCCAAACGGTCCTTCCTGCTCCCGAATATGCGGGAGGATTTTACCTTCTAAAACGATCTCCGCATAGGCAGGCACATCAATGTCCACTGTTTCACAACGAACGGTCTCAAGTGGTTCTGATCGCAGAGCACTGGCGATTTCCAGCTCATCTATCCCGAATGGGGTACTCGCCTGTGAAGCAAGAAGTGTCACAGGATCCACTCCTACAACTATGGCACATTCGAGCGCCCTTCCTTCCTCCTCTGCCTGTTTGTACAAATGAAAGGTGTGCCTCGGCAGCAAAAGTACTCCCAGTTTATCCTTTCCAGAAATCTGCAGGCGATGAATGGATACATTTTGCTTTCGAGTCACAGGATCACGGGTAATGAACAGGCCTGCGGTAATGTAATTTCCAGAATCCATCTCATGGTGGACGGGAATGGGAAAGGTCTTAAGCAAATCAATGTTCTCGGTGATGATATTTTCCTTTACCGGGGCATCTTGGTTGCTCACTTTTCTGCATGCTTTTGGTGAAGTTACCGCTTCAGTGAATTTTGGAATGATTCCATATTGGTCTGTTTCCAATGCTTCAGCAAAGTCATCTCTTGTAGAACATATCCCCGAAACGACAGGCATCCCATAGTTCTCAACATTTGAAAAATATACCGCTTTTTTGCCGTCCAGTTTCTTTGCGACAGCAGCGATCTCATACTCCAGACTCACTTTTTTATCGATGGCCACCAGCCTCCCTTTCGATTCAAGGTGAGCTAGCCATGTACGAAATGTTCTTGCCTTCATTACACCTTTCCCCCTTATCTCTATTGCACCTTGTATTGGTGGCCGTTATTTTCATTTGAACGTTCCTCATGAACCACTGTTTTGTTTTTTCGCCAAAAATGATCGATTCCCATTACGATAAGAGGTGCAACAGCAGCGATATAAATGTTATCGATACCGAACGGGTTTCCTGCAAGAAACCAAAATGTTGTTGTAATTACAGCGAATATCATTCCTAGGGCAGCCCCTATTCCGCTGCTGAAACGGGGAAAATAAAACATCAAAACCACGATAACGGCGATGGTTGTACGGAGTGCCCTGGCAAAAAAGATTGTGTTTAGTATTTCCGGGGTAAAAATGGCGAACGGAATAGGTAAAAGACCCATCACAATGGTCGCCACTCTTGAAAACCTGAGTGATTTATTGTCTGATCCTTCTTTATTAAAGAGCGGAGTATAAAAGTCTTTTAACAATAGGGCAGCTGCTCCAATTGTTGAGGCGGCCACTGTTCCAAAAACCGCGGCGATTAATCCGGAGATCACAAGACCCGCAAGGAAAGGATTCATAAGGGTAGTCAACATCGGAAAAGCCTCGGAAGAAACGATATTCGGAAACAATATAGAGGCTGTCATCCCAATGAGAGCGGCCATGATTCCTACAGGAATTACGAACACCCCTGCGTAAATACTTGCTTTTTTTGCGTTGGCATCATCATTGGTCGAGCAAACCGCCTGAATGATGTATTGAGTAGAAAAAATAGAGCCAATGTTGGCGATGGTCCATGCAATAATGGTTGGCCATGAAATGCCTGTCCAGTCAAACATCGCTGGCTTTAGCTGCAGCGACAGACCTGAAAAACCGCCTGCTGCAGTTAAACCAAACGAGACTGCCAGAATTAATCCCAAATATTTAAAAAACGCATGAATAAGGTTGGTATAAGCAACCGCAAACATTCCGCCCAAGGTAACGTAAACAACTGTGACTACCCCCACCACAATTGCTGCCATCGCATGGGGGACGTGAATAATCGCAGATAAGGTCGCCGCCCCTCCCGCGTACATTGATACGTTTACCACGCTTAGGGCATAAATCATAATGACTGAGGTAATCGTTCTCGCACCATTTCCGTAAGTTTTCGATATAGCCCCAGAAATGGTATACTCTCCACGCTCATGGAACTTTTTTGCCAGTGTGTAGGCAAACAAAGCGAAAGCAAACGCGAGTGTGATTAAGTTCCAGGAAGCCGAGATTCCTCTAGAAAAAGCGGTTTGCGCGGTGCCGATCGTAGAGCCGGTGCCTATGAATTCAGACATCATCAAGACCCCGATAATAAAAGGGCCGAAAGCTTTTCCTCCTGTCATGTATTTGTCCGAGCTTTTTGAGAATTTCTTCGTATATAGTCCAAGAAAAGCAGTGGCTAGCACATACAAAATGACCATTCCTATGATTATGGCACGGGCTGTCACCAAGCAATTCCCTCCTTATTTAACTCACGGATCGCACTCCGAATATGTCCTTCAGGCGCCTTTCAAAAAGCTTCGTCACCCGCTGCCGGCCGTTCACCTCCACCGGGGTTGGAACCTCGCGTCCGCCAACCACTACCGGCTGATCGTAGCGAATCAAAATGTAGGGAAGATATTCACTATAAATCTCTCGTATTCTATTGGCGTGCTTTTCATTTCTTGCGAGCAGCTTTAACATGCGAAGCCCAAAGCCGACGTGGCGGCCTTCATCCTCTTTTATACGTTTGAAGCCTTCTTTCAACCCGGGGAGGAGTCCTTTACTTCCATAAACATCCTCAAATACATCGTACCCCGCCATGGCTTGTACACCTTCAATGATTCCCTGGTAGTGAGTCAATCCTTCAACGAGGGCAGCTTCGCGTTCCTCTATACTGCCTTCCAGTGCATTGAGCATCATTTTTCCCCGCTCATCCAGCTTTTGCTGAACGAGATTTTGCACTCCATGTAAACGTTTGATGCCGAGTACCTCTTCAAAGTACCGAAGGAAAAATTCGGTATGCTTGAATTCCTCCAACAACTGAGTACTGAGGAAGGCTTGTTGCTGGGTGGATGCCCCAAGCATGATCCAGGGACAAAATTTTAAGGCAACATTCTCTTCTGCATCAAGAAATCCGGTGCAAAAGTGAATGAGGTAATCTTTCAGGTCTTGATCAAGTGCTTCAAAATCATCTCTGTCATGGGTTAAATCGATCTCAGCAGGATCCCACGTTCCAAACCTTATCGCCTTCCGGTATAAATTCCAGGCTACCTCGTCTGTACTTTTTTCCAAACTAAGAATCAAATCATCGCTCATTAAAAAACCGCCTCCGTTTTGTTTGTGAATTCTAGTAAACCCGCTTTAACAGATCCAGAACGTCAGCCTCTGCTGGCTGCCGGGGATTAAACCTCATCATCCCGCTTTGAAAAGAGTCACTTGCAATTGCAGCGAGCCTGTCCTCAGGGACGTTCAATTCCTTCAACCTGGTAGGCAGTCCAATTTCCCGCACCAGGAAAGCCACTGCTTTAGCCGCCTGACCGGCCAACTGTGTTTCGTCTTCTCCCTCAACCCCCAACAACTGCGCAATCTTAGCAGCTTTAAGTGGGCACACTTGAGCATTGAACTCAACGACGCGGGGGAGGAGCAAGCCGATGGCTATTCCGTGAGGAACATGGCAATGACCGGAAAGAGCACTTCCAATGGCGTGGGCGAGCCCAAGGAAGCCGTTGTTAAACGCCATCCCTGCCAGTAAGCTTCCTTTCGACATTCCAATTCGTGCTTCCTTATCTTTTCCGTCCACAACAGCCTGTCTAAGGTGTGAACCGACAGTGGTAATCGCTTCAGTGGCCAGTGCATCGGATGCAGGGCACGACCGTAAGGAAAAGTAGGTTTCGATTCCATGGGCCAGAGCATCAATTCCGGAGGCTGCGGTCATATTTTCTGGTAACCCCATGGTCAGTTCAGGATCAACTATAGTAAGAGTCGGAGCCATATGCTGGCTGGTGACGGTCACTTTCACATTGTTCTTCCAGTCTGAGTAAACACCGAAGATAGTCACCTCACTCCCTGTCCCGGATGTGGTTGGTATCGTAAGCAGCGGAATAGCTGAGGAGCTTACGATCTTATCGACTCCTGCATAATCGCGGATGCTGCCGCCCTGGCTTGCTACAATCCTAATCCCTTTTGCAGTGTCTATGACACTTCCGCCTCCTACTGCAACGAGACAATCATAGTGCCCCGATAGAAAATACTCGGCTCCACGATCAATCGTTTCAAGACTCGGATCAGGCTCTACCTCTAGATAGAGCTCGCTGACAATCTTTGAATCTTGCAGCGATGAAATGATTCCGCTCAATAATCCGGCGGATTCCACCCCTTTATCACTGACGATAAAAACCCTGTTCACACCAAGATTTACGAGGTTCTCCGCAAGGAGGGAGGATTTTCCATACCCGAACTCTATCCGCGTAGGCAAATGAAAGGAGAAGTCCTGCCCTGTCTGTTTTACTATAGAACTCATGTTCATAGAGGAGCCCCCTCACGAGGGTCCATTTCAATATGCACATGCTTCGTCTCGCAATATTCCATCAGGCCATCCACTCCCCTTGTTCTTCCTAAACCGCTCTGCTTGTAACCCCCAAATTCTGTTTCAGGAAAGTTTTTGTTGTACGTATTGATCCAGACGGTTCCCGCTTTGATCCCTTTGGACAGCCGTACCGCTCGGTTGAGATCCGATGTCCATACACCGGCGGACAAACCAAAATCACTGTCATTCGCAATGTGAAGCGCTTCTTTTTCCGTTGAGAATGTCTGAACAGCGAGAACAGGCCCGAAAATTTCTTCTTTGACCACGCGGCTGCCGGCCATGAGCCCATCAATGATGGTAGGAGCGAAATAAAAGCCCTGATCATATGTTTCGCCTGCCATTCGGTAGCCGCCAGTAATGATTCTTCCTTCTTTCCGGCCGATTTCACAATACTCTTCAACAAGATCCAATTGGCTTTGTGAGACCAACGGCCCCATATCAGCCGTTTCCAGAAGCCCGTTTTCCACCCGCAGCTGTTCGGCATATTCTTTTAGACGTTTGACCACTTCGTCTTTAATGGATTCATGAATGACCACCCTGGAACCGGCCATGCAGATTTGGCCTGCGGAAATAAAAATGGAACGGCCGATGACCGGAACAGCTTTATCAAGATTTGCATCCTCAAAGACGACGTTCGGAGATTTCCCGCCAAGTTCGAGTGCTACTTTTTTGACATTTCCTGCTCCCATTTCTATGATGGACTTGCCAGTAGAGGTGTCCCCCGTAAAGCTGATCATGTCGATCTTGTCACTGGCTGCCATGGCTGCTCCAATGGACTTTCCTGGACCAGTCACGATGCTAACGATCCCTTTTGGAAAATGAGGAATTTCAGCAATGAGCTTAAAGATCTCTACGGATATTGAAGGAGTAAGGCTTGCTGGCTTGACGAGAACTCCATTACCGGCAGCAAGAGCAGGTGCGAGTTCACGAATCATAAGCAACGCGGGCCAGTTCCAAGGTGATATGATTCCCACCACGCCAACCGGCTCTTTTACAACGACACCAAAATTATTGGGTTCAAGCTGCATGGAACGGCCAAATACAGAACGTGCGGCTCCTGCAAAGTACTTCAGTGTATCAATACAGCCTGACAGCTCGATCCGCGACTCGCGAATGGTCTTTCCCTGATCCATCGTGAGGATGAGAGCAAGGTGCTCCAGTTTTTCTGTCATTATTTCGGCCAACGAATGCAACGCTTCATAACGGCGCTTAGGATTCATTGACCAATCACTTGTCAGGAATGAATGCTGTACTGACTCTATAATCTGGGATACATCCTGAATATTCGATTTTTGCGAATAGCTGACCAGTTCTCCGGTCGCCGGATTAAACGATTCTATCAGCTCCTTAGAAGTCGCTTCTGTCCACTCGCCGCCTGCAAAATTATAATAAGTGGGTATCTTTTTATGGACGATAGTTGACATCGATAAAGTCTCCCTTCTTTCTATTCAGATCAAACGGGTGTAAAACTCTGATGTTGCGCTATTGCAGTCTGCCTCTCGTTTCTGGGATGATAACGCTTCCAATAATGTAAATCAGATATATCACGATCGTAAAATACATCAATGTATGGGGAATGTTTTCAATGGATCCACTCGTCAAAGTAACAAAAGTAGGCATCATTCCACCGACAGCAAAGCCCATATTCCATGAAAGGCCTGTGCCGGTTGACCGGATGGAGGTCGGAAAGCGCTCGTTTAAAAAAATCAGGACAGGTGCATACGCCGCATTGCCTAATAGTACAAGACATATGACATAAAAATAGATGGATGAAAGAGACGCAGCATCAGCCAGTGATAGATAAAAATAAGGTAATCCGATAACGTTCAATACGCCGATGACAAGGAATACCTTTTTTCTGCCAAAGATTTCACTCAGATGTCCGGCAATGAGTGCAGATATAATGGTAGCTATACTGGCCGCAATAAGAACGCCGGACAGCGTCGAAGAGGATACTTTATTTACGACATTAAGGAAGGTTGGAATAAATCCGGCAGTCAGGTAATAACCCGATCCGCCTCCGATAACGATCATTAAATTCACCAGAAGTACACGGGAGTATGTCGTAAACAGCGATTTAACCGGTTTTTGTTGGACAATTTTTTGTTTTGAGTTTTTTTTCGTTTTCATTTCAGCCCATAACGGGGATTCCTCCAGCGTCCTAAACACAAAAAGGCCAGCAATGGCTCCTAAAATACCTGTAAAGAACATGACTCTCCAGCCCCAGCTATCAAAGGCTTCACCGGGAAACAGGGCTGAAACGACTGTAAAAACGATGGAAGCAAATAGTGCGCCTAGCCCAGCGCCTCCTCCGCCAATAAGACCTGACATTAATCCTCTCCATTTAGGAGGTGCCGTTTCGGTTCCAATGGTATGGGTGGAGGCGACTACCCCACCGACAAAGATTCCCTGGACGAGCCGCAGCAGTAAAAACAGGAAGGCAGCGAAAAAGCCGATTTGCGGGACCGTTGGCAGTAATCCAAAAATAGCAGTACTAATACCAACCCCGACGATCGCCACTGTCATGGCATTCTTTCTGCCATGCTTGTCGGCATACGATCCGAATATGGCGGATCCGAGTGGTCTCATAAGCAGTGTGACGGCAAAAGAAGCATATACCGCAGCCAGGGACAGTGTGGGATTAGTTGTAGGAAAAAATAGCTTACCTATGGTTGGTGTAACATAAAGGAGAATGAAGAGATCATATAAATCAAAGGACCATCCTAATAATGAAGCAGCTGTTGCAGAAACCATTTGCCTGTTACTCACTTTTGGTGCTTCCGTTTTTTGAACAATCTCAGAAGGTATTGCACTTGACATGTTATTTCCTCCAATACTAAAGTTTTTTTGGCATGACTTAGCTTGGATGAATGAAATGAAGACTGAATTTTCAGTCTTTTAAACTTATAGAAGTATATTTAGGAGAAGAGTAATCCTGGTTTGCACAGGATTACTCTGTTCCACTTACTTCCCGGTAAAGTTCGGTTTTCTTTTTTCAACAAATGCATCAACACCTTCTTTGAAGTCTTCGGTGCATCTCAGCATGCCATACGCTCTTCCCTCAATCTCTAATCCGGTGCTTAACGGGCCTTCCTCAGCAGCATTCAATACTTCCTTACAAACACGCTGAGCAAGTGGTGAAAACCGTACGAGCTCAGCCGCCAGTTGATTCACTTCATTGTCAAGCTCCTCTTTCGCCACAACCTTAGTAATCAATCCCCATTGGTACGCCTCTTCAGCAGGTATCCTTCTTGCTCTCATGATCATATCCTTTGCTCTTGTAAGGCCTACTGCCCGTGCCACACGCTGCGTCCCTCCGCTTCCGGGAATCATGCCCAAATTCATTTCCGGCAACCCGAGGAGGGTGTCGTCAGCAGCGATTCTGAAATCACATGCCATGGCAATCTCAAAGCCTACCCCAAATGTATATCCTTGAAGCTGTGCGATGACAGGCTTCGGGGAACGCTCTGGTGCGGCAACGTTCACTCTTAAACGGGACAATTCTTCAGGATGAGTTTCCATGAACTGAGGAATACTTCCGCCAGCACTAAAACACTTGTCGCCTTCACCCTTTACAATGATGACACGTACGCCTTCGTCATCGTTCAATTCTTCAAAGATCTCAGCAAATTGTTTCCTGGCGAGCATACTGATGTAATTCATTTTTTCCGGTCGGTCGAATAAAATGGTCGCTGTTTGTGTTTCCCTGTTCTTTTCTACACGGATGTGATCATATTGAGTAGTTGTTGTCATATTGATTTCCCCTTTCGATTTTAAGAAATTAAACTACTTTTTCTGTTTTGAACAATTCAAATTCCCCATCCCGCAATTTCCGCCTCAACACTTTTCCGACAGGACTTTTCGGAATTTCCTTAACAAATACATACTTTCGCGGCCTTTTGTAGTTGGAGAGCTGCGGATGGTTTTTGCAGAACTCGTCCAGCTCTTGAATCGAGACAGTATGGCTGGCGGGAACGACGAACGCTGATACAATCTGTCCCCATCTGTCGTCTTCTTCTCCGACGATGGCGACTTCGATTACATTCTCATGCTCGGAGATGACGTCTTCGACTTCCAGAGGGTGGATGTTTTCGCCGCCTGAGATTATCATGTCGTCCACTCTGCCGACGACATGCAGATCGCCGTCTTCATCCAGCACACCAAGATCTCCTGTAAAATACCAGCCGTCACGAATCGCTTTTTGGGTCGCATCAGGCCGGTTCCAATATCCCTTGAACGCTTCAACTGATTGCAAATTGACAATGATCTCACCGATTTCATCTTTTCCTACGATCTCTTCGCAGGTTGAATGTCCGTCAGGGTCTGCTCTAACCAGCCTGATGTTTTGATGAAACCCTGGTTTGCCTGCACAACATGGCTTTTCGAAGACATTTGAATTGATGGTAAAGGTGTACACCTCAGTACTTCCATAATGATTGACGAACACCTCAGGCTTCAGCCGCTCAATACATTTCTCTGTAAGGGATGAGGTCATGGAGGCCCCGGCATATCCTATTTTTTTAAGGGCCGACAGATCATAATCGCTAAATTTCGGATGCTTTAATATGTCATGGTACAGAGTAGGCACAAGATACAAACAAGAAACAGCTTCCTTAGAGAGCAATTCCAGCGCATCCTTAGCGTCAAAATCAGGAAGTATGACAAGCTTTCCGTTTAAAAATGTAATTGAAAGCAGCGATCTCATTCCCATGGTGTGGTAGAGAGGCATTGTTCCGAGTGTGCTCTCCCCTTCTATATAATGATTTTGGATGATATGGGCAAGGGCGGCCGCATACTCATTTTTATGACTTCTTGGAACCCCCTTTGGTTTTCCTGTGGTCCCCGAAGTATAGAGCATTAAGGCGATATCTTCATCCAGTATGTCTGGTCTGTCATACGTTTCAGGGCTCCGTTCAATCAGTTCAGAAAAGTAGATATCTGCTCCTTGTACACCCTCGAGCCCAATATAGACAGGCCTCTCATTGAACCTTGCTTTTAACACCGCCGCCTGGCTCGCATCCTCATAGACAATCACAGTTGCTTCCGCATCGTTAAAGCAATACTCTACTTCCTTTGCTGAAAGCCTGAAGTTTATCGGTGTATAAATGGCACCCAATTTTTGCAGCGCCCAATAGAGAATGACATTTTCGCTCCGGTTTTTTAACAAAACCATGACACGATCCTGTTGTTTTATTCCGATGCGCTGAAGGGAGGCGGCCAGCTTATCAACCTGGCTGTTCAGCCTCGCATAGGATAAACGCTGATCTTGCTGAACGACAGCATCCTTGTTCGGGAAGCGCTCTACTGCGAATTCCAGTAACGTTCCGAGATTCATGGATTCAACTCCTTTGCAAGACTTCTTTATTGTTGTCTTGAACCGTTTTCTCTACAGCCTTCACAATTCCGTCATAGCCTGTGCATCGGCACAGATGTCCTGACAGGGTTTCTTTGATTTCTTTAACCGAAGGCTGCGGGTTCTTTTCCAAAAAATCAGTGATGGACATTAAGATGCCAGCGGTGCAAAAACCACATTGCAGACCATGGCATTCCACGAAATTTTTTTGAAGCGTTGTCATTTCTCCACTGCTGGCTAGACCTTCGACCGTTTTAATTTCGCGGTTATCCGCCTGCACCGCAAAGATTAAGCACGACCTTACCGCCGACCCGTCCAAGCTGACCGTACAGGCCCCGCAAACACCGTGCTCGCAGCCTACATGGGTTCCAGTTAGTCCGCACGATTCACGTATGAAATCACTCAACAGCATTCTTGGTTCAACCCACTCTGAATACGACTTGCCGTTGATCGTTACATTTACTTCGGTTAAGGACATGCTGCTCACCCCTTTGCTCTCTCGTATGCTTGATATAAAACTCGTGTCGTCAAAACCTTGGCTAATTGTGTACGGTATGCTGCCGAGGCATGCAGATCGGACTCGGGCTCTACACTCTTGGCCACAAGCTCGGCGACTTTTTGCACAGCTTGGTCTGTAACCTTTTCACCAGCAAGAAGTTCTTTTGCATCCTCGATTAAGAGCGGAATAGCCTCTACCCCGCCGAGCGCAAGCCGTATATCTGAAATTCTGTCATGAGCGTCAAGCTCAAGCTGACAGGCGGCTGCTACGAGCGCAAAATCACCATGGCGCCTCGCGACTTCCTGAAAGGAAGAGCCGACTCGTCCCTTCCATATGGGCAGATGAATTTCGGTCAGCATTTCATTTGGCATCATGTCTGTCGTTAGAAACGTAAGAAAGAAGTCCTCCGCATTCACGCTTCTCGTTTCTTCTTCTGAAGAAATGTGAAGTGTTCCATTGAGCGCCATCAAAACAAGGGGAAGCTCAGCACTAGGGTCTGCATGAACGATGCTCCCACCAATCGTTCCCCGGTTTCTCGTTTGAAGGTGGCCAATATGGGCAACAGCTTCCGTTACCAATCCGCATTTCTTTTTCACGAGTTCAGAGGTTTCCACCGTACTCTGCCGTGTCATCGTCCCGATTTTTAATGTATGATCATCGCTATCGATAAAATTTAAATCATGCAAGCCATTAATGTCGATTAAACACTCAGGGGTGGCGAGTCTCATGTTCATGATGGGAACGAGACTCTGTCCCCCCGCAATAATCTTGCCGTCAAAACCGCTGGATTCCAGCAGAGAAAGGGCTTCTGAGACATCTTTAGGCCGGTAGTAATCAAATTTTGCGGGTTTCATAATCAGCACGGCCCCTTTCTTTAGGCGGTTTGTTCAATACGTTTTAATTCCTTGCCCAGTTTTTTGAAAAAGTCCTGTATGACCAGCTTGGCTACTCCACCTAGCATCCGCTGTCCTACCATCGCTACCTTTCCGCCTACTTCAGCTTCGTATGAGTAGTTTAATAGAGTGGAGCTTTCACTTTCCGGGGTCAGGTCTACAATTCCGACCGCTTCTACAGTTCCCGGTGATCCTTCTCCCTTTACAGCGAGCTTGTAATGGTTAGGCTCCTCTAAATCGAGGATTTCGATCGTAGAGGAGTAGTTTCCTTTTATGGCCGCGATCCCAATGGACAGCTCGGCCTCATATTTGTTGTCCTCCACCAGGACGAGTTTTTTGCAGCCCATAATACATTTTTCAAGAACGTTGGGATCGAGCAGCACTTCATAAGCTCTTTCCACTCCTGCATCTAAAACTAGCTTTCCTTTGCCTTCCATCAGATGGTCACCTCTTTATGTTTGTTTTTTTTCGCTTGATTCAGCAGATTCCATATTCGATTTGGACTGAGCGGCAGGGTATCAATCGCCACATTATACGGAGAAAGGGCATCACTTACCGCATTGGCGACAGCAACTGGAGCGCTCATTGTGTTACCTTCTCCAAGTCCTTTTGCACCAAGCGGAGTCATAGGTGATGGCGTTTCAATATGCTTGATCGTGACATTTGGAATTTCAGGAGCGGTCGGGCACAAATAGTCCATGAATGAACCGGTAAGCAGCTGCCCCTTATTGTCATACACGAGCTCTTCAAAGAGCGCTCCACCCAAGCCATGCGCGAGTCCGCCAAATATCTGTCCATCCACGATGAGCGGATTGAGCAGTTTTCCGGCATCATGGATTGTTATATAGTCCAGAATGTTTACCTCCCCTGTCTCGGGGTCAATCTCGACCGTTACCAGATCGGCGACAAATCCATAGGTCACCGAAGAGTTGATGAGGTCATTTTCATCAGGAGGCTCTGCCGCTTTTACAGAATAATAGTAAGTTTCATAGATTCCCGGCTCCATTCCCTCCGGAAGGGATAACGGATTCCAGTGCGCGGATCCTGCAGCCCTCTTCAATGCATATTTTTTTGCAGGATCTGCCTTTACATAATAAGCACCATCCCTTAGTTCGAGTTCATCAGGATTTACATTCAGCTGGTGAGAAGCAATCTTGATCAACTTTTCCTTCACCTTGTGTGCCGCATAAAAGACGGCACTGGATCCTAATGAGGCAAAGCGGCTGGAATAGCTTCCGGATGCAATAGACCATGCGCTTGTGGATGTATCCAGCTCCGCGACAACCTTGATTTTATCCGTTGGGATGCTTAAAACCTCTGAAACAATTTGTGCTGCAACGGTTTCATGCCCCTGCCCGGACGGAGTCGTGCTGATCCTCACATTAACGCTTCCCATCGGATCCATTGAAACAGTAGCAGCCTCCGAACAACCTGATTTGGGCAGGGATTTTGCTCTTTCTTCAGGAGTTAGGGCAACCGTGATATATCCCATGTTGGAACCCGACGGCTCGACGATACAGGCAAGGCCGACACCGAAAATTTTTCCGTTCTTTCTTGCTTCCTCCTGTTTTTTGCGGAATTCCCCATATTTTCCGGTCTCAAGTGCAAGCTCGAACCCTTTGATATAATCGCCGCTGTCGTACAGGCCGCCCGAAGCTGTCTTGTAAGGAAACTGATCCTTTTGGATAAGATTCCTGCGGATCACATCCGCCGGATCCAAGTTCAGCTCGAATGCAACCTTCTGCATGATTCGCTCTAGAGGAAAATACAGCTCCTGGCCTCCATAGCCTCTGATTAATCCTGTGGGAAGCTTGTTGGTCATGATCGCGTACGCATCAATATGAAGATTCGGAATATCATAGGCACCGGTTGAATTGGCATGAGTACGATACAAACAGGCGGGTTCCGGAGCCCGGATGTAGGCACCGACATTGTCAATCATCTTCATGCGTAAGCCGGTAACCTTTCCGTTATTCTTTACCGCCGCTTCAATATAGGTGACCCTGTCCGTCCCGCTGGAGCTTGCCGACAAATGCTCCTGCCGATCTTCAATCCACTTTACCGGACAACCGGCAATTCGGCTCGCTACAGACAGAAGAACCATATATGGAAATGTTCCCGCTTTTATTCCGTAGCTTCCGCCAATATCCTTTGGAACAATGATTCTTAGCTTATTGCTTGGAATTTTCAGCGCTTGAGCCATAATGGCCTGGATTACAAAAGGTCCGTGAAAATTGGCGTGAACTGTATATTGATTTTCACTTGATTCATAATGAGCGATAATACCGTATGTTTCCACAGGTGTAGCGGTATATTTAGGAAAAAGATATTTATGTTTAATGATGGTATCCGCTTCTTCAAAAGCCTGGTCCACTTTTCCGTAATGAAACGTCCGGTGATTGGCTATATTGGATCCCACGTTTTCATGAAGCACCGGTGCATCCTTCTCAAGTGATCCTTCGATATCAACGACAGGCGGAAGGGATTCATACTTCACTTTAATGAGCTCCATCGCATCCTCCGCTAAGTAACGGCTTTTTGCAATCACAACCGCTACAGGCTCTCCTACATATCTGACTTTGTCGATGGCAATAGGATAGTAATGAACTGGAGCACTGACACCTACACTAAATGGTTCGAGATACTCCTTCACCTGTTCTCCGGTAATTACCGCCTTTACTCCGGCTATTCTTTCAGCCTCTGTCGTATCAATCGAGACAATTTTCGCATGCGGACTTGAGCTTCTTAGAATGGCGGCCTGAAACGTCTGGGCCGGTGTACCGATGTCATCTATATATTTGCCCTGTCCGGTTAAAAGTCTCATGTCTTCTACCCTGGTTATCGCTTTACCAATAACCTTGTTCATTTAAGAGACCTCCTTTCTTAAAAGCTTTTTGTAATCGGCAATTGTATCAATATCGAACGGATAGTTTTTCCCCATTTCAATAACCTTTACTTGATCGGTATTTTTCTTCACTAAATCTCGGCCGCCTTTGTCACCTTTTATTTCTAGCAGCCTGTTAAACATCCTCCGGTGAAACAAGACAGGATGTCCTCTTTTCCCTATATAAGATGATTGATAAATAAAATGTTCGTGGTCAGCATGGAAATCTTCCAGCAGAAGATTGATCTCTCGTGAAGATATCAAAGGCTGATCCCCTAGGAGAAAAATGGCAGCTTCCACCTCAGCAGGCAAAACATAAAGCCCTGATTTTACGGAAGATGATAATCCTTTGTTTGAGTGGTTATTCAAAAAAATCTTATTCACTCCCGCCACCGTAGCCTCGGCAAGCAAACCTTCCACTTCAGGGTTAATAACGACCACAACATCATCTACATCTGAGTCGAGTGCTGCATCGATCACATGGCGTATGAGTGTTTTTTCCTGATAGCGGAGCATCATTTTAGGTGTGCCCATACGCTCAGACTTGCCGGCTCCCAGTATGATGGCCCAAGTCTCCTTCTTTTCAGTTAAAATGCCAGTTCACCCACTTTCTTATGCAGGTACTTAGTGAAGCTTGTCTCTTTCATAACATGAAGGGGTTTTCCGCTCCCCTTCCCTCGATGGACCATTACCATTTCTGCAAGAATACTGAGTGCAATTTCTTCAGGAGTCTTTGATCCAATATCAAGCCCTATTGGACTATAAAGCCGTGAGAGACATTCCTCATGAAATTCCCTTCCAAGCCTATCCATCAGCTGGTAAGTACGTTTGTTGGGTCCAAGCACTCCAATATAGGGAACATCTGTTTCAAGAATTTGCTCAAGCAACAGAAGGTCCTGATCAAAATGATGGGTCATGATAACAACAAAAGAACAGCTTTCTAACTCCAGTTTTGGCCATTTTCCTTTAGGGATGCAAAGCAGTTGATCGGCCTCAGGAAAATTCTGTTTGTTTACAAAAGACGGGCGATAATCAATTACGGATACGTGCCAATTCAATTGTTTTGCACCATTTACGAGTGGAACAGCATCCGGACCTGCTCCGAATAGCGTTAGTCTGGGAGTGGGTGTAATAGTGTCTGTAAACACAAGGACCTTTTCTTTTTCATAGGTAACAGAATGAAGTCCTGATTTCACGGGATCAGAACTATTATTTTTGACCATCCATTTTTTTCCTATAAGTGATGGAGTTTCTGCTTCGACGATTGTAGCCAAGCTTGTTTCATAGTTGTCGGCTTTTTGATAGATTTCTAAGCTGAGTTCTGTGCTTTCTCGAAGGTGTACAGGGTCAAACGGTTCCAAAAAAATATTAATCGATCCGTTGCAACCAAGCCCAAGCCCCCACAAATCATCGCCTTTGTCTCGAAAATCATAAGCTAGCGTTTTGCAGGAAAAGTGATTCAGAACTTCCCGGGCATGTTCGGCCAAATCTCCTTCCACACAGCCTCCGCTCAATAAGCCTGTCAGCTTTCCGTCTTCTGCCCAAAAACATTTGCTGCCTTCCTTTTGATAGGTTGACCCTTCAGTACGAATAATCGTTCCGAGAACTCCCCGGATGCCATTTTCAGCACATCGCTTCATTTCAAGATAAATGGGAAGCATTTATGCACCTCCTGCTGATATAGTTAATCCCGGCTCTGATTGTAAATGAAATTGCTCACGGTATTCGCTCGGTGTAATACCAAGCAGCTTTTTAAATGTAGTGGCAAAGTATCCTGAATTAGCAAATCCAGAATTATTTGCGATGACTTCGATGGGCAGTGAAGACATTCGCAATAGTCCTTTTGCTTTTTGAACTCTGACAAAAGACAGATATTCAACAAAAGTCATTCCAGTATCTTCTTTAAACATTTTGCTGAAATACGAGGGGCTTAAGTAAACTTTGTCCGCCAGACTCTTTAAGGTTAGCGGCTCACCGTAATAGATTTGCATATATTGGATGGCGCTGCCGATAGGATTTTTTAGATCTGCTGTGAAATGATCTTCCCCCGTTTTCATCACACGGTTCACACTTTTGCCGAGAACCGGGATTAAAACCCTGTCCAGCGTTTCAATTAGTTCATGTTTAGAAAGCGGTTTCAATAAATACCCTAAAAATCCGGAATTAATAGATGACTGAACAAGTTCAAACATCTTTAACTGGGTAATCACGATGATGGGGAGATCTGGATACAATTGAAGGGCTGTTTTGCCAAAAGCCATACCATCCATATCGGGTAAAGAAAGATCAATCATCAGCGCACTCGGTTTACTTTGTTTCAGCAGCAGCATACCCCGGTTAGCCGTGCTCGATTCATAGATCGATAGAAAGCTGTATTTGCTTTCTTCAATTAATGAGCAGACTTCCTTGCGGCTTTGTTTATCATTATCGACAATGAGTAACTCGGACACTTGTGCCCCCCCCTCACATATTTAGGTTAACGCGATTGAGTAATAAGCAGTTTTAAAATCTGATAATCATTTTTATAAAATCATGTTATAATTTTCTGATTATTTCCATACTAATTGACAAGGTAAATGCCTGGTTCTAATTTCTTGCTTTGGGACTTATAAAATCTTCTTTTTTTAACCTGAAAATATTATGTAAAGATATAAATAAGCTTGTACTATTCCCCGTAGTATACAATAAAATGACTATTTCAAGGCTGCATTAAAAAAGTATCCCAGGAATATTCCGGGACACTTTGAATGAATTTTCAGTATTAATGGACTGGATTCCACTTCTACACCATCAACCTATGATTTTCTTGATCAATCCATCTAGAAACTGAAGCCCTTTCGACAAACTCTTTCTTACTTGCATAAATTCGGATCACGTCTTTTATTTCTTCAGCCAGGAACGTTTGATTTCTGTTGTTAGCAAGTGATTCATACCCTGAACCCCGATGAAGGTAATCGGATGTAGCCACTGTATACCATTTTTCTTTCTCTATTGATTTTTCTCCATTTAATATATCAATAACTCTTTTTCCATCATGAATGATTTTACCACCCGCAATATGCAAGCTCCCCGTATACTTACCTCTGAATCCCGGACCTCTTCCGTCTGACAAACAGTGCTGCGCATCCAAAGATAGTTCTAAAGCGGTTATGATATGTTTCCCATGGACTTCAAATGAAGTTGCATTTAGGGGGATGGGCATATTTCAATTAGCTTTTTATCAGATACGTGAACGTTCCCGCTCTTGAAAAATTTTCAAAATGACTTTGAAGGTCGTTCGTATGTATATTGTCTATTCTCATTGCTTCCCCCATTCGTTCGCAAACTCCCTTTTCACTTGCTGCACATTTTCTTCGTGGCAGCTTGAAGTAAAACTTGATTCATACGGCATCTCCTGCCTTAACTGGCTTAATGTTTGTTCATCTTCATTTTCAACAGCCTCTATTAACCGGGAAAGATAGGTTTGGGATGCTTCAATTCTTTGCTTCATCTCTTCTTTACCTTCAGTTGTTTTGCCATGGCCGGGTACCAAAACACATGGATGATGTTTATCCAATATTGTATTTGCTTTTAGTAGTGTTGACTGATAAGCCTTTACACTATCAAATACAAAAGGAAGTTCAAAATCCGAAAGGTAATCCCCGGCAATCCAAATCCCCTGAGGCTCAATGATTGTAAATATTCCATCATGAGTATGACCAGGCGATAAATAAAAGGTTAACGTTGTGCTTCCTAATGCAAGCTGCTGGCCATCTTTGTTGATCTCAATATCAGCAACTGGAAATTTAGGCTGATAAGGCCTGTCTATGTAATATTTACGATCAAAATCCTTTATAAGACCAAGTTTATAATCTTTAGCAGGATGATTACTCACACCTTCGCTTGCAATGACCTTAGCATTTAAGAACGCTGAGTAACCAATAATATGGTCAAAATCTCCATGGGTAAATAAAAGATATACTTCTTTATTTCGATTAAGCTCCTCAACGTGTTCTTGAATGGCTTTAATTTCATGGGGGAGCCAAGAAGGATCGACAATAAGGACAAACTCATCTTCCTCTACTACTGTACTTGTTGTTTGCCAAAGCGCACTTTGAAAAACTGTCAAACCCTTTTTTTGATAGTGAATCATGAATATTCCCCTTACCTATTTAAGAATTTTTTCTTCTTACATTCAATAACAGGAAACTATATCCTATCTCCAATAATATCAAAGTAAGAGATAATTTCAGTCGAAAATTTCCGATGCAACCCCGGGTTTGGTGGAATTGAAGTGCATCATGACAGCAGCTAAATGAAGATGAATCTTAAATGAAAAAAACAGTAACCATAAATTTTGATGGATACTGTTTTAATGTTTTTATTGTTTTACTGCACTTGGCTTCGGCAGAATTCTCTAAGCTCATCTACTTCGTCGTCTTCTAATTCAAAATCAAGAGGATTGTTTGTTGTGTCTTCGTATAAGTGGTATTGAACAATTCGGGGCTCTTGAGGCAGAGCAGCATAAATCAGTTTAATATATACGCCATTTTCCATATACAGTTCATCGTCTTCTTCAACCTCTATATGTATGATAAATTCGTATCGATCCCCTTCGAGAATATTGGTAGGATCCCGAAGCTTATCAAGTGTATGTCTAATTACATTCATAAATACATGTACCTCCTTATAGTGTATTCCTTATTATACCCTTCAAAAAGTATATAACAACTAACAAAAGCAGCGGATATCCGCTGCTCGGTTTCACAACGTCACTTCCTACTCCCGTATCTGTCCGTTTCCTCTGATCACATATTTGCTTGAGGTTAAGGCGGGCAAGCCCATCGGCCCACGAGCGTGAAGCTTTTGTGTACTGATGCCGATTTCAGCGCCAAAGCCGAATTCATGGCCATCGGTGAAACGGGTTGAGGCGTTATGATAAAGCGCGGCGGCATCTACCAATTGAAAAAATGAACGAACGTTATCTTCAGCTTCCGTGATGATGGCTTCGGAATGTTTAGAACCATAGCGGGTAATATGTTCAATGGCCTCCGATGTGCCCGACACGGTTTTTATCGCTAAAATATGATCTAAGTACTCTGTTTGCCAGTCTTCCTCGGTTGCTAATACAATGGCTGGAAAGAGCTCATGAATGTTCTGGTCGACTCGCAGCTCGACCCCTCTCTCTATGAGGTTTTCGACCATCTCTTTCATATGTTTTTTCGCCCAGGTTTCATGAACGAGCACGGTTTCTATAGAATTACAAACCGACGGACGTTGGGTTTTGGCGTTGAGAACGATGTCAATCGCCATTTTCTTATCAGCACTTTTATCGATATAAACGTGGCAGTTTCCGGCACCTGTTTCTAAAACAGGAACAGAAGCGTTTTCGACGACGGCCTGAATTAACGCCTTCCCGCCTCTCGGAATCAAAACATCAAGATAGTCGTTCATTTTAAACAGCTTTACAGCTGTCTCACGGCTCGTATCTTCGATTAACTGAACAGAATCTACTGGGAGATCACTAAGTTCCAGTGCACGGTGGATCACAGAAACTAACGCTTTGTTTGAATGGATAGCTGAAGAACTTCCTCGAAGCAGGACTACGTTTCCAGTCTTTAAACACAGACTGGCGGCATCTACAGTGACATTGGGCCTTGCTTCATAAATCATCCCAATGGCTCCTAGCGGGACAGCTACCTTTTCAATAATGAGCCCATTGGGACGTTCAAATCTCTCTAGCACGTTTCCTGTTGGATCTGGTAAAGACGCTAGCTGCACCAGTGCCTTTGACATATCCTTTATTCTTTGCTCATTCAGCATCAGTCGGTCAATTAAGGACTCATGCACACCAGTGTTTCGAGCATGCTCTATATCTCTATTATTTTCCTGCAAGATGTAGGGTATCTCTTGGATCAACTGGTCCTCGATGCGCAGCAACGCTTCGTTTTTTTGTGAAGTCGTTTTTGTGATGAGTTCAGTGACCGCTTTTTTTGCTTTTTTTGCTTTGGTGATTAATTCTTTCATACGATTCTCTCCTTTATCATGGACAGCCATCTGTTGCGATGAACTACTTCAGGGTGAGTATTCTTGGTCTTTTCCATCGCTTCTTGACTCGTTAATCCTTTAATGATTTGTAAGTCTTCAGAGGAATACTGAACCTGGCCTTTACCGATGACTTCTTTTGCGGAATTGATGATTTCTACCACTTCCCCGGTTGAAAACACACCACTGACAGCACGAATTCCCGCTGGCAACAAACTTTTTCCGTCGAACAGAATAGCCTTTGCTGCTCCATCATCAATTTCAATGATTCCGCTGATCGGTGAATGAAAAGCCAACCATTGTTTCTGTGTTTTTAATGGAGTGGCAGGCGAATTGCCGATATATGTTCCGTCGCCCATGCCATCTAAAATATGAAGGAGTTTTTCCTGATGGGAGCCTGTACCGACAAAGACGTTTACCCCCAGCGAGAGAGCGGTTTTTGAGGCCAGGAGTTTTGATTTCATACCTCCTGTACCAAATTTTGATGCCGACGCCAAGTTCGTCATCTGAATATGGTCATCTGTAATTTCGGAAAGAAAATCATACCGGTGCGCTGTTGGAACCGTTCGAGGATCTTGATCATACAGTCCATTGATATCCGTCAATATCATCAAAAAATCTGCATGCACGAGGCCGCTGACAAGGGCGGAGAGCATATCATTATCTCCAAAGGTCAATTCATCTATCGAAACGGAATCATTCTCATTAATGATTGGAAGAACGGAACGTTTTAACAGTTCGGATAACGTCGCATAGGCATTGCTGTACTGTTCTTTTTTATAAAAGTCATTCCGTGTTAACAGCAGTTGGGCAGCAACAATTCCATGTTGTTTAAAGATTTCAGTATAAGCTTGAATTAATAACCCTTGCCCCACAGCTGCAGCGGCTTGTTTCCCGGCTGTTGTTACAGGACGCGCGGGATACCCTAAATCGGCAAACCCCGCTGACACCGCGCCAGAAGAGATCAGGATAACTTCATGTCCCTGTTTTCTTAATTGGACGATTGCTTCCACATGTTCGGTAAGTTTACTCTTACTTAGTCCGCCGTTCTTGTTGGTTAGGGAACTGCTCCCGATTTTTACAACGATTCGTCTTTTGCTCATGTATCCGCCACTCCTTTTGTTTACTAAAAAAGACCCTTCCCATCCTTAAAAAAAGGACGGAAAGAGTCTGTCATCCGCGGTACCACCTTTATTAGTATCATCTAGGCAGATGATACTCTCTTAAAACCCGTAACGAGGGAAACGGCCAGGTTATTCGCCTAGCAGCTCAAGGGGTAGGTTCAATAGTTTCTTCAGCGATGGAATCTCTCAGCCTGATGAATTCCACTCTCTTTCGCCTGATAACAGATTTACTGGCCCCTATTAACGCACCAGATAATTTTAAAGAATATTATGCATTACTTCATCAACAAATGTCAAGAAAATTCAGGAAATTTTACCGTAAGTAATAAAATCGGGGTTCGCAACCTTCTATTTTTGCTGGATTTCATACCTTCTGCCCACCTGTTGGTTATAAATATGATTAATGTAAATAAAAAACAACCCACCTGCAACGTAAAATGAAGGTGGGTATGTGCCTTTGGTTCAATATTCATTCTATTAATCATCATCTTTATGATGGAGGTAATTACTTTCGTATTTGATAAACTCTTGTTCCTGAAAAGCGGCTACCATACCGTGGTAGCTAATATCTAATCCAACCTCTTCCTCTTCTTCAGTCGAGCGGACAGGTATCCACAATTGAATCAATTTAAGTCCCATCCAGGTTAAGACAAAACCCCATATGCACAAGACGAGTAATCCTAAAAGCTGAACGCTTAACAGGTGCCAGTTACCTGTCGTAATAAGACCTTTATCTGTTGCAAACAACCCTACCGCTATGGTTCCCCATATTCCTGAAACCGCGTGAACAGGAAACGCGCCTACAGGATCATCAATCCTTTTGATCTCTAACCAATAAGTGGCGAAAAGCATAAGCAGACCAGATACAGCTCCAATAAGGATAGCAAAAGGATCACTGACAAAAGCACATCCTGCTGTGATCCCTACCAACCCAGCCAATGATCCATTAATAACCGAAGGGGCATCAGAGCGCTTATAACGAAAAAGGGTATAAAGCATTGTTGCTGCACCGCCTGATGCTGCTGACAGCATGGTTACAATGGCAATATGTCCAATTCTGGCATCAGTGGCACTTAACGTACTTCCTGCATTAAAACCAAACCAACCAAACCAAAGTAAGAAGGCGCCTACAGATGCTAAGGGAAGATTACTTGGCAAGGAGACTGTACTAACTCCTTGAGGAGTGAATTTTCCTTTTCGAGGACCGATAAAAATTGCTGCGGCTAAAGCAGAAAATCCACCTAGTGCATGAATAACCGCAGAACCTGCGAAGTCCTGCATTCCAAGCTTTCCGAGCCATCCTCCGCCCCAGACCCAGTGGCCTGCAACCGGGTAAATAAAGGTTGTCATGATAACGGCATAAAGAATGTAGGCACGGAAATTAATACGCTCAGCAACAGCGCCAGATACAATGGAAATGACGGCAATAACAAACGCTGCTTGGAATAGCCAAAAGGTATCAACAGAAATTAAAAAGTGTAAGTGTGAGAGATCTCCTTTAATCATAAATCCGTTACTTCCAATTAAGCCCGACAAATCCTTTCCATACATTAAACCAAACCCAATAAGGTAAAAACAAAGGGTACCGATTGTAATGTCTGCAAATACCTTCATGAGAATATTTACGTTATTCTTATGTCTGACGAATCCGGCTTCTAATAGAGCGAAACCACCCTCCATTAGTATAATCATAGCTGCAGTCAAGACAACCCAAATGGTATCTAACCCTGTATTTAGTGTGTGAATGGTCATGTTGTTTCCTTCCCCGATTTCCGATTCATCTTTATTTCCCCAATAATAGAGCGTGAAAGGATAATCTCATCTTTTGATGGTTCTTCTTTTAGACCGTGGATGGAATGATCCAGCTCAAATAAACCTTGTTTTAATTTATCAATTTGTTTAAGTGGTTCTTTTACATGTGCAATGTATTCAACTGCTTGATGATGGCTGGGAGAACGGCCTGTAAATAATTTTCGAAAAGGGGATAGTGATTGATAAAAGGCATCTTCGGCATTTTTCTTTTGGACGTATTTATTAATCTTGTTTTTAATCCGTTCAATTTCTTGTTCTTTTTTTGTTTTCATGAATTGCAGCATTTTTAAAAGTTCTGATGGTGAAATTCGAATGTTAATATTTGGATTTACTTCATCACGTACTAACATGTAAATACCCCTTACAATTCAATGTTATATTTTCTGACATTATATCGATAAGTTACTTGCGAGTCAATGATGGAATGTTGAAAAATATCGATGTAATTGTCAAAATAGGTAGATTTTGAGTTTAGATCTTTAAATATTATTTTTATTTTTTAAATAATTAAAATACGGTACGTGAAATTGTTAAATTTATCTGATTGCCGGAATGTTGGTTTTTACGCATGAAAAAAGAGCATTTCATATACAATGAAAATGCTCTTCGTACAATAATTAAAAATTTGATTAATCCCCAACCCCCAGCACATCTGTATTGGGCGGTTCATAACCCATATGTCTGGCCATCGCCATAATTTGGCCTTTATGATGGTATTCGTGTGTTACCACATGCAGAAGAAGCTGTGCAGCTGAAATGGAAATAGGTTCTCCATGCTCTCTCCAAGGAATGGCTCTTATGATAAGCTCATCCATCTGCCCATCCAAATCATTAAGGACATCATCAACATAGGCATCAGCCTGGATAAATCTCTGTTTAATTTCTTCTAAACTTGTTCTTGAAATGTTTTCTTTTGGTGTCAGAGGCGTTTTCGTCTGCAATAAAATATAGGAACCGAGCCATCCATGATAGCAGTTTGCAACATGAAGCAGTGAATCCCGCACACTTTGGAAGCCGAACCCATCAATGTGTCTTGTGAAATCTTCAGGTTGAAGCTCATCACAAAATTTCAAAAGAATTTCTCTCGTCTGTTTGACCCATTCATATTCGATCCGATTCATTCTTATCCCCCTTCATCTTTCATAAAAAAAGAGCCGCTGAAACAGCTCCTCTCACTATATTCTAATTCGCATTCCCATTTACCTTCTCTGCCTGCCAGTAAAAGCTGCTGAACACATCTGCAAAAGCATCTGCGGTTCTGTACAGTTCACGGAAGTCGTTATCGATTCCTCCCATTTCAATCAGCATGGCGTTGTTCGAAAGATCCTGGTTGTAGATGCCGTTGCCTTGGGATTTATTCTTAATAATGACCCCCCGGCTGAGATGAGGATACTTTTTATTTACAAGACTGTTCAGTTCTTCTGCGATCTGTAGGTTCTTTTCAAAAGACGGATGTTCCCTTCCAACGATAAAACATAATCGCGCATAAGGCTGGTTGTTGATAGAGATCGTTGTCATTTTCCTAGGCTGAGAATCACGATGGATGTCAATTAGGTAAGATAGATCACGGTCTTGTGAGACGGCATGCTGGACGGTTTCTCGTGACAGTGCATACGCTCGATTGGTAGTCCACTTTCTGGCATTTAACTTTTCCCCTACGTTAGTGGTGTCATGGTCTACGCCAATCCCTCTGCTCTCCAGATCCTGTTTTAACCGGTCACCTACCGCTATAATGTTGGTCTTTGGATTGGAACTTGTAACTTTGCCTCCTTGCAGGATCGGCCTGAATGATTCATAGCTGTGTGAATGGTAAATATAAACGACCTGTCCTTTTGTTTTAAGTTTTGGCGGAGGAATCTCTTCATTCGGGTTATCGATATTTACATTCTTTTTATTTGGTTCGTTCGGCTTTAGAATTTCCTGAAGGGGCAATGTCGGTTCAATCGGCAATGTAGAATAGGTTGTCCCTTTTCCGGCAATATAAATCTCTGAATCATAGATCGCAAAGCCCGGCAGTTCCGTTCCGATCAAACTTCGCGGGTCCCCTGGCCTCAGGTTGGTCATGAGCTGCAGCATGATGGAAGAAGCGGCTGGCGGTTTGCTCTCTTTTGGAAGTACCTGCGTATAATAAGGATTCTCTGATCCGATGGCATATACCAAGGCTTCCGTTGTAAAGTTATTAAACCACTTTTTAACAAGGGACGAAGATACATCGAACTTAATTTCTGCGGATGATATAAATCCCGCTACAAAGAATAGGAGAATGCTAAGGAGAGAAACCTTTATACCCGTTGAAAACAAGCCGTTATTGCTGTCTCTCATCCCATTCCTCCTCCTCTTTAAGATCAATGGCAATGTAGGCTAAACACACCATGATGAGCCCGGTAACAAGGAACCCAACAGTAAATAGCGATGATAAATAAAGATAACTGAACCCTGTCGTAGAGATCATGATGAGAATCCAAAAGTACACTGCTTGAAGTCTCATAGAATTCACCTTCTTCCGTCCGTTTCTAGTAAACTATATTCAATCTGAGAGATTTTATTCTGAAAAAGATGGAAGAATGCAAAGAAAAGCGAAAGCGGGCCTGGAACGAAAAAGCAGCTATTCACGCGGGCGGACAATTATTATTACTTCATGAAATGGTTCTTCTTAACTAAGCAGAGAGTATAGTAATGAAACTATTTTCGCATTGACCAAGTTAGAATTTGATGTGAAAATGATAATCGTTATCATTTGTTGTTTAGGAGGAATTCTATGTTTATTCAATGGTTAAGAGAAAATCGTTTAGCCTCTTATGTGCTTACACTTCTTCGGTTGTATCTTGGAGTTAAGTGGGTTCAGGCAGGATGGGAAAAAATCAGCGGCGGACATTTTGATGCCAGTGGTTTTATGCTGGGGGCTCTTAAGCAAGTTTCTGGTAATCATCCTGCAGTTCAGCCCTGGTGGGGTGATTTCTTGCGGCAAGTCGCTCTGCCGAATGCTGAAATCTTTAATGCGCTAATTCCCTGGGGAGAATTTTTGGTAGGTCTTGGGCTCCTGTTAGGTATGTTTACTAGTTTAGCGGTTCTCATGGGGCTTACAATGAACTTTGCATATTTATTCTCCGGTACAACATCTGTCAACCCGCAAATGGTTCTAGCAGGTATGATCGTTCTGGCTGCAGGAGCAAATGCTGGGCGAACCGGTATGGACCGCTGGGTTGTTCACTATCTGGGATTGAAATTCAAGAAAAGGAAATTATCGAATACTTCTTTGTCTAAAAGTGCATAGTAGATTACATAACAATAACAAAAAAGGGGCTGTCCAAGAAGTCTGTAAGCTGTTGATTTCCGTTCCAGGCTGCTCGCTTTCCGCGGGGCGTGCGGTGAGCCTCTTGGTGCAAGCACCGGCGGGAGTCTCACCTGTCACGCTAGTCCCGCAGGAGTCTCGCATCTTCCACTTCAATTAACTTTTCATTGAAGATTTTTCAAGCCAAAAAGGGGCTGCCTGAAGGTCAATTTTCGACTTTCTGGACAG
>NZ_JARMMC010000039.1:0-25170 GCF_036216745.1 Fictibacillus sp. B-59209 | reverse complement strand
AAGGTCAATTTTCGACTTTCTTGACAGCCCCTGTTTTTTTAGCATGTACCATATGTTTTTTTATTCTTCCAAACTTAACGCCGTATTTACATCATCAGTGTATTCTAACCTAATCCGATCAACCGTTAAAACCTTTTGGATAAAACTGCATCTCCGGAACATAATAAAAAGCAGAAACTATCCGAGGAACTTGTCAGGTGGGATTTAATGATGTTTTGGAAAAAGAAGAAGGCAGCAACCAGCCAAGAAGAAAAAGAAAAGAAGACGAGTGTTCCACATGAAGCCGTTACACTGGAAGCATTTAAAAAAGTTACGGCAAAAATGGATGATGCCGAAATCGTTCAACGGCAAACCAACAGTGGCATTCCCTTTTCTCTTGTCTACATACAAACCTTAATCGATCATGAGAGGTTTAATGAATCAATCGTCAATCCGATCATTCATAGCACGAACAAACAATTTGTCCAATGTATCGCTACGTGCAAAGTAATAAAGGTGAGTTCGATGGAAGAAGCAAAGAATCATTTGCTGATTGGGTGTGTCCTTGTCCAGGATGTGGAGAAGAACGAGTGGTGGGCCATTAAACTGGAGAACCCGTTAAGCAGGGCCATCGAAAATTCGGAAACTGAAACGATCGTGTATGGACCGAAAGACAGTTTTACGGAAAGAGTTGAGCATAATCTATACATGATCCGCAGGCGGCTGCCTCTGACTGAACTGAAGACAGAAAAATTTCAAGTGGGTTCCCTGACAAAAACACAAGTTCAATTGTTGTACATAGAGGGGATTGCCAATCCGGATATTGTAGATATTGCAAGGAAAAATATTTCGGAAGTGAATTTTGATCTTATTCTGGAGTCATCGAACCTTTCAGCTTTTATGGATGATCATACAAATAGCTTGTTTCCTCAGTCTTTGCAGACGGACCGTCCAGATTCATGTGCTTATTCTCTCGGGCTTGGTAAACTCGTCATTTTGCTTGGCAATACACCATTTGCCCTCATTGCTCCCATTACTTTTTTTCATCTTTTCCAATCACCAGAAGATTATGTTCATCGCTGGGTCATTGCTAGTTTTTTAAGAACCCTTCGCTATTTAAGTTTCCTTATCGCCATTTTACTCATTCCGCTTTATGTAGCGTTAGCGACCCATCATTATCAGATGATCCCGCTCCAAATTCTATATGTGATGATGGAATCGCGGAGCAAATTGCCGTTTACTCCGTTTTGGGAAGCGTTGATCATGATGGTTATCATTGAAATCATTAAAGAAGCCAGTTTGCGGATGCCGACCAAAACGAGCCAGACGATCGGGATCATTGGCGGTATTGTTATCGGACAGGCTGCAGTAGAAGCAGGGTTTGCAAGTAAGGTATTGATTGTTCTTGTGGGAATATCTGCGATTGCTTCCTTTTTGGTGCCAAATTATTTAGTAACAAAAGCTACAACGGTCATACAATTCCTATTTCTAATTTTATCGTCGTTTATCGGTATTTTGGGAATTGCGCTCGGGTTAATTCTCCTATTGGCCCATCTGAATGGACTATCTTCCCTTAAACAGCCTTTTTTTGCTCCCGTTGCACCTCTTCATTGGAAGGATTGGAATGACCTTTTTGTTAGAATACCGTTACCCTGGATAAAGCAGCGGCCGCAATATTTACAGCCACTGCAAAAATGGAGGGTGAAAAGAAGGAGGGGATCGAATGAGCAGTAGGTTTGTCTTATTCGATAATACGGCCATCACGGGAACCGGCTATATATTTGCCATGGTGAACCGGATGCAAATGCTGTATTATATTCTCATTTTGCCGAAACACTTAATGCATCCCTATATGATTTTAGGAATTATCGGAGTGGGGATCCTTTCGCAGATTAACCTTTTGATCTTGTCTTACTATTTAAAATCAAATTATTCCTCTCAAGGTTATCTTGGCTTTGTACAGTTATTTGGTGAGAGGCTCGTCCGTTTGTTTGCATTTTTTGGTCTTTTTGTCATTTTAGTAAAAGTAATTGTAACAGCATTGGGCTATGTTGAGATTATTCACCAATTTATGTTTCCCTCCATGAAGACGAGCTGGCTCATTTTCTTCTTGATGGCCTCAAGCTTTTACATTGCCTCTCAAGGAATGGAGAAGACCATCCGGCTTGGCCTTATTGCTTTTTTAGCAACGATCTGGATTATTGTCCTTTATGTCCCTTATTTCCTGCCTCCCATTGCCGAGATACATCATCTGTATCCATTGGTACCTGGAGAGATTTCGATTCATTCCTGGTATGGGTTTCTAATGATTTGGTCAGCTCTTTCCGGACCGGAATATTTAATCTGTTTAGGCCCATGGATTGGACCGAAGGAAAAGATTTTAAAAGGGTTAAGTATTGGGAATGCTCTCTCTGTCATTGAATATCTCATTCTATTTGTCGCTTGTCTTTTATATTTTGGTTCTAATTATCTCGAGAAAATCAGTTTTCCTGTTGTAAACATGCTCCGCTATTTGCAGTCACCGGTGTTTGAGCGCATTGATCTGATAATAATTTCTCTCATCATGATTTACGTTTTATTTTTGATCGCTCTCTTATTATTGTATTTCTATGGTGCAGTAAGAATTGCAGCAGGGAGAATAAAAGTTCCCACGAATCGTAAAGGCTTTTTGGGAAGCGCTGCAGCCATTTTTATTTGCATGCTGATTATTAATGGCTGGTACTGGAGGGAAGGGAAAGAGCTGAATATATGGACAACACTGCAGCTCTGGCTGGGTGCGATTACTTATTTTCTCGTGCCTTCATTCCTTCTTATTGCAATGAAATGGAAGAGAGGTAGCTCCTAGTATGAGATATATAAAGAGGGTTATTTTGCCGCTGCTTTGTTGTGTACTGGTTCTTTCGGGCTGCTCCTCACCATTTGTTGAGGATAATACGGTTGAAGAAGTTGCTCCGGTAACCTTTTGGTCGCTGAATAAAGGGGAAAATGGCAAATTGGAAATTACTACACTTGTTCCTCCCGTTATGAATGAGAAAAAGAGGCTATTTACACTGGATGTGGATTTATTAAAGCAGGGAAAAAAGGATTTCAACTTAAAGTTTTACCGGGAACTAAAGCTTGGTCAGCTCCGAATGCTGTTAATCAATGAAAATCTGGCGAAGAAAGAAGTCATTTCTTTAATGAATACCATCCTTTCAGATCCGGATGTATCCCCTCGTCTTTATCTTGTGCTGGTCAAAGGGAACTTTGAGGAGTACTTAGAGAAGGAAAAGAACGAACTGAAGAACTTGGATTATTTTCTATATCGGATGTTCAGGCATTATGAAAGAAGAAATCAGGGAGAAATGACGATTGTCAATATTCATGAGTTTATGGAAAAGGTCTATTCTCCTTATTCGGATCCTGTGCTGCCGATATTTAAAGTGAATGAAAAAAAATTTACGTACGAAGGAACAGCCTTTTTTAAAAATAATGATTATGTGGGCTCCGTTAAGGATATTGAAGATCAGATGTTCCAGCTGTTAGCCAACGACCATTACTTAAAAAGTCTTCCTCTTTCTCATTTGAAGGTTTCCTTAGGCCAAGTACGTTCCAGGGTTCGTATGAAGGTGGACAGGAATTATAAAACGTTATCCATCAAGGTACATGTGAAAGGAAGAATAGATGAATACAGAGGACATCGAAATATACTCAGCAGCAGTGAAATGAGAAAGCTTAACAAAGACATCGAGTCCTATTTGCAAGGACAATCAATGGAGTTGGTGAAGAAAACACAAAAATTAAAGGCAGAGCCTCTTGAAGTAGGAGCACATACTCTTTCTCCATTGCTGCAGCCGATGAGCCGAAAAGAATGGCTGAATTATTATGAGAACATGAAAGTCAAAGTGGATTATATTGTGAAAATTGAACCGTTGAGTTTATAAAGCAACAGGAAGAGGCGGGCTTATAAAAAAACCCTTATTATGAAGAGAAATTCTTTGATTTTTAAGGATTTCTCTTTTTTGCATACAAAAATCTTTGTAAAATGGTAATTGACAATGATTATCATTAACAATATAATTTGAAAGTGAGTACTGATAATGAATTTCATTAACTAAAGATAGATAAAAGTTAGTTTATTGAGAAGTGAGGGGATTACATTGAAGAATAAGGTTCAAATCATACTTGCCATACTTCTGGCTGGTGTCATGATTTTACCTTTACATAGCTTTGCGAAGGGGAATGCAAAGGGTGATATGGCAGAAGCAAACAAGCTCGTAACACAAGCTATAAATGCATCTCAGCAAGGGGATATCACCAAGGCATCCAGCAAGTTCAAAAAGTTTTCAAGCACTTGGCTGTCCATTGAGGATGGAGTAAAGGATCAATCGACTACTGCTTATCATGATATTGAGGATGCGATGGGACAAGTTCAGTTCGCTCTCGCTCAACAGCCAGTAAACAAGAAAAATGTAACCGTTGGGCTGGAACAATTAAAGCAAATGAACCAAAAATTCATCGACGGGAAGTTTCCTGCCGCATCTAAGGATAAAAAAAGCGGTTCAAGTAAAGAGGGAGACGTGGCTGGCCTAGTTTCCTTACTGGACCATTCATTGAAGAATATCGATCAAAACAATATTCAAGGGGCTAAAGCCGACATTGAAAAGTTTAGAAAATCCTGGTTAAATGCAGAAGGTACTGTACTTACCCAATCTTCAAAAGTTTATAGCAGCGCTGAACGTGATATGGTCACTTCTTATGCCCAGCTATCATCAAACAATATAGACGGTGCTAAAAAAACCATTCAGGATATGCGGGATTATCTGGCTCCCATCGCCATGAAAACAAGCTATAACATGATGGATGCCACAACGATTCTGCTTCGTGAAGGACTTGAGGCTTTGCTGGTAGTAGTCGCACTGCTTGGTTTCTTGAAAAAAGCCGGGCACGAAGACAAAAAACAATGGATTTGGATGGGTGTAGGTTCAGGAATTGGCGTCAGTATTATCCTGGGTGTCATTGTGAATCTCCTCTTTTCAGCAGGAGCCTTCGGAAGCAATAATTTCTTGATTGCAGGCTGGACAGGAGTTTTTGCGGCTGCGATGCTGCTATACATGAGTTATTGGCTTCACAGTAAATCCAGTCTTGCGGAATGGCAGCGATACATTCGCACAAAAAGTACAAATGCACTGAACACTGGAAGTTTATTTTCACTAGCCGCCCTGTCTTTCCTTGCCGTTTTCCGTGAAGGAACAGAAACGGTATTGTTTTTCATAGGAATGGCGAATTCAATCAAGCTGCCTTCGTTATTAACAGGTATTGGTATAGGAGTTTTGGTTCTTGTTATCCTTTCTTATTTCATTCTTAAGCTAGGATTAAGAATTCCGATGCGCCCGTTCTTCTTAGTATCCAGTGTTCTCATGTTTTACCTCTGCTTCAAGTTTACAGGTATGGGGATTCACGGATTGCAACTTGCTGGATTATTGCCTGTGACACAAGTAAATTCTTTAACAACTATTGATTTTCTTGCGTTTTACCCAACGCTCGAAAGCATGATTCCACAGGCTTTTCTTATTTTGGTCGCCATAGTGGCAGCGATTTTGAATAGAAAAAAAGATATCAAATTAAAAATCGAACTCAAACATCAGGGGGAACTTCGAAATGCAAACTAAAAAATACATCGTACCTATCGTACTGGCAGCTTCTCTTACATTATCAGCTTGTGGAACTAAAGATAACGGATCAGAAAAACCGAAAGAACCGACGATCGCTGAAGGATCAAAAGAAATGAAACAAACACTTGCCGACCTCAAATCTCAATTAAAAGCGAACGAAGCAGATAAAGTGAAAGAATCTGGAGAACAGTTAGAGGAATCATGGGAAAAATTCGAAGACGGCGTTAAAGAAAAAGACGCCGATCTTTATGAAAAAGTAGAAACGCCGCTGCACACCATTGAAGCGGGTGCAAAATCAAAGCCTCTGGATGCAAAGACTTTAACTAAGGCATCCGATGAATTAAATAGTGTTTTATCAAAAGTTGAAAAACTGAAGTAAAATTAAAAGCCCAAGAATGTGGATACATTCTCGGGCTTTTTTCATGGTTGGTCTTATTGAAGATGAAGAGTTAAAAAGCATAGCCGAAAGTATTGAAGCAACCCTTTTCAACGTTTTGGACAGAAGCAAGTAACGATTTTAAGCCACTTTCTCTAAAGGGAAGGTGGCTTATATAATTATTATTCTTTTACATGGACACTCTATAGACATAGTAAACTTTCATAGATTGGAGGCCGCGAGAATGAAGGTTTTATCAATGATCCAGCCTTGGGCAAGTCTATTTGTCCTGGGGGAGGTCAAATATGAAACAAGGTCATGGAGAACGAATTATCGTGGTCCGCTGGCGATTAAGTGAGAGGAGAAGTTTATATTCGTCATAGCAACAAATGCCATGCCTCATGGGCGCAGGTTTACTTTGGATTCCCTTTGTTCATGAGATTATATGACTGTGCAAGTCCAGGCGGAAACGGAAAAGTCCGTCCGGGACAACTCAGCTGCTATTCTGCGATGGTCAATAATCCCGCAGGAAACTATGCCAGAGCCCAGGGTGTTTGGTCTAAAAACGGCATCTGCTTTTGGGGTTTTGGCAACACAAGTTATTATTAAACGGACAAGGGGCTGTCCAAGAAGTCGAAAATTGACCTTCAGGCAGTCCCTTTTTGGCTTGAAAAATCTTCAATGANNGACTTCTTGGACAGCCCCTCTATTTCTGATAATACAGCCTCTCCATATGCTTCTCCTTAAACTTCTTAGGCGACTCTCCCGTAAACTTTTTAAACAGCATTGTAAAATAATTCGGGTTGTCATACCCGACCAGCTGGGCGACTTCTCTTATTTTCAGGTTAGTTGAGACGAGCAGCCGTTTGGCCTCACCCATTCTCCTTGTAATGAGGTAGTGAATAGGCGACAGGTTCATGTCTTCTTTAAATACATGCGAGAGGTAGTAAGGGCTGATGAAGAATGCTTCGGCCAAGTCATCCAATGAAAGGTTCCTTGTATAGTGTTTATCAATATATTCTTTTATCCGATGAGAGAGGGAGTCTTGTTTTTCTGCTGACGCGTCTTGATGATGCAGATGGATGATGCGATGGATGACTGTAATGAGTGACGTAAGCAGGTTCTGGCAGATTATCTCATATCCTTTTGCTTGAAGCGCCGCCTCATCAAAGATTTCGGACAGGTATGTTTCTATTTTAGAAGAGTATTTATTGCAGCGAATAACGGGCTCGATGTCAGAAGGGATGACATGAAGATCCTCCAAGCCCTGGATGTATAGGTTGGTGATCCCGCAAAAATACGTTTGTAGTGGGTGATCAGGGTTGGACCATTCCTCATGGAGCACGTCTTTATTGTAGACCAGGATATCTCCTTGTGAAGCTTCATATGTTATTCCATCAATAATGAACGTCCCTTGTCCACCACTGATATAGACGATTTCACTCAGGTTATCATGTTTATGACTCGAAAATTTCCAATGTGGATTGTCACTGATCTGCCCGGCATATAAAAGCTGCGGGGCTTTTTTTATATTCAGAGTTTCTGGGGAAGCTGCATTCTGATTCATTGAAAACTTCATACGATGACCTCCCTGGTATGGTTCCTTTAAGTGTAAAGGATTTGATGGTTGATAACCATAGTTCAGAGCAAGATATGATAGTTTTTATGGAAAATAAACAAGATATTGATACTGCATGATTGGAAACGGATACATGACAGTAAAAAGCGACGTTTATTCTGGGTGGAACAGCAGGATATCTTAGTTTTATTAAAGAGACAGCAACATCGTTTATTGTATTGGAAGCTCGTGGGGCCTAACATGGAAATCAAGAAAAGCTACTATACAAAAGGAGGAAGGAAAATGAACCAGAAGCTGAATAATATTCTTGAGATTGCTGTTCCGTTGAATGAGAGGAAAAATAATGAACCGTTGCGTGTGCTTAGTGAGGAAGATTGGAAGTTTTGGAAAGAGAACGGTTATGTGATTGTTCGTGACGCCGTTCCACAAGACCATGTCGATCGCTTGGCGAAGCTGATTTGGGACTTTGAAGAAAAAGATCCGAACGATTCCTCTACTTGGTATACAGCAGCACGGCGTGAAATTCAGATGGAAGAATTGAAGAATACAGGGATGGTCGAGCTTTACAACCATCAGTATCTTTGGGATAACCGCATGCATCAGAGGGTGTATGATGCCTTTGTGGACATTTGGGGAACGGAAAAATTGTGGGCCAGCATTGACAGGTGCAATCTCAACCTTCCGATGAAGCCTGGGCATGAATATAACAGCTTTATCCATTGGGATGTGGACACATCGCTTGATCCGATTCCGGTAAACGTTCAGGGCGTTCTCTCGCTTGTTGATACGGACGTGGACATGGGAGGATTTCAGTGTATTCCTGAATTGTACCGTGACTTTGATGAATGGGTAAAAGATCAGCCGGCTGACCGTGATCCGCACAAGCCGGATACGACGGGCTACACACCTACAAAAGTGGTAACCAAAGCAGGCGATTTGCTCATCTTTAACAGCATGCAGCCGCATGGCATCCGTCCAAATTATTCGGATAAGCCGCGCCTTGCCCAATACATCTCCATGTTCCCGGCGCAGGAGGGGAATGAGCAGCTGGTCGAGACAAGGGTGGAGTCATGGAAAGAGAGAATTCCGCCAAGCGGCAAGGCTTTCCCTGGCGATCCGCGCAACCTGGAGCACGAAAGATATGATACCGCGCAGTTGACTGAGTTAGGGGAGAAGCTGTTGGGGTTGAAGAAGTGGTAGAGTGATAGGAAGGGCAGTTCCTTTTTGAAAGGGTGCCAGGCACCGGTTTTACACACTTGTGTAATCTCGGTGCCTGGCACCCATGTTCCTTTTTATTCCTTTTTAGCCTATAATGGTTAAAAATAAGGGGGGCTACTACATGCGAGAATTGCAGACTGAGAGATTATTATTGAGACCTTGGAAGAAATCAGACGTCAAAGACTTGTACGAATACGCGAAAAGTGATTTAGTGGGCCCGAATGCCGGCTGGAAACCGCATAAAGATGAGGAAGAAAGCAAAGAGATCATTCAAATGTTCCTTGAGAGCACTGATATATTGTATGCCATTGAACTGCTCTCTGAACATAAGGTGATCGGCAGCATCGGACTGCATGATCGAAAACCGGATGAAACCTTGTCCCATTTGAACCAAAAGGAAATCGGCTATGTTCTCAATCCAGCCTACTGGGGGAAAGGTTATGTTCCTGAAGCGGTAAACCGAGTGCTGGAGCATGGTTTTGAAGATCTGAATTTAGATATCGTTTGGTGTGGACACTATGATTTTAATCATAATTCCAAGAGAGTGAATGAGAAATGCGGATTCAACTACAGATTTAGTGAAAATAAGATATTAGAGCGATTGGATGGGCAGGAAGTTGTCTGTCTGTACTATAGTATTTTGAAGTCGGAGTACCAGAATGGAAAGAATGTTACGGATGCATCTTGATAGAAAATGCCGTTGAGAGACGGCGTTTTTTTGTGGCGTTTTAACTCGATTTTATAGGGCGAAGCATGATCTCGAAGTCTATGCTGGCCTGCGATTTTATGAAAATGATGTGTTTTGCAAGTAAGTGGTGTCGAACCGCAAGTAAAGTCGGAGTTTTCGCAAGTAATGCATGCAGAATCGCAAGTAAAGAGGGCATTTCCGCAAGTAATTCATGTCGAATCACAAGTAACAGCCAACAGGAGGGTCTCAATACCCCAAAAACGCGTTATTGATGAAGGTTTGGACAAGCTGTGGGCCGGCTAAGCCCGAGAGAACAATATAATTAGTCAAATGCATGATCAATCGAGGGCTAGGATACATATTTTCAACTCATTTTGCACCATGAGCAGGAAATTCTTCTCACAATTCGAATTTCCTTCTTATTAAGAAAGGGAGTTGATAGAATTTGATTGTAAAAGAACGAAAAGTTCCTATTACGGTACGCAAATTGGAGGCTTTGCTGAGAAGGCTGCCGCCGGATCACCGGAAACGGCCCGATATTAGTGACCAATTAGCAAGGCGGATGGCGGGTTACAGAGGGGAGCTTGCCATAGACTATCATTTGGGCTATCTCCTCAAGAAAGACTACCTCATTTTCAATGATCTCCGGCTTACAGATGGCGAACGCTTTTTCCAGATAGATACGCTCATCCTTTCTCCTCATTACTTTCTTATTTTAGAAGTGAAAAACATCTCAGGAACACTTGTTTTTGATCACAATTATAAACAGCTCATTCGTGTGTCTGGTGAAAAAGAGGAAGGCTTCGCAGACCCAGTTTTGCAGGTCGAACGTCATCGTGTACAGCTGCAGGATTGGCTATCCGCACAAAAACTTCCACAGGTTCCCATTGAAATGCTTGTTGTCATGAGAAACCCCAACACGGTAATTAAAAATACCCTCCTGAATCTGGATCCTTCCACTTCCAAACGAGTCATTCACGGTGCAAATCTCCTCTTGAAAATAAAAATGTATGAAAAGATGCATGTCAAAGAGCAGCTGAATCCCCAGCAAATAAAGAAGCTCTCCCGTAAACTTGTGAACAGCCACACTCAATCTGATTCTCAAATCCTTCAGCAGTTCCAAGTCCCTAAAGAAGAAATTTTGACCGGTGTAGAGTGCCCGGAATGTTCCGCTCTCCCGATGATCCGACTGCATGCGAAGTGGGTTTGCACATGGTGTGGCTCGTTTTCAAAGGACGCTCATCTTGCTGCAATTACCGATTACAAACTGCTTATCGGCCTCTCCGTCTCAAATTCCGAGCTTAGATCCTTTTTGCATCTGTCATCTGTTTCTGTTTCCTCTCGTATCCTTCAATCCATGAATCTCTCTTATACTGGCACATATAGAAATCGAAATTATTTGATGACATTAGATGAATGACGATTTATTAGGCTCGTTTTTTTGAAAATGATTTGTTGTGTAAGTAAGCTTTGTCGAACCGCAAGTAAAGTCAGAGTTTTCGCAAGTAACGAGTATAGAACCGCAAGTAAAGTCTAAGTTTCCGGGGGTAACCACAAGGAATTCGTAAGTAAACTTCCGACAAGTAACAAGAATCATGCAGGTCTCCCCGTTAAAACAGGGAATCTATATAAAAAGTCCTTTGAAAGGAGTGCCAGCTGTGAAAATTGTTATTTTAGGTTACGGCTTTATCGGAAACATCCACCTGAACGCGTATCTGCAGATGAAGGATGTGGAAGTAGCAGGGATTTATTCAACGACCCAAACCGGGGATATACAAGGGATTCCCGTTTATAACGATTTAGAGAAGTGCCTGGAGCTCGGGGATGTGGTTGACGTTTGTCTTCCTACATTTATGCACCGGGATATTTTTGAAAAAGCGGTGGAGAAAGGCAAGCATGTTTTTCTCGAAAAACCGATGGCGCATACCGATGAAGACTGCCGGCGCATGCTGGAGCTGGAAAAGCGCTGCAGCTCAAAAGTGATGGTCGGGCAGGTGCTGCGCTATTATCCTGAGTACCGTAAGCTGAAGGAATGCATTGATCCGGATAAGCCTGCGTCCACCTTACTTTCAAGGCGCTCTCAATTACCTGTGAGCGCAAAAAACTGGTCTCTCGACCGCAGCAACAGCGGTGGGGTTATTTTGGATCTCAGCCTGCATGATATCGACTTCGCTCGGTGGGCGTTCGGGCCGGTAACGCGTGTTTTTGCACAGACGGATCCCGATCATTACTATGCTCTCATCACATTGCGCCACGAGAATGGGTCTATCAGCCGTATTGAAGGCAGCTGGAGATATGACGGCGGATTCGCGCAGGAAGTGGAGATCGCGCAGGAAAATGAACTGTTTACGTTTAACAGTCAGGAGGTTTCTCCGCTCTCTGTTCACCGGAATATTTCGCTTAAAAAAGATTCCACAGAGGTTCCGCCAGTCCTGCTGCGGGATGACCCTTGGTATCTTGAACTGAGAGATTTTATTGATAGCATTCGAAATAATGAGCCGGCTCCTGTCACGCTGCAGGAGGCCTATGAGAGTACGAAACTTGCAATTCTGGCATTACAGTCTGCAGAGGAAAAGCGGCCGATTTCCTTAGAAAAGGAGCTGTACACACGATGAGAATCTCCATTTTATTAGCGGCTCATGTTCATTTAGATGCGTTCGCAGCTGCCGTGAAACTGTGTCCAGGCACAGAACTGGCGGGTATCTATGACGATGATGCTCATCGCGGGAAGAAGAAAGCGGCAGAGCATTCCACTATTTTTTATCATGATTTGGGAGTGGCGTTGAACGAATGTGAAGCGGTGATCGTCTGCTCGGAGAATGTCAAACATGATGAGTTGGTACTGGCAGCTTTAGAGGCGAACAAGCATGTCCTTTGTGAAAAACCGTTGGCTGTATCAACAAAAAGTGCCACCATCATGGCGCAAAAGGCTATTGAGCAGGATGTTGTTTTGGCCACTGCTTTTCCGTTGAGGTTCAATACGCCGGCTGTTCAAATGAAAAAGGTCATCGATCAAAAACAAATTGGTGATGTTCTGGCTTTTCACGGCAAGAATCCGGGGCAATGCCCGAAAGGATGGTTTATTGATAAGAACCTGTCCGGCGGGGGCGCGCTGATGGATCATATCGTTCATCTCGCGGATTTGATGCGATGGCTAACTGGAGCTGAAGTGACGAGGGTGTTTGCAGAAGCTGATTCCTTCTTGGTCCCGTGCATCACCATTGATGACGTCGGCCACGTGCAGCTGGAGTTTGAGAATGGAATCATCGCTGACATCGACCCGAGCTGGTCACGGCCGGAGGGCTATCCGACGTGGGGTGGCATTGATCTTCGGGCGACAGGAACGGAAGGGGCCATCGACTTAAAAGCGTATGCCCAGAACATCATTCAGCATAACAGCACGAAAACGATTCATCATAACTTTGGTGACTTTGAATATCTTCATATGATGAATGCATTTGTTGAGACGATACGGAAAAATCCGACAGAGCTGGCCACTGCTTGGGACGGGGTGGCGGCAACAAAGATTGTTGAAGCGGCATATCTTTCGGCGAGGGAGCATGAGGTCGTAGAAATTTGAAGGGAATGAGTAAGTCCTCGGAGGGGGCTTACTTTTTTATTAATGAATATAAAGGTATAAGTTTTAATTTTTATTGTAATTCTTCTTAAAAGCTGCCCCTGATGGAAGCTTTTCTTTTTGAACGTAAATTTCATTTTCTTGAGTGCACCTTGTTCATTAAAAAAAAGATGCCCAATAGGACATCTTTTTTGTGCGTTTTGCGGCGAGAGACAGCACTCCACATAGTGCATTGCCTTAAAGGCGCGTCAATCTCGTCTTATGCAAATTAGCTCATCGCTTAAATAGTATACCACAGTTCGTGTTGAAAGAGTAGTTGAAATCATAAGGGTTCAAAACGAAAAAAATTATTTGAAATCGGGGGGGGGGGGTGATGCAAGTGCAATATATGATAATTTATTATTAAGAAAGTGGACAAGGGAGTGAAATAAATGATTAATAAAGTCGGTCAAATTATGCTGTATGTAAATAACCAAGATGAGGCAGTGGATTTTTGGACAGAAAAAGTAGGATTTAGTGTAATTTCTGAAGAAGATAACGGTCAGGGAATGAGATGGATTGAAATTGCTCCAACAAAGGATGCAGAAACAAGTATTATTCTGCACAGTAAGGAATTCGTTGCAAAAATGTCGCCTGAATTAAATCTTGGTACACCTTCTTTAATGTTTTTCTCGGAAAATTTCGATCAATTACGTAGCGACTTATCAAATAAAAATGTCACTGTCGGAGAAATTGTAAATATGCCTTCTGGCAGAGTATTTAACTTTGCAGATAGTGAAGAAAATTACTTTGCAGTAATGGAAAAAAAGTAAATGCCAATCATGCAGTTTAAGCGGGGCTGTCCAAGAAGTCTGTAAGCTGTTGATTTCCGTTCCAGGCTGCTCGCTTTCCGCGGGGCGTGCGGTGAGCCTCTTGGTGCAAGCACCGGCGGGAGTCTCAACTGTCACGCTAGTCCCGCAGGACAAGGAAGGCTCCAACTGGATCACATCAAAAGTTCTCTAGCAAAGTCATTGATATTTCTCGATTAAACTAAATCCTCTTCTTAATCATGAAATGTTTGTCAAATATTAGCTTTTAAAGTCGTTTATGTGCAATTCAAACAGAATCTATGTTAAGGTTGATTCAAGATCTATTTAAGATCTATTTATCTAGGGATTTTCGACTTCTCTTAGTCACCCCTTTATAAGGGAAGGAGTCTGAAATGGGTAATATTAGCGTTTTCTTAGATGACTACCGGACTGCACCTGAAGGCTATGTTTTAACGGAGACGATTGACGAGTGTTTAGAGCTGCTGCGAAATTGCACTATCGAACATCTTTCTTTGGATCACGATTTAGTAAATAAAGACAGGAATGGATTAATGCTTGTTCAAATGATGGTGGAAGAAAAACGATTTGCTAACCGCATCACTATTCATTCTGCCAATTCAGTTGGCGGCAAAGCGATGTACAACTGTCTAAAACAGGCACAACAGGATTCGATCCTTTCTCCCTCCACTATTGTATCCTTAAGACCCCTGCCCCTGAAATATTTCCCGCCAAGGGTTCTGCAGCATTATTTAGACGTACAGTAGGTTCAGTTTATTACAAAGGGTGAGGTTCCAGAATATTTAGGGTATAAATCTCAAATTGGGGAGTTGATGGTTATTAATGACTACAACTATGAACTAATGTTTGAGAACCAAAGAATTTTTGAAGGAAATGGACAAGCCCTGTCATTATTTGTTTCCAGCGAAGATATTACAATAGGACAAACTTTATATATAAACAGTTATGTTTATTTTATTAAAAGAGGAGAATTAATAAATAAGAAGAATGAAATGAATCTTATTAAGTTTTATCTAGAGGCATCCAATTAATAGGGTGCTTCTTTATTTTGGATAATAAAGGAATATGTATCCTTTTCCAAGTTAAAGTGCAGGTTCGTTGAAAAAAGGTATACATTAATACTTAAAGTAGCTGCCATCACAGGTGGCTTTTTTATTGAACTAAATGGCAGGTTAGTGGAAAAAGGAGAACAATCTCCTTATTACATAAAGACATCACGCAAGAGGAAGCGATTGAAGAACCTGTTGAAGCTGTTCATGAACAGTTCTTTAATTTTAGGTAATAAAAATCTCAATTTAATAGAAAAAGCGCAAGAAGAAAAATATCTTACGTTTATTAGGAAAATTTATTTATAAACTATTTTGGAATTTTTATAAATGGAGTCACTTCATCATATGATCCAATTTCATTTTATTGGAATACCAGATAAAATAATCCAAATCTCAAAGCGGAGTCTTTTTGTTTTTTCGTTCGGGTCAGCGGTGGGAAGGCCAGGATCCTTGCATTTTTCTGATTTGAATAATTTGGCCTGTATGGTAAGCGTCATGAAGCATTATGTCCAGTAACTTTCCCTCAAGGGAATTTTGGTCAAGCTCTTCGACGGAAGTTTTACTCAGTATCTGTCTTAAACTGCGTTGTACGTTTTCGGCACGTTCAACGACTTTCTTCCATTCCTTATCGTCATTTGATTGTTCGGTGAGATAGAAGGTTTCATTACCGTCGAGATTATGTGGCCATTCACGGCCTTCCATGTTTGCTGCAAGTCTCTCTTTGTAATAAATGAGATGATTAACGTTCTCCCAAATTGTTTTAGTTGCCTCTCCAGTTGGTCTCCAGTTAGCCTGTTCTGCCGTGATTCCTTCTAATGCATGTTTGAACGGTGCATACCAACTCTCCTTGTCGAAGGTTGTATCTAGCACGTTTAGGAGCAAGCCAATTCGATTCAAAGTCATCTCCTCCTCGAATATATAATCTAAATTTATTGTTACATGGGAAGTGTATCATTACATAAAAGAATTTGGCAATATTTTCATGGGGGAGAGGCGATTTAGCTGTGGGGGTCTTTTCTCTTATCGATGTAAATTAACAGGTTTTACATTCCAATCTGTCTGTTGCTGTCGAATGATAAATGGTATAGTTTTAAAAAAGAAGCTCTGTTAATTAATGTTGTTGTTTTCTAGTGGGGTGTGATTGAATCGCCTTGTGAAAAGCAGAAGGGTATAAGCAAGCTTACTCTCTTCTGCTTTTCAGGCGCTTCATTTGTTTCACAAAACAGCCGTATAAAAAACTTGAGGGCCTCTTTCAATCATCAGTATGCGATGCCCCACTTGGAAAGAAAATCAACAATATGCTTTAGCAAAGCCAAAAAAGAAAGCGGTTTCCGGTAGTTTCAAAGCTTGTGAGTGTTGACGGAGTCAATAAACCGAGTGTCTAACACTGGCACATCGTGAGGAGGATTTAACAATGTCTCAATCTATTGATCGCGCAAAGACGCGGCGCATTACGGGAAACATCTTCAAGGGTTCGGTTGGAAATCTGATCGAATGGTACGACTGGTACGTCTATTCTGCTTTTGCCGTGTATTTCTCTGCAAATTTCTTCCCTAAGGGAGACCCGACCAGCCAACTGCTCAACACTGCGGCGATCTTCGCCGTCGGATTCCTGATGCGGCCGATTGGGAGTCTGCTGATGGGCCGCTACGCCGATCGACATGGCCGGCGTGCAGCGCTGACGCTTTCCATCACCATCATGGCCGGTGGGTCTCTGATCATTGCCTGTACCCCAGGTTATAGCACCATTGGTATACTAGCACCTATTATTCTGATTCTCGCCCGCCTGCTACAAGGGTTGTCGTTAGGTGGAGAGTATGGAACCTCGGCAACGTATCTGTCCGAGATGGCCAGCTCCGGTCGCCGCGGCTTCTACTCGAGCTTCCAGTACGTGACACTTGTTGCCGGACAGTTAGTGGCTCTGGGTGTTCAGATCATCCTCCAGCAAGTGCTCAGCGAATCCGATATGATGTCCTGGGGCTGGCGTATTCCGTTCGTCATTGGAGCAATGGGAGCATTGGCTGTATTGTGGCTGCGCCGCACGATGGACGAATCGGAGCAGTTCGAAAAAATGGGTTCTGAAAACCGGGCGAACGCAGGGACCGTTAAGGCTTTAATGAAACACCCTAAGGCAGTGCTGACAGTGGTCGGACTAACGCTCGGCGGAACCGTAGCCTTCTATACCTACACGACGTATTTACAGAAATTTATGGTGAATACTGTGGGCCTCCAAAAGGAGGTCGTCAGCTGGATCAACTTTATTGCTCTGCTGGTATTCGTCGTGCTTCAACCGCTTGCCGGCATGCTGTCTGACCGTATAGGACGGCGCCCTCTATTGATCAGTTTCGGTATCCTTGGTACATTGCTGACTGTGCCGCTGTTTATGATCATGGAGCAGATGAAGAACCCTATCGTTGCTTTCTTGCTCATGATGGTGGGTCTCATCATTGTCACCGGTTACACTTCCATCAATGCGATCGTGAAAGCCGAGTTATTCCCGACAGAAATCCGTGCCCTTGGCGTGGGTTTCCCCTACGCACTCACTGTCGCTGTGTTCGGCGGGACGGCGGAGTTCATCGCGTTATGGCTGAAGAGCATTGGAGCCGAGTCGCTCTTCTACTTCTACGTAGCTGCTTGCATTGCCGTAAGCTTCATCACCTACTGGCGTATGGGTGAGTCTTCGAAGGTCTCTCACATCGAAGCCGAGCTGGTCGCTGAAAATGACCAGCTGTCCGTGAAAGGCAGATCACAGCACTCTTAAGTATCATGAGTACAATGGAAAAGCATAATTAGGTGCAATACTTTAAGACCCAGCTGCCTTTTTAGGTGGCTTTTTTTATTGGATTTCTATTGGTTGCGCTTTCATAAAAAGAATATTCTAAATTTACAATAAATTTGTTGACGTGGCATTTTGAAGCTGTTAATCTTAGTTTTAAAATCTAACACGAAAGTCGATGACGAGAACAGTAGGATAATATTTTTGTTCCAAAGAGAGTCGGATGTGGTGGGAGCCGATGAACAAACATTATCTGAAAATCATCTCTGAGATACAAAGCTGAAATGAGAGTAAGCTTTGTCGGGTAGTCCGTTAACAAGTCTTTTTGACTAAAGTGCCGGAGTTTTTTGCTTCGGAACTAGGGTGGTAACGCGAGCTGACTCGTCCCTATTAAGGGAGGAGTTTTTTTATTGGAGTAAAAAAATGAGATTTTTTTTATTGAAAAGGCTCTTTTCTAAAAGATTGTTGCTTTGGGAACATTTTTGTAATGACCTTCATCAACCACTCCCAAGAGCAGCAAAGGTTACGAAAACAGCCATTTTAAAAAAATGATTATAGGAAGGAAGAGGAACATGGAACAGGTACAGCAACAGCAAAAAACGGTGCTCGTCGAAGACATCATGATCGCCAATCAACGAATCAAAGATGTGGTCCTCCATACGCCGCTGCAGTTTAATCCGCTTTTGTCCGCACAGTATGACTGTAAACTCTATTTGAAACGGGAGGACTTGCAGGTCGTCCGTTCCTTTAAGATCCGCGGTGCGTACAATCGGATCAAAAAGCTGAGCCAGCAGGAGCTTGAGAACGGCATCACGTGTGCGAGTGCAGGAAACCACGCACAAGGTGTCGCTTATTCCTGTCATCTGCTGAAAAGCAAAGGGAAGATCTTTATGCCTACGACAACACCAAAGCAAAAAGTGAATCAGGTGAAGTTTTTTGGCGGAGAACATGTGGAGATCGTTTTAGTCGGGGATACATTTGATGATGCGTATGAAGAAGCAATCGTTTGCAGCCAAGCCGAAAATCGGACGTTCATCCATCCATATGATAATGAGGATGTGATCGCGGGTCAAGGCACTGTGGCAGTGGAGGTTTTAAACGACTGCGACGAGAACATTGATTATGTGTTTGTTCCGATCGGAGGCGGAGGACTTGCTGCCGGAATCGGAACGTATTTGAAGAGTGTTTCTCCGCAAACGAAGGTGATCGGTGCTGAACCAGCGGGTGCACCGGCGATGAATGAATGCATGCTTCAGGGAAAACATGTATGTCTCGACCGCATCGACCCGTTCGTCGACGGCGCGGCTGTAAAAAATGTCGGGGCGATCACGTACCAGATCTGTCAGGAGATTCTGGATGACATTGTTGTTGTACCAGAAGGAAAAGTATGTTCCACGCTGCTGGCGCTGTACAATCAAAACGCGATTGTCGCTGAGCCGACCGGCTCTCTTTCTCTCGCTGCTCTTGATGAGTATGCCGATCAAATTAAGGGAAAAACAGTAGTATGTATCGTGAGCGGCGGCAACAATGATATTGGCCGTATGCAGGAGATCAAGGAACGTTCCATGATCTACGAGGGTTTGCAGCATTATTTCATCGTTCATTTTCCTCAGCGTGCCGGTGCGCTTCGTGAGTTTTTGGATGAAGTGCTCGGACCGGAAGATGACATCAACAGGTTTGAATATACGAAGAAAAATAACAAAGAAACCGGGCCGGTGCTGGTCGGCATCGAGCTGAAGCATAAAGAGGATTATCCGGAGCTGATCCAGCGCATGAACCGAAAGGGCTTTGCGTATCAGGAAGTGAATAAAGACAAGACACTGTTTCAGCTGTTGATTTAATGGTAAAGACGATGTGCGAGTGGGCACGTCGTTTTTTTTCGAGTTACCTTAGCAACCCCTTTAGCAATAAGCCACAAATAACATAATTAAGTTAAATTTTAATACTGTTTTTTTAAGAAGATGTTCTATTATACAAAGAGGACAGCGAGAAATTGTTATCTGTCATAAAATATTTATGTGCTTGTCTTAAAAGAGTGCTCAATTCAGAAGTTAAACGTTCAGAAGGGTATGCACATACCGACAGTGTATTTTTCTGTAAGACAAATTCATCTGCGATTGTTTCAAAATCGTTGAGCAACTCAGCATCCGGTTCAGAGGAATACCATTCAACATGTGCCCAAGTCCGAATAGGTGAATTGCGATTCTTTAAAGCGGATAAATCACTTTCAAAGTGGTTCACTATTGTAGTTGTATTAAAATCTCCGTTTGAAAGGTAATAATCAAAATTATTAACCATTCGCACATATGTTAGTTGTTCTTTGGTTAATAACACGTTAATCTTCTCTTTTAATTTGGGAAGAACTTTCATGTTTTCAATAACTAGAATAATTTGATGGTTCTCTAGGCCAGAGAGTATATAAGATATTAAATTTTCTAGATAAGTATCTTCTTCATTAAAACTATAAAAAATATGTCCTTCGGTAATTTTTTCATCTGAATAGTTCATAAGTCACCTCTAAGTTTAAACTTATCAAACATTATATCAAAGGTACATAAATTCGTACTGTTTCAAGAACGAGAAGCATCCATAACGGCCAGCAGTGATTTGCGATACTTGGGCCGACCAATCAGACCGTTGATATTCTTTAATTCAAAAAGAAAAGCGATTCTGATTAAAGAATCGCGACCAGTAGTTAAAGAAATAATATTACCACTGTACAGATTTCTCTTGATTGGCCTAAATAAATGGGACGTAGTCACTTTCCGTAAAAGCTGCCATGTTTAATTACGAACGAAAAGCAGAATATTTGAACTTTCAAAAACGACCCGAAAGTTATTTCTTAAAAGACAACTTTCAGCATGTACTACATCTTCCCCTATTTTTAGAAACTCCCTACATCGGCCTGCACTGCCGATGATGGCAAAATCAGAAATTCGAAATCGTCTCGTTCTTGGAACGCTTTCAAACACAATAAGGACTACATCATTTGTTCGAGGTGACAATAGCTTACCTCCTTATAGTTGATACATTATAGGATGCGGTGAGCTGACGAACCGCAATGGACAAACATGGAGTATTATCAATTATATTATAGTGATTAGTCTGATTCGCTTCCTATGGCCAGACTGTTGATGAGTCACTAGTACAATCAATCAGCTTTAGGACTCACCTGCTGGACCTAAAGAAATTAAAAAAGGAGAAGGGCATATCCCTTCTCCTAAGAATTTTTTATTTGTACACAGACCTGGGTATGTCTACTGTTGGAGTTCCTGCTGCATAAGGGGCAACAGAATACTCCCCGAATTTTAAGGTAATGCCGTTAAAGTTAAAATAAAACTGGGCATCACGTTTTATGTTCACATCACTTTGGCTGGTTACATAAAAAATATCTTTATGCTTTTTCATATAGTTATACGCATATTTTTGTACGGCTTTGTATTTCGCATCACTTGTAAGAATGTTGTTCAGTTTCAATTCTTTGCCGTCGCTGATCGTAAAGTTATACCCTTCGAGGGATGACATACCGTGTGCACCGCCGGTATATTCATAGTCTTGAAAAAGGATACTCAGCTGCTTGCCATCATTGTATTTTACGGAATAACTGGATGAGTAATCATAATCACAGGAAAAAGGATATTCCTTGCACATTTTATCTCCCTGAATTTCCTTTTCATCTTTCAGCAATTGTAAATATTCATTATACGATTCTTTCGCATGGCTCAGCAGAGCGGCGTTGATTTTATCCTGAGCTTTTTTGCTTTTTAGTCCCTTCACTTGAGGATAGGACACAGCCTTTGTATTTTTATACTGATGCTTACTGATCGTTACACCCGTGAAAAATTTAAGATACTTGGTAGAGACATAAGCCTTCTTGCTTTTGTAGCGGATTTCAGACCAGCCGGATTTGGTTTTTGAATAAACGGATACGGTGGCGCCGGATTTTAAAGAGCCGATGATTGTGGCTTTCTCACTTGGAGCATTTCTGACATTCAGCGATGTTTTAACATTTACAAAAGCTGTCAGTACGGATGCGGCCTTTGCTTCACTATTCACAAAAAATACGGAAGCAATCAAGGCAATAGCAATGGTAACCATGGTTAGGCGGAAAATTGATTTTTTCATAAAGACTCCTTTTCTTTTTTTGATTAATGATAGAATGCGAACTTTAGTCGGTCATTGATATGTTACATTTATGTTACAGTGATTACATTAAAATTACAACAGGTATTTTAGATTTATTTTCCAGAATAGCATGATCCATTATTACCCGGTCATTTGTCACAATAGAACACCTTAACGAAGGTTTCCTTAAGCAAACGTCAGGGTAGACCTCTTTTAGGGAAGCTTTACGCTCAAACCTCCGAATATTCCCGCTAACACAAGGGATAATATGGAAGAGGATTGAGGCAATAACTAAAAAGGAGACTACATAATGAAGAAAACCGTTGCTGATCTACTGGTCGATTCGTTGAGACATGCTGGAATTGAGCGGATCTACGGGATTGTGGGCGATTCACTGAACGCGGTGCTGGATTCCATCCGCCGTTCCGGAAAAATTGAATGGATCTCGGTTCGCCATGAAGAGGTAGCGGCCTTTGCTGCAGGTTCGGATGCGATTTTAAGCAATAGTATCGCCGTCTGTGCGGGAAGCAGCGGTCCAGGTAACCTGCATCTGATTAATGGATTGTACGACTGCCATCGAAATCGGATTCCGGTGCTGGCCATTGCGGCGCACATTCCAAGCAATGAGCTCGGCGGAGAATACTTTCAGCAGACCCGTCCGGAGATGCTGTTCAGGGATTGCAGCCATTATTGCGAGGTACTGACTCGTCCGGAGCAGATGCCGCGCATGGTCACGATGGCGATGCAGCATGCCATCGGCCGCAAAGGCGTTTCAGTGATTGTATTGCCGGGGGATGTGGCTTCTCTTCATGATGAACAGACTGTGCCGGAACAAGTCATTCACGTGACAGAACCAGTCATCCGTCCATCGGAAAACGAGCTGCAAAGGCTTGCCGATTACTTGAATAAAGGGAAGAAAGTAACGCTGTTGTGCGGAGCGGGGTGTGAAGGAGCGCATACCGAGGTGATGGCGCTTTGTGATGCGCTGAAATCTCCGATGGTCATCGCGCTCAGAGGGAAGGAGCATCTGGAGTACGACAATCCTTACTCTGTTGGACTGACGGGGCTCATCGGCTATTCTTCCGGTTATCATGCCATGATGGACTGCGATGTTCTTCTCATGCTCGGGACCGATTTCCCCTATCGCCAGTTCTTCCCGGAGAAGGCCGTTATTTTACAGGTCGATATCCGGGCGGAGCACCTTGGCCGACGGGCTGCGTTAACCTATGGGCTATGTGGGGATGTGAAGCATACGGTGGAGTCGCTGCTTCCGTTAATAAAAGTAAAGAAAAGCACGAGTCATCTGGACAAGCATGTGAAGGACTATGCGAAAGTGCGCAAAGATCTGGACAAATTGGCCACCGGGAAAAAAGGGAAGACACCCATCCATCCGCAGTATTTAACAAAAGTGGTCAGTGACCTCGCTGCTGAGGATGCCATTTTTACCTGTGATGTGGGAAGCCCATCCTTATGGGCGGCGCGTTATCTGGAGATGAACGGTAAACGCCGGCTGTTGGGTTCGTTCAATCATGGCACGATGGCTAACGCGATGCCGCAAGCGATAGGGGCACAGGTTTCAAAAAGAAAGAATCAAGTCATCGCTCTTTCCGGGGATGGCGGCCTCTCGATGCTGATGGGGGATCTTTTGACCATCAAGCAGCATCAATTGCCGGTAAAGGTTGTCGTGTTCAACAATGAGGCACTTGCCTTTGTGGAGCTGGAAATGAAAGCGGCGGGATACTTGGAAACCGGTACGGGCCTTGGACAAACCAACTATGCCGCAATCGCCGAAGGCATGGGGATCCAGGGTATACGTGTTGAAGACCCGGGTGACCTGGAGGGTGCCGTTAAACAAGCGTTTAAACATAATGGCCCCGTGCTGCTTGATGTGGTCGTCAACCGTCAGGAATTAGCTCTGCCGCCAAAAATCGAGTTCGAACAGGCGCACGGATTTACGCTCTGGATGCTCAAAACCGTGCTCAACGGCAAGGGAGACGATCTGATCGATCTGGCGAAGACGAATCTATTTAGATAGCTTATATGAAAAGAAGTGACATCGGTGTTAGCGCATGTCCCCATCAATAGAACAGGTAGAAATCATAGAGAGTGTAATCCAACGTTATTAATTATGTTGGAGTTGCAGTTTTCTGTCTTACTGTTCTTTTTCTTTATTATATTCAAACCTCGGCCGATGCCAATTACAAAGCAGAAAAGCTTTACTATCAAATCAAAAAGCACCCGTCTGGATGAAGCAGATGGGTGCTTTGTTTGTTGGCTTTGTGGTGATACTCTTTTTTTGAAAATGACATGTTTTGCAAGTAAATCTTGTCGAATCGCAAGTAACGGAAGCATTTCCGCAAGTAATTGGTGTCGAACTGCAAGTAATGGATGAACTTTCGCAAGTAAACGATGTCGAACCGCAAGTAAAATTCCATCAGGGTATATCAATCACCGGGAAAGAGGGTCCTGAGAGGTCTTTTTTGAAGTTTGCTATAATAAAAGCAAAAACACAGAGGATTATCATGAAAAAACGAATAGGAATCACCGTGTCTGTACTTCTCGTTATCATTTTTATATTATTCGGCACCTATAAATTAATGAACGCCCGCAATTTCCAGTTGTTCGGCGGGCTGACAAGCCATGTTGAAACGAAGCAAAAAGCGGTCGCGGTCACGTTTGATGACGGTCCTACAAACAAGGTGGATAAGCTGTTGCCGGTACTGGAACGATACCACGCCAAAGGGACCTTTTTTCTGATTGGAAACGAACTTCGGAAGAACATGGCGGAAGGGAAGAAGCTTGCACAAGCTGGCCATCAGATCGGCAATCATACCTATTCCCATAACCGGATGGTGTTCAAGTCGCCTTCCTTTATCAAGCAGGAACTGAAGAAAACGAATGCGCTGATCCGCCAGACGGGTTATGAAGGGACGATCGACTTCCGGCCGCCTAACGGTAAGAAGCTGATCGGACTGCCTTACTATACTAATAAATTGCACATGGATACGATCACGTGGAGCCTCGAACCAGATACGTACTATACGTCTGTTTCGGATAAGGTTCGTTATGTTACGAAAAATGTAAAACCGGGCTCGATCATTCTGTTCCATCCGATGTATGACAAAACCGGCAATGAGCTGGAGTCGATTGATAAAACACTGTCTGCTCTGAGCAAAAAAGGCTACAAGTTCGTGACGGTAAACGAACTTCAGAAATACGAGTAAAGAGCAATAAGGGGCTGTCCAAGAAGTCTGGTAGCTGTTGATCTCCGCTCCAGGCTGCTCGCTTTCCACGGGGCGTGCGGTGAGCCTCTTGGCGCTAG